>NZ_JBWYHD010000010.1:0-166256 GCF_056711665.1 Bacillus sp. Medicinal_06 | reverse complement strand
TGGTGATGATGGCAGAGAGGTCACACCCGTTCCCATACCGAACACGGAAGTTAAGCTCTCTAGCGCCGATGGTAGTTGGGACCTTGTCCCTGTGAGAGTAGGACGTCGCCAAGCAAAAACCTAAGTCTTTTTGACTTAGGTTTTTTTGTGGTTTTAAATTCTCTTTTCATACTATTATTCAGGCATAAAGGCATCCTTTAGTTCAAAAACACTTTAATCGGTAGGTTCTTCTATCTCAAAATGAATTACTTCATTATCTTGAATACATACATTGGGAATATTTTATCATTGTGTATTATTCAGTCTCCTGATAAGATTGAACCGTTTAAACAACCTGAAAAGTCCGGTACTGTTTATTCATCAACTAGCTTTTCTCATAGCAATCTTTTTCATACACATTCATATAAGCATAAAGCTCCTAAATAAAAAATATATGCTGAATAATCTTTTTAGCTCCATTGATATAGTACCCTAATGAAACCTTGTAGTTAAAGGGGAATCCTTGTATATCTATATTTTGAATTATTATCCTAATTCCCTTTCATACATGCATATATTTTCACTTCCTCTTTTGAATATAACTAAAACACGAACGTTATCAATAAGTAATAAAAAAACATTCGATTATTTATTGACATTGCTCATGGAATATTGTTAATATAGCCATAGAAACAATATTATATCGCACCTCATATAATCGCGGGGATATGGCCTGCAAGTCTCTACCTAACGACCGTTATTCGTTAGACTATGAGGGAAAGTCACTCGGTATTTTTCTATTCACAAAGGATACGTATGCCTGAGTAGAGCGCTTTCTCTCATAGTAAAAGAGAAAATGTTCTATTTCAGGCTTTTTTTATTTGAATCGGGGGGATTCTAATATGAAATCACTAGTTGGAGTCATAATGGGAAGCGCGTCAGACTGGGAAACAATGAAATATGCTTGTGACATTTTAGATGAATTAAACATTCCGTATGAGAAGAAAGTTGTATCCGCTCATCGGACTCCAGATTATATGTTTGAATATGCAGAAACAGCTCGTGAACGTGGGTTAAAAGTTATTATTGCTGGAGCTGGAGGAGCCGCTCATTTACCAGGAATGGTTGCAGCGAAGACAAATCTTCCTGTAATCGGTGTTCCTGTTCAATCAAAAGCATTAAATGGTTTGGATTCGTTACTGTCTATCGTTCAAATGCCAGGAGGAGTTCCAGTTGCAACTGTTGCGATTGGTCAGGCTGGTTCAACAAATGCAGGACTACTAGCGGCACAAATACTTGGCTCATTTCATGATGATATACATGATGCATTAGAACTGAGACGAGAAGCAATTGAGAAAAATGTGCGTGAAGGTAGTGAACTAATATGACAAGAATCATTTTACCAGGAAAAACAATTGGAATTATTGGCGGTGGCCAGCTTGGAAGAATGATGGCGCTAGCAGCGAAGGAAATGGGTTATAAAATTGCTGTACTAGATCCGACAAAACATTCACCATGTGCACAAGTTGCTGATATTGAAATTGTTGCATCTTATGATGATTTGAAAGCGATTCAGCATTTAGCAGAAATAAGCGATGTTATCACATATGAATTTGAAAATATTGATTATAGATGTTTACAATGGCTTGAAAAACATGCGTATTTACCACAAGGCAGTCAGCTACTATACAAAACACAAAATCGTTTTACAGAGAAAAATGCAATCGTAAAGGCTGGGTTACCAGTAGCACCATATCGACTTGTCCAAAAGCAAGATGATCTTCTTGAAGCGATTCAAGAACTGTCCTTCCCTTGCGTGTTAAAAACAACAACAGGAGGGTATGACGGTAAAGGACAAGTGGTTTTAAGAAGTGAATCAGATGTTGAGAGAGCAAGTGAACTTGCTAGTCAAACTGAATGCATTTTAGAAAAATGGGTGCCATTTGAAAAAGAAATATCAGTGATTGTAACTCGTAGCATAAGTGGTGAAACGAAGGTATTTCCAGTAGCTGAAAATATTCATGTGAATAACATCTTACATGAATCTATCGTACCAGCTCGCATCACAGAAGCACTTTCACAAAAAGGAATTGAATACGCACAGGTACTTGCGGATGAACTGCAGCTTGTGGGAACACTAGCAGTAGAGATGTTTGCTACAGCAGCTGGTGAGATTTATATTAATGAATTAGCACCAAGACCTCACAATTCAGGGCATTATACAATCGATGCATGTGAAATAAGTCAATTCGGGCAACATATTCGAGCAATCTGTAATTTACCTCTAGGAGAAACAAATTTGTTAAAACCAGTTGTCATGGTAAACATTTTAGGCGAACATATAGAAGGGGTCCTTGGACAAGTGAATAGATTAACCGGGTGCTATTTACACTTGTATGGAAAAGAAGAAGCAAAGCCACAGCGTAAAATGGGGCATGTAAATATTTTAAATGAAAATATTGAAGTTGCTTTAAAAAAATCGCAGAGTTTGCATATTTGGGACCATCAAGAACAACTTTTGGAGGGAAAAAGATGATTAGTCGTTATACACGCCCTGAGATGGGTGCGATTTGGACGGAAGAGAACAAATTTAAAGCATGGTTAGAAGTTGAGATTTTAGCTTGTGAAGCATGGGCTGAACTTGGCGATATTCCAAAAGAAGATGTGAAAAAACTTCGCGAGAATGCATCATTTGATATTGATCGTATTTATGAGATTGAGAAAGAAACACGTCATGATGTAGTTGCATTCACTCGTGCAGTATCAGAAACACCAGCATTAGGCGAAGAGCGTAAATGGGTACACTACGGCTTAACATCAACAGACGTAGTGGATACAGCGTTATCTTACATCTTAAAACAAGCAAATGAAATCTTATTAAAAGACTTAGAAAACTTCATTGAGATTTTAGCGAACAAAGCAAAAGAGCATAAATACACAGTGATGATGGGAAGAACACATGGTGTGCATGCGGAACCAACAACATTTGGTTTAAAACTTGGTCTTTGGTATGAAGAAATGAAACGTAACTTAGAGCGTTTCAAGCAAGCAGCTAATACAGTTCGCGTTGGTAAATTATCTGGTGCAGTTGGTACATACGCGAACATTGATCCATTCGTAGAGAAGTATGTTTGTGAAAACTTAGGTTTAGAAGCAGCGCCAATTTCAACACAAACATTACAACGTGATCGTCATGCACATTACATGTCAACACTTGCATTAATTGCAACATCTATTGAAAAGATTGCGGTTGAAATTCGTGGCTTGCAAAAGAGTGAAACACGTGAAGTAGAAGAGGCTTTCGCCAAAGGGCAAAAAGGATCTTCTGCAATGCCGCATAAACGTAATCCAATCGGATCTGAAAATATGACTGGTATGGCTCGCTTAATTCGTGGTTACATGTTAACTGCTTATGAAAATGTTCCATTATGGCACGAACGTGATATTTCTCACTCTTCTGCAGAACGCGTGATCTTACCAGATGCAACGATCGCATTAAACTACATGTTAAATCGCTTTGGTAATATCGTGAAAAACTTAACGGTATTCCCAGAGAATATGAAGCGCAACATGCAAAGAACATACGGCTTAATTTACTCTCAACGCGTAATGCTTACGCTAATCGACAAAGGTATGGTACGTGAAGAAGCTTATGATATCGTACAGCCTAAAGCGATGGAAGCTTGGGAGACACAAGTACAATTTAAAGAGCTTGTAGAAGCAGATGAGCGTATTACAAGCAAATTAACACAAGAAGAAATCAACGAATGCTTCAATTATGAACATCATATGCAACATGTTGATACAATTTTTGAACGTCTTGGATTGAACTAAGCTGATAATTTGATATGGCACAGAGTAGAGGTATTCTGTGCCATTCTTTATAAATAAACTATTCACATTTTTCAAACTACAGGGGGCTTGCGAAATGCAAAAGCTAGAATTGCTGTATGAGGGTAAGGCAAAAAGAATTTATCGTACAGAAGCAGCAGATATGGTTTGGGTAGAGTACAAAGATAGTGCTACTGCTTTCAATGGGGAGAAAAAAGCGACAATTACAGGAAAAGGTCGTCTGAACAATGAGATTACAACTCTTTTATTCAGAAAGTTACAAGAAGTAGGAATCAAAACACATTTTGTTGAGAAGCTGTCAGATACAGAACAACTTGTGAAAAAGGTAAGTATTATTCCATTAGAAGTTGTCACAAGAAACGTAATTGCAGGAAGTCTTTCAAAACGATTAGGAATGGAAGAAGGAACTGCACTTGCAGCACCAATCGTAGAACTTTACTACAAAGATGATGATTTAGGAGATCCGCTTGTAACAGAAGACCATATTCGTGTGTTAAACGTTGCAACGCCAGAGCAAGTAAGTACATTAAGAGAACAAGCTCTACAAATCAATCAAGTATTGATTGAGCACTTCGCAAGCTGTCGTGTAAGATTAGTAGATTTTAAATTAGAGTTTGGATTAACAGAAGAAGGCGAAATCGTATTAGCAGATGAGATTTCACCAGATACTTGTCGTTTATGGGATGAAGAGAGTAATGAGAAATTTGATAAAGATGTATTTCGCCGTGATCTTGGGAATTTAACAGAGGCATATGAAGAAATTTTAAAACGTTTAGGGGGAGCTTCACATGTATAAAGTTAAGGTATATGTAACATTAAGAGAGAGCGTATTAGATCCACAAGGAACAGCGGTGAAAGGTGCTTTGCACAGTCTTTCTTTCACAGAAGTACAAGATGTTCGTATCGGTAAATATATGGAATTAACAATTGATAAATCAGTAACTGATCTGGATAGCAAGGTAAAAGAAATGTGTGAAAAGCTATTAGCGAACGTAGTAATGGAAGATTTCCGTTATGAAGTTGAGGAGGTTGTCGCACAGTGAAATTTGCCGTAATCGTTTTTCCAGGTTCGAACTGTGATGTTGATATGTTTCATGCAATTAAAGATGAGCTTGGCGAAGAGGTAGACTACGTTTGGCATGATGCAGAGAATTTAGATGAATATGATGCGATTCTTTTACCAGGAGGATTCTCTTACGGTGATTACCTTCGCTGCGGTGCCATTTCTCGCTTCGCAAATGCAATGAAGGCAGTACAAAAAGCTGCTGAACAAGGAAAGCCAATTCTAGGTGTATGTAATGGATTCCAGATTTTAGTTGAATCAGGATTGTTACCAGGTGCATTAATGCGAAATAAAAACTTAAAGTTTATGTGCCGTACTGTTCAGTTACGTGTTGAAAATAACGAAACGATGTTTACATCGCAATATGAACAAGGTGCAGTAATTAACATTCCAATTGCACATGGTGAAGGAAATTACTATTGTGATGAAGCAACTCTTAAAGAATTAGAAGAAAAGAATCAAATTGCATTCCGTTACGTAGATAATCCAAACGGAAGCGTTTCAGATATTGCAGGTATTGTAAACGAAAAAGGAAATGTACTTGGCATGATGCCACATCCAGAGCGTGCTGTGAATGAAATTCTTGGCGGCGCTGAAGGTTTAAAAGTCTTTCAATCTATTTTGAAACATTGGAGGGAAACATATGTCGTTAATGCTTGAACCAAATCCAACACAAATTAAAGAAGAACGTATATATGCGGAAATGGGGCTAACAGACGAAGAGTTTGCCATGGTTGAAAAGATTTTAGGACGTTTGCCGAACTACACAGAAACAGGACTATTCTCTGTTATGTGGTCAGAGCATTGTAGTTATAAAAACTCAAAACCAGTTCTTCGCAAATTCCCGACTACAGGAGAGCGCGTTTTACAAGGACCTGGCGAAGGTGCAGGTATTGTAGATATTGGTGATAATCAAGCGGTTGTATTTAAAATGGAAAGTCATAACCACCCTTCGGCAATTGAGCCATATCAAGGTGCAGCAACGGGTGTTGGTGGTATTATTCGCGACGTATTCTCGATGGGAGCTCGTCCAGTAGCATTATTAAACTCACTTCGCTTCGGTGAACTACAATCACCACGCGTAAAATATCTATTTGAAGAAGTAGTTGCAGGGATTGCAGGATACGGTAATTGTATTGGTATTCCAACTGTGGGCGGAGAAGTACAATTTGATCCATGTTATGAAGGAAACCCACTTGTAAACGCAATGTGCGTTGGCTTAATTAATCATGAAGATATTAAAAAAGGGCAAGCACACGGTGCTGGTAACACGGTTATGTACGTAGGTGCTTCAACGGGACGCGATGGTATTCACGGTGCAACTTTCGCATCAGAAGAATTATCTGAGAGTTCAGAAGCGAAACGACCAGCAGTACAAGTAGGCGATCCATTTATGGAGAAACTTCTTATCGAAGCATGTCTAGAGCTAATCCAATCTGATGCTCTTGTTGGAATTCAAGATATGGGAGCGGCAGGTTTAACATCATCTTCTGCGGAAATGGCAAGTAAAGCAGGAATGGGTATTGAAATGTATTTAGATGATGTACCACAACGTGAAACAGGTATGACACCATATGAAATGATGTTATCTGAATCACAGGAACGTATGTTGATTGTGGTGAAAAAAGGCAGAGAGCAAGAAATTGTAGACTTATTTGAGAAGTACGGTTTAGCGGCTGTTACGATGGGGAAAGTAACGGAAGATAAAATGCTTCGCTTATTCCATAAAGGTGAAATGGTAGCAGAAGTACCTGCGGACGCATTAGCAGAAGAAGCACCGGTTTATCATAAACCTTCAAAAGAGGCAGCATATTTTAAAGAGTTCCAAGAAATGGAAATGGAAACACCAAAAGTAGATAACTATAAAGAGACATTACTAGCTTTATTACAACAACCAACGATTGCAAGTAAAGAGTGGGTATATGATCAGTACGATTATCAAGTACGCACAAGCACAGTTGTTACACCAGGGTCAGATGCGGCAGTTGTACGTGTACGTGGCACAGAGAAAGCATTAGCAATGACAACAGACTGTAACTCTCGCTACATTTACTTAGATCCTGAAATGGGCGGTAAAATTGCAGTAGCAGAAGCTGCACGTAATATCGTATGTTCAGGCGGAGAGCCACTTGCAATTACAGATTGCTTGAACTTTGGTAATCCAGAGAAACCAGAAATTTTCTGGCAAATTGAGAAATCAGTAGATGGTATGAGTGAAGCTTGTCGTACACTACAAACCCCAGTTATCGGCGGAAACGTATCAATGTACAACGAACGTAGCGGTGAAGCTGTTTATCCAACACCAACTGTTGGTATGGTAGGTCTTGTTCATGACTTAAAACATGTAACAACACAAGAGTTTAAGGAAGCTGGAGATCTAGTTTATGTAATTGGTGAAACGAAAGCTGAGTTTGGTGGAAGTGAATTACAGAAGATGGTATACGGTAAAATCTTTGGTCAATCACCAAGCATCGACTTAGAAGTAGAATTAAAACGCCAAAAACAATTACTAGAAGCAATTCAAGCGGGACTTGTTCAATCTGCACATGACGTTGCAGAAGGCGGATTGGCAGTTGCAATTTCTGAAAGTGCAATCGGTGCGAAAGGCTTAGGTGCTACTGTGAAATTAGCTGGGGAAGCAACAGCGGCATTATTCGCAGAATCACAATCACGCTTTGTCGTAACAGTAAAACGTGAACAACAAGAAGCATTCGAAAAAGCAGTAGAAGCAATTCAAGTTGGGGAAGTTACAAGTACAAATGAAGTAACAATTCAAAATGAAGAGAACGAAGTATTACTTGTAGCAAATGTTGATGAAATGAGAAAGGCTTGGAAAGGGGCAATCCCATGCTTGCTGAAATAAAGGGGTTAAATGAAGAATGTGGCGTTTTCGGAATTTGGGGGCATGAAAATGCAGCACAAGTTACGTACTACGGCTTGCACAGTTTACAGCACCGTGGGCAAGAAGGCGCAGGCATTGTTGTAAATAATGGGGAGAAAATTGTTGGTCATAAGGGGTTAGGTTTAGTATCAGAAGTGTTTTCAAGAGGTGAGCTAGAAGGCTTAAATGGAAGATCAGCAATTGGACATGTGCGCTATGCAACAGCAGGCGGAAGTGAAGTAGCGAACGTGCAACCATTATTATTCCGTTTCTCTGATCATAGTATGGCATTAGCTCACAACGGAAATTTAATTAATGCAAAAATGCTTCGTCGCGAATTAGAGGCAGAAGGAAGTATTTTTCAAACGAGTTCAGATACAGAGGTACTACTTCATTTAATTAAGCGTAATACAAAAGGTTCACTCATTGAGAGCGTAAAAGATGCGTTGAACAAAGTAAAAGGCGCATTTGCGTATCTTTTACTAACAGGTAATGAAATGATCGTTGCGTTAGATCCGAACGGTTTCCGTCCACTTTCAATCGGAAAAATGGGAGATGCGTACGTTGTAGCATCTGAAACATGTGCTTTTGATGTAGTTGGTGCGACATACATTCGTGATGTTGAACCTGGGGAACTACTTATCATTAATGATAAGGGCATTCAAGTAGATCGTTTTACAAATGATGTGGAACACGCAATTTGTAGTATGGAATACATTTACTTTGCACGTCCAGATTCCAATATTGCTGGTATCAATGTTCATGCAGCACGTAAAAACATGGGGAAAGCTTTAGCAAAGGAAGCTCCTATTGAAGCAGATGTTGTAACGGGTGTACCAGATTCTAGTATTTCGGCAGCGATCGGTTATGCAGAAGCAACTGGCATTCCATATGAATTAGGATTAATTAAAAATCGTTACGTTGGTCGTACCTTTATCCAACCCTCTCAAGAATTGCGTGAGCAAGGGGTAAAAATGAAGCTTTCAGCAGTACGAGGAGTAGTTGAAGGAAAACGCGTTGTAATGATCGATGATTCGATTGTACGAGGAACAACAAGTAAACGTATTGTTCGAATGCTTCGCGAGGCAGGGGCGACAGAAGTGCATGTGAGAATTGCTTCTCCACCACTTAAATATCCTTGTTTCTATGGCATTGATATTCAAACAAGAAAAGAATTAATCGCAGCAAACCACTCTATAGAAGAAATACGTCAAATCATTGGCGCAGATTCTTTAACATTTTTAAGTGAAGATGGTTTAGTAGATGCAATTGGACGCCCATATGAAGGGAAATATGGCGGCTTATGTATGGCGTACTTTAATGGGGATTATCCAACAGCTCTTTATGATTACGAGCAAGAGCTTTTAGAAAGTATGAAATAAAAAAAGTGAGGAGCTTCTACTTTATTTGAAGTAGAAGCTAGCTCTTTTCTAAAGCGCCCGCTTTGGTGGGAGAAATTAAAAGACGAGGTGTAAAAAACGATGGCGAATGCATATAAGCAAGCAGGAGTAGATATTGAAGCTGGATATGAAGCGGTATCTCGCATGAAAAAACACGTACAAACAACAATGAGAAAAGAAGTACTAGGAGGTCTTGGCGGTTTTGGAGGTATGTTTGACCTATCAAAATTTGCATTAGAAGAACCTGTATTAGTATCTGGAACAGACGGTGTAGGTACAAAATTGATGCTCGCTTTCATGATGGATAAACATGACACAATTGGTATTGATGCAGTAGCAATGTGTGTAAATGATATTGTTGTCCAAGGGGCAGAACCGCTTTTCTTCCTTGACTATATTGCTTGCGGTAAAGCAGAACCTAGTAAAATTGAAAACATCGTCAAAGGTATATCAGAAGGTTGTCGCCAAGCTGGCTGTGCGCTAATTGGTGGAGAAACAGCTGAGATGCCAGGTATGTATTCCACTGAAGAGTACGACTTAGCAGGCTTTACGGTTGGTATTGTTGATAAAAAGAAAATTGTAACAGGTCAGTCTATTGAAGAAGGTCATGTGTTAATTGGTTTAGCATCTAGCGGTATTCATAGTAATGGTTATTCTTTAGTGCGCAAAGTGTTATTAGAAGACGGACAGCTATCTTTAGATCGTATACATGGTCGTTTAGAACTACCTCTTGGTGAAGAACTATTAAAGCCAACGAAAATTTATGTCAAACCTATTTTAGAACTATTGAAGAAATATGAAGTGTATGGCATGGCTCATATTACAGGTGGCGGTTTTATTGAAAATATTCCACGTATGTTGCCAGAAGGAATGGGTGCAGAAATTGAACTAGGTTCTTGGCAAATTCAACCGATTTTTAGCTTGCTTCAAGAGGTTGGAAAACTAGAAGAAAAAGAGATGTTCAATATTTTTAACATGGGTATTGGTATGGTAGTGGCAGTAAAAGAAGAAGATGCAAAAGATGTTGTTAAGCTTCTTGCAGAGCAAGGGGAAAAAGCACACATCATTGGGCGCACTGTAAAAGGATCAGGTGTCACTTTTCATGGAGGCACAGAACTATGAGTAGATTGGCAGTTTTTGCCTCAGGAAGCGGCTCTAACTTCCAAGCGCTAATGAATGCAGTGGAAGAAAAAAGATTACAAGCTGATATTAGTTTACTAGTATGTGATCAACCTGAGGCGCGTGTTATCGAACGAGCGCATTATCATCATGTTCCATGCTTTGCTTTTTCAGCGAAAGAATATCAATCAAAAGAAGCGTTTGAAAATGAGATACTAAAAAAACTGCGAGAATACGAGATCGATTGTGTTATTTTAGCGGGATATATGCGTCTTATCGGGCCAACATTATTAGAAGCATATGGCGGAAAAATCATTAATATTCATCCATCATTATTGCCAAGTTTTCCAGGGAAAGATGCTGTCGGTCAAGCGTTAGAGGCAGGAGTGAAAGTAACAGGAGTGACAATTCACTACGTAGATGCAGGGATGGATACAGGACCGATTATTGCACAAGAAGCAGTAAATGTTTCTGACGCGGATACGAGAGAGAGTTTACAAAAGAAAATTCAGCAAGTTGAACATAGATTGTACGTAGATACGGTGAACGAAATCGTTCAATCTATGAAAGAGAAGACTGTTAAATAACATTCAACTAGGGGTGAAGGATAAATGAAAAAGCGTGCATTAGTAAGTGTTTCAGATAAAACAGGTGTTGTAGAGTTTGTTAAAGGGTTACTTGAACAAGGGATTGAAGTTATTTCAACAGGTGGAACGAAAAAATTATTGGAAGAAAATGGATTGCGAGTAATTGGGATTTCTGAAGTAACAGGATTTCCGGAAATTATGGATGGTCGTGTGAAAACATTACATCCAAACATTCATGGTGGTTTACTTGCAGTACGTGATAATGAAACGCATGTAGCGCAGATGAATGAATTAGGCATTCAGCCAATCGACTTTGTTGTTGTAAACTTATACCCATTTAAAGAAACAGTTGCTAAACCTGATGTGACATTTGCTGATGCAATTGAAAATATTGATATCGGTGGTCCAACAATGATTCGTTCAGCTGCGAAAAATCATAAATTTGTATCAGTGATCGTTGATCCAACAGATTATGATGTTGTACTAGCTGAGCTAAAAGAAAACGGTGAAGTTACAGACGAAACAAAACGAAAATTAGCAGCAAAAGTATTCCGCCATACAGCGGCATATGATGCATTAATCTCAAACTATTTAACTGAACAAATGGGAGAAGAAAGCCCAGAAACATTAACAGTAACATTCGAGAAAAAACAAGATTTACGTTACGGTGAAAACCCACATCAAAAAGCAACATTCTATAAAGCGCCGTTTGCAGCAACTTCTTCTGTTGCATATGCAGAACAATTACATGGAAAAGAATTATCTTATAACAATATCAATGATGCAGACGCAGCACTTAGCATTGTAAAAGAATTTACAGAGCCAGCAGTGGTAGCTGTAAAACATATGAACCCATGTGGAGTTGGTGTTGGTACTGATATTCATGAAGCATATACACGTGCTTACGAAGCGGATCCTGTATCAATTTTTGGAGGCATTATTGCGGCCAATCGTGAAATTGATAAAGCTACGGCTGAAAAGTTACATGAAATCTTCTTAGAAATTATTATCGCACCTTCTTTCTCACAAGAAGCTTTAGAAGTGTTGCAAAGTAAGAAAAATTTACGTCTGTTAACTGTAAATATTGAAAAAGCAGCAAATGCAAGTAAAAAATTAACTTCTGTACAAGGTGGCCTTTTAGTTCAGGAAGAAGATACACTAGCACTAGATGAAGATGCAATTACAGTTCCAACAAAGCGTGAACCAACGGAGCAAGAATGGGCCGATTTAAAACTAGCTTGGAAAGTTGTTAAACACGTAAAATCAAATGCGATTGTTTTAGCAAAAGATAACATGACAATTGGTGTTGGTGCTGGACAAATGAACCGCGTTGGCTCGGCGAAAATTGCCATCTCGCAAGCTGCTGACAAAGCGCAAGGTAGTGCCTTAGCATCTGATGCATTTTTCCCAATGCCAGATACAGTAGAAGAGGCTGCTAAAGCAGGTATTACAGCAATCATTCAACCTGGTGGATCTATCCGCGATGAAGATTCTATTAAAAAAGCTGATGAATATGGTATTACTATGGTGTTCACTGGCGTACGTCATTTCAAACATTAATAGAGATATACAAGCACATGAAATTTTATCGGCGCAAATTCAAATATATCGACCGTTTCTCATGATATATCGGCGTTTCGACATGGGATATCGACTTATCTACAAAATACGACACGGAAAATAGGCTTGCTCCTATTTTCCGTTTTAATAAAGTGGAGGATAAAATATGAATGTTTTAGTAATCGGCCGCGGTGGGCGCGAGCATGCTTTAGCTTGGAAGTTTGCCCAGTCTGAGCAAGTGGAGAAGGTGTATGTAGCACCGGGCAATGAAGGTATGAGAGATATGGCAATGCCAGTTGATATTGATGAAAATGATTTTGATGCACTTGTTTTGTTTGCGAAAGAAAACAATATCGGCTTAACATTCGTTGGTCCAGAAATTCCTCTTATGAATGGAATTGTTGACCGTTTTGAAGCAGAAGGACTTCGCGTTTTTGGACCGAATAAAGCAGCTGCTGTAATTGAAGGAAGTAAAGCTTTTACAAAAGAATTGATGAAGAAATACGATATTCCAACGGCAGCATATGAAACGTTCACAGACTATGAGGAAGCGGTAGCATACATTCAAAAAGTTGGTGCACCTATTGTTATTAAAGCGGACGGTTTAGCAGCTGGAAAAGGTGTAACAGTAGCAATGACGTTAGAAGAAGCGCTCGAAGCTGTAAAAGAAATGCTGCAAGATGTAAAATTCGGTGAAGCGAGTAAAAAGGTTGTTATTGAAGAATTTTTAGATGGACAGGAATTCTCTTTAATGGCATTCGTAAATGGAACAACTGTTTATCCGATGGTAATTGCACAAGATCATAAACGTGCTTTTGACGGTGATAAAGGACCGAATACAGGAGGAATGGGTGCATATTCTCCTGTACCGCAAATTCCCGAATCAGCAGTTAGCGAAGCAATTGAGACAATTTTACATCCAACTGCCAAGGCAATGATTCAAGAAGGACGTTCATTTACAGGTATTTTATACGCGGGACTTATTTTAACAAACGAAGGGCCGAAAGTAATTGAATTCAATGCTCGTTTTGGTGATCCAGAAACAGAGGTTGTATTACCTCGTTTAGAAAGTGATTTAGTCGACGTATGTAATTACGTATTAGATGGGAAAGAGTTAACACTTAAGTGGTCAGAGGAAGCAGTTATTGGTGTCGTACTTGCTTCAAAAGGATACCCAGAAGCATATGAAAAAGGTGCTGTGATTCGCGGGTTAGATATGTTAGAAGATGCAATTGTCTTTCACGCAGGTACAGCTATGAAACATGGAGATTTTGTAACAAACGGTGGTCGTGTGCTATTTGTTGCTTGTAAAGCAAAAGACTTACAAGAAGCGAAGGATAAAGTATATAAAGAGATAGAAAAAATCGAGAGCGATGGTTTATTTTATCGAAATGATATAGGATATCGTGCAATTGCAAAGGTAGATTTTTAGAAGCTAACATGTTTTATGTTAGCTTCTTTTTTTGTTTAGTAGTTTATATGAAAAAAGCAAGCTCTAATAATAAAAGTATATATTATCTAGTTGGCTCAGATATTCCGAGTTTCTCCATTTTTCTGTATAGTGTTCGCACACTTACTCCTAAAGCGGCGGCGGCTTGTTTTTTTCCTTCATAATCATAACCATAATCATGAAGTTTTTGAATAATACTCTCTTTTTCAGCCTCTTGTAATGCACCATGTTGTTTTGTAGTTGAATGCAGTAAATCCGAATTATTTTGAAGAAATGCTGGTAGTGATGATTCAGTTAATTGGCCACTTTTCTCCATATTCATGCTATATTCTAAAACATTCTCTAGTTCACGAATGTTCCCGGGCCAGTGATATTGTTTTAATCTTGCTAGGAACTCATCGGTATAAGTTTGAATGAATTTTCCTGTTCTTGTTTGTAATTTTTCAATTAAGAAGGGAACGAGTTTCTTTAAGTCTTCTTTCCGTTCGCGGAGTGGTGGTAAATGGATTGGAATAACATTGAGTCTGTAGTAAAGATCTGGACGAAATTGTTTAGATTCTATTAATTTTTCTAATGGTTGATTAGATGCAGCAATTATTCGGACATTCACTTTTTTAGGAAGCGTTCCACCAATTCTTTGTACAACACCATCTTGCAGTACTTTCAATAGTTTTGGTTGTAAATAGAGAGGGAGATCGGCAATTTCATCTAAAAATAGCGTTCCTCGATCAGCCATTTCAAAGTAACCCGGTTTTCCTTTTTTCCTTGCTCCCGTAAATGCACCTTCCTCATAGCCAAAGAGTTCACTCTCGAATAAAGATTCAGGAATACTAGCGCAATTTATTTCAATGAAATCTCCCCTTTGGAACATGCTTTGTTCATGAATCAGTTTTGCCATTAAGCTTTTCCCTGTCCCTGTTTCTCCTGTAATAACGATAGAGGAAGTACTACTTTTCATATTTTTTAAGATTTCTTTTATGTTTTGTAATGTATAGCTATTTCCAAGGATATATTCAGTTTGTTTTAATTTTGTCCCTACTCTGGCAGGAGAGTAGTTCGTTTCATGGATAATATCGGTAATAATTTCTTTTAATTTTTCCATCCAATAGATAAAATATTTTTGCTGATCGAGCAATTTCTGTTGCTTATCTTTTGAAAAACTAACAAATGAAAGATAGCCATAGTGACGTTCATTTTGAATCATATTTTGTATGATTTCTGCAGTTGATGGACAACTCTTTTGAAAGTGACAACCATGACACATATTCATATGACCGGGTTTATGTACAAAGGTAATGGGATGTTCGTATAGTTTCTGGAAAAAGGGAAGGTATACACGCTCTCCTTTTTTCTTTTTATATTCTTCCGTTGAAGCAATTAATAGCCCTTCGTGGTTAAAATAAGCAATTTCTATTTGTAATAGTTCAGCAAAGGTATGAATAATTTTTGTAATTGCTGTGATTGTAGACAAGTTAGCCCCCCTTTCTATTATATAACTATTGTATGATAATTCGGAAAAATACAAAAGTGTCAAATGTTTGTCAAAAATGTCAAATGATTGTGCTAAGGTTGCTTGCTACGATAAGGTTTTTCTATGTAATAAAATTGGCATGATTTTTGCTTAATAAAAGGCAGATGTGAATAAAGGGGGTTTTTTTATGGAAAGAGATTATTTTCAATTAAAGGATAAGGTGGCGGTTGTGACTGGAGCGGCATCAGGAATTGGGTATGCGACCGCAATGATTTTTGCTGAAGTAGGGGCTAAGGTTATTCTTTTAGATATTGATGAAGAAAAGGGTATGCAAGCGGCACAGAGTTTACGAGATGAGGGACAGCGAGCAGAGTTTTTGAAGTGTGATGTAACAAGTGATTTAGATTGTAAGAATATCAGTGAATATATTAAGCGGGTATATGGAAATGTAGATGTGTTGTTTAACAATGCGGGAATTATTAGAAGAAAAACAGTTGTTGAATTAGAGGAAAGGGAATGGGATTCAGTTATTAATGTTTCATTAAAAGGTGTATACCTTTTATCTAAATATATCATTCCAATTATGGCTGAAAAGAAAGGTGGAAGTATTATTAACACTGGTTCCGGATGGGGGCTAAAAGGAGGCGATAAAGCAGCGGCATATTGTGCTGCGAAGGCAGGTGTTGTGAACTTAACGAAGGCGATGGCAATTGATCATGGACCGCAAAATATTCGAGTGAACTGCATATGCCCAGGTGATACAGATACGCAGTTACTACGTGGCGAGGCGAAGCAATTGAATGTAGAAGAGGGAGTGTTTTTGAAAGATTCAGCAATAGATCGACCTTTATCAAGAATTGGTACGCCTCGTGATATTGCAAAAGGTGTTTTATTTTTGGCTAGTGATTTGTCATCTTGGGTGACAGGAACGGAACTCGTTGTTGATGGTGGAGGCTTAGCGTAATTGAATTAAATTTAATAAGGGGGTATTAAGATGACGAAAAAGGTACATCCTTACATTCCAAATATGGTACCTGAAGTAAAGGAAGAGATGTTAAAAGAAATAGGCGTTGAATCCGTGATGGAATTGTACGCTTGCATACCAGATGAACTAAAGTTAAAAGAGGAAATGAATATACCAAAGGCGCTTACAGAATACGAACTACGTCGCCATATTGAAGGGATATTGTGTAAGAATACGAGTACAAATGAATATCTAAATTTTTTAGGAGCAGGTTGTTGGCAACATTTTGTCCCAGCTGTTTGTGATGAAGTGAATCAACGCTCAGAATTTCTAACGGCATATGCTGGAGAACCTTATGAGGATCATGGTAGATTTCAAGCGTTATTTGAATATCAAAGTTTAGTCGCGGAACTTGTTGATATGGATGTTGTAAATGTGCCTACATTTGATTGGGGGCAAGCAGCAGCTACATCAATTCGGATGGCTGCCCGTATAACCAAAAGGACAAAGGTATTAGTAGCACAAACTGTATCACCGGAGAGAATAAAAATTATTCAAAATTATGGGTCTCCGGATCTTGAATTTATTTCTGTTGGTTATGACGATGAAAATGGTCTTCTAGATTTAGAAGATTTAAAGAATAAGGTATCTTCTAATGTAGCAGCGATTTATTTTGAAAATCCTTCCTATTTGGGGTTTATTGAATCACAAGGGATGGAAATTGCGGAAATTGCGAAGCAGTACAATGCGCTAGTAGTGGTTGGTGTTGATCCAATATCCCTTGGAGTACTGGCACCACCGAGTCACTATCAAGCAGATATTGTTTGTGGTGATTTGCAGCCTCTTGGTATGCATATGAACTATAGCGGAGGGCAAGCGGGGTTTATTGCTACAAGAGATGAAGAAAAATTTGTGAATGAATATCCTTCACGTTTATTTGGAATGGTACCAACAGTAAAAGAAGGAGAGTACGGATTTGGAGATGTAGCTTATGACCGGACATCTTTTGCGCTTCGTGAAAAAGGAAAAGAATCAGTGGGTACACAAACAGCGCTATGGGGGATTACAGCAGGGGTTTATTTATCGTTACTTGGACCAAATGGTATGTATGAATTAGGTCAAACCATTATGCAAAATAGTCAATATGCAGTAAAACAATTGAACAAAATCCCTGGGGTGAGAGGCTCAAGATTAAGTTCTCCATTTTTTAAAGAGTTTCTTGTTGATTTTAATGAGACCGGTTTATCAGTAGAAACTATAAATAAGAGATTGTTAGAAAAACAGATATTTGGAGGAAAGGATATTTCGAAAGAGTTTCCTATATTTGGTCAATGCGCTTTATATTGCGTTACAGAAGTCCATACGAAGGAAGATTTGGATTGTTTAATTACTGCTCTTCAAGAAATTGTGGTGAATTAAAATAGATGAATAGAAAGGAGACTAGACTCATGAAAAAAATTAAAGGGGATAGTAAAGTTCGTGACTTTCATCAAGCGAAATGGAATGAACCAATTATTTTTGAACTTCACCAGCGAGGAGAAAGAGGAGTAGAAGTTCCGGTAGCGGATCAAACGATTGTGCAGGAAGTTGGAGATGGAGTTTCAAAGATTCCTCATTCTATGTATAGAAAAGAAAGAGCGAGACTTCCAGAAATCGGTCAAGCGCGTGTGTTAAGGCATTATGTGAGACTTTCGCAAGAGACATTAGGGTCAGATTTTAATGTTGAAATTGGCCAAGGGACTTGTACGATGAAATATATCCCTAAAATTAATGAATTATTAGTACGAAATCCTAAAATAATGGAATTGCATCCTCTTCAAGATGAAAGTACGGTCCAAGGAATGCTGGAGATTATATATAAATTGGATCTTTGCATGAGAGAAATTTCTGGTATGGATCATTTTTCATTTCAACCAAGTGGTGGCACGCAGGCGTTATTCGCTATGGCATCCATTGTCAGAAAATATCATGAATCTCGAGGAGAAGGGGAAAAACGGAATGAAATTATTACAACCATTTTTTCACATCCTTCACAAGCGGCTACAGCAGCTGTTAAAGGTTTTAAAATCATTACGCTTCATCCCGATAAAGATGGATTTCCTGATCTTGAAAAGTTAAAAGCTGTTGTTTCAGAACGAACAGCAGGATTTGTTGTAGCAAACCCTGAAGATACAGGGATTTTTAATTCGAAGATTAAAGAGTTTACACGGGTTGTTCATGAAGCTGGTGGGATTTGTTACTACGACCAAGCAAATGCAAACGGTCTTCTTGGGATTACTCGGGCGAAAGAAGCGGGATTTGATATGTGTTTCTTTAATCTTCACAAAACATTTGCAGCTCCGCATATGTGTGGTGGACCAGCAACGGGTGCACTTGGTGTGAGTAAAAAGTTAAAAGAGTACTTACCGGGACCAATTGTTGAGTGCGATGAGAGAAAATATTATTTAAACCATAAATTGAAACATTCTATTGGGAAAATACGTGCTTTTCATGGGGTGTCACAAACGATTTTAAGGGCTTATGCATGGATTCGTGCGCTTGGACCAGAAGGGCTAAAAGAAGTGGCGACCACGGCTGTGTTAAACAACAATTATATGTATCATAAAGTACAAAAAATTCGTGGTGCAAGTGCTCCTTATGTAAAAGGACAGCGGCTTGAACAAGTTCGTTATAGCTGGGAAGAGATGAACAATGAAACGGGTATTACGACAGAAGATGTTCAAAGAAGAATGACAGATTTCGGCTTACATTATTGGACGAGTCACCATCCATATATTGTTCCTCAGCCGTTTACGTTGGAACCGACTGAGAGCTATTCTAAGGTAGATTTAGATGAGTATATTACGGCACTTGAGCAAATTTCGAGAGAGGCATATGAAAGTCCAGAAATAATTCAAACCGCTCCGCAAAATAGTACGATTCATAAATTAGATGAACAGGATTTTCTAGATGATCCGAAAAAATGGTGTATCACATGGAGAGCTTATCAGAAGAAGGTACAGTTACCAGAGTTGATATAGAGTAGGGGGCAATTAAGAGCTTTCTTGATTGCCTTTTTTATGTTGAAATAGGGATATAAAAATGATTGCGCTTTAAATAATCTGAAAATTTAAGGCGCAATGGTATCCCTTTGGTCCATTGTTTACGTTAATATTATGTATCGTTGTTATTATTGGATAGGGAAGTGAAGTGGTTTCTGGAGGGGAGATTAACTGGTATGGAATGTTTGTATCGTATATTAGTGTGCCAGTGTTTATCGTTCTTTGGTTAGGTTATAAGTTTATTAAAAAGACGAAGGTTGTCCCGTTAAAAGAGTGTGACTTTAGTCGAGATGATTTGTGAAGTAAGGATTAGAAAGTCTTGTGAAAATACACCCGCGGTTAGCGGGGGTATTTTTGTATAAGGGAATTATCTTTAAAAATAGGATAAAGAATATTGTATGTTGAATGTTTCAAGGAGTATTTGTATCTATAGAAGTTCGCTTAGCACAGACATGCTTGCATTTTAGTTCACCTATTAATAATAGTAAAATTGAAATAACTAATGTAAGCGCAGCACCAATGAGTGGAAAAGAGAAGCTCTGTGTTTGTTTCGCGATAACCCCTGTAAAAATTGGCCCAATAATTTGTCCAATACCATAAATTCCAGTTGTATAACCGATAACTTTATTGCTTTCATTTGGTTTGATTCTTTTTGCTTCTGTCGTTGTTAAAATAGTGATACCTACGAATGTAGCTCCGAGAAGAAAAGCACTTAAAAATGCTCCGATTACGTTGGGAATAAGAAGTGGAGATAGAACGCTTATAATTTGTAGACAGTAGGCTGAGATAAGAGCGCGTGTTGTCCCGTACTTTTGAGCAATGTTTGACCAAATATAGCTAGATGGAATAACGGCGATACCAACAATAATCCAGCTGCACGACGCATAAAAGGATGAGAGGGTAATTCTTTCTACAATCGTGACAAGAAAAGTTCCGGTAATGATGTAGCCAAATCCTTCAAATCCATAAGCTAAAATGAGCCAAAATAAATAATTTTTTCTATGAGTCGTATCTATTGTAGTAACTTTTGATTTTTGCACAGTATGTCTAGTATCTTCTTTTAACCATTTCCACACAAAAATAGCTAAACTAAAACTAATAAGACCTAATCCAATCCAAGATCCCTTCCAATACCAAAGCGAGTTGAACAGAGGGGCGAATAATCCAGCAAAAATAATTCCAATTCCAACACCACTATAAATCATCCCACTTAGTACAATCTTATTCCGATGAAATAAATAATCTAGAACAATACTAGAGGCAAGAACGAATACGATAGCACTCGTAAAGCCCCCAATAAGCCGAAGAGGAAACCAAAAGAAAATTTGAGAGGTAAAGCCCATACAAAGGGTCGAAAGGACGTTAAAAAATAAACAATGATGTAACACTTTTTCACGATTTTTTAACGTAATAAATCCAATAAAGAAGGCACCAAGAAGATAGCCGAGATAGTTACTGGAGGCTAAATATCCAGCGAGGTCTTCCTCAATATGAGCTTGCTTTTCCATAAAAGAAATAATGGGTGTGTAAGCGAAACGACTGATGCCCATTACAGCTACTAAGGCAAAGATACCGGATAGAATCATTTTCCATGTCTTTGTTTCTTTCATGTAATCTCCCTTCTTGAAACAGCTTTTAATACATATGATAGGGGAATATACATAGTGCGTAAAATACTGTTTTTTAATATGTAATATCAAAAATAATGATATGAATGAAAGGACGAGAAAAATGAACTTACAAGATTTTGTAGCTTTTTATATGGTAGCGCAAGAGCGAAGTATTTCAAAAGCAGCAGTTCGTCTTAATTTTGTCCAATCGAATATAACAGCTAAAATAAAAAGGCTAGAAACAGAGTATGAAACACAGTTATTTTATCGGCACCGTAATGGGGTCACATTAACGCCTGCAGGAGAAACATTATTGAGATATGCTGAAAAAATGATTCAATTATTAAATGAGTCAAAAAGAGAGATTAAATATACGAAATTATCAGGGGGAATGTTAAAAATCGGAGCAATGGAAACGGCAGCAGCAGTTAGACTGCCAAGTATTCTTTCTAATTATCATACAAAATATCCAGAAGTTGAGATTGCACTTCAAACGAACAGTACGGAAGAATTAACGAAAAAAATACTTTTACATGAGCTAGAAGGAGGATTTGTAGCGAATACCATTGACGATCCGGCGTTAGAAAAGATAGAAGTATTTCAAGAGGAAATGATGTTACTGTCAAAGAGAAAATTTTTACTGGATCATAAATATATGGAAGAGCAGTCATTTATCGTTTTTCAATCTGGCTGTTTTTATAGAAAGGTATTGGAGGAATGGTTATTGTCGGAAGGGATTGTTCCGAGGAAGGTAATGGAGTTAAACTCTTTAGATGGTATTATCGGATGTGTAAAAGCTGGTCTTGGCGTATCCATGCTCCCACGGGAAGTAGCGGAGCAATTTGATTCTCATGGGGAGCTCGTCCGTACACCGTTATTAAATGAAAATAGATTTATTCCAACGTACTTTATTTATCGGAAAGATAGTGTGAAAACAGCGGCATTATGTAAGTTTATTACATTGCTTTATAGCATAGAAGAAAAGAGGAATTGTAAATATTCCTAAAACATATCAAATGATTACCTAATATGAAAAGTAATTGGGATTATATTGCTTCTCATTCTTTTATTTATAAAGTTTGGATAACTTCCTTCGCTGAAGTAGAAAATTAGATAAAATGCGTTATCTCGCACTAACGCGGGCAGTAATACTCCCACCTCAAAATTTGGTGGAAGCAAAGAAGTGAGGTGAGAGCTAATAATTAGTGGGGGATGAAGCCCCCACTGATTAAGGTTTCACTTTATTGGAAAAAGTCGAACTTTTGATAATACTAATTATACGAACAAAAGTCCCTTCAAATCTTCTAAAGGGACTTTTCTAAGTTTCTAGATATATTGAATTCCGATAATGATATTTTATGTTAGTTTCATTTAACAAATGATTAATTGTATTATATGTAATTTATTTAATTTTTGATGCGATCCATTCTCCAAGTTCTTTCCCCCATTTTCGAGGATAATAAGATGCATCAGTTGCTACAAATGTTGTTTTACCACCATTAGTTTTTAGTAATTCTTTTTTTGTTAGTAGAGTATATTTGTTTTTATTCATTGTTATTTCTCCTTATTGTAGGGATTTTTTATATGTTTTTAATTATTACCATTTACCGCCTGGCATGCCATGTTTATATTGCATTTCCATTGATGGTCCTGGACCTTTAGCGTATTCTTTAGTCAATTTCCAAAGTTCTGACCCAATTGTATACATGTCAAAAGGACTTACTCCACCGTTTACTTTTTCAATTTCTTCTTTGTTCATTTCTTGTAATTTTGCTGTGTTTAGTTTCATGATATTTCCTCCTAATTATAATGTGTAGAAAAATGCATCAATTTTTTGAAATTAATAACAATGATAATTATATATCTTAATATATACATTTTTATATTAAATTATGCATATCTTCTTAATTATAAATTTTATAATTATATAATTCATTTATTAAATTTTATATAGAAATAAGAGAGTAGGATATAAATTGAAAAGAAAATTTGTTTGTGTTAAACAACAAGATTTGAAAGATTGTGGGCCAGCTTGTCTTTCAATGGTTTCCCGTTATTATGGTCTTTCTGTAGCTATTTCAAAAATCAGAGAAATTGCTGGAACTGACCTAGAAGGGACAAATGTACAAGGATTAATTGAGTCCGGTGAAAAATTAGGTTTTGAAGTAAAAGGTGTTAAAGCAACTGATTCAGAGGCATTAAATGAAATTCCTTTACCAGCAATTGCACATGTTGTTATGCCAGGGGGACTACTTCATTATGTAGTAGTTTATAAAATAAAAAAGCAAAAAATATATGTGGCAGATCCGGCAGAAGGATTAGTAGTATATTCAAAAGATGATTTTTGTAAAATTTGGACTGGAATATTAGTATTATTAGTTCCTAGTCAAAATTTTCAAAGAGGAAATAAGAATGTAGGAACATTATCGCGTTTTTTAGTATTATTAAAAACACAAAAATCTTTACTTTTCCCTATATTTTTAGCATCTATTTTTTAAAATTTATTTGGATTATTGGGAGCATTTTATTTTAAATTTTTAATAGATGATATTGTAGCTAATCAGTTAATACAGTCACTTCATATTATTTCTATTGGAGTTATTGTATTGTATATTTTTAAAGTTTTACTTTCTTATTTTAGAACACATTTAATTTTATATTTGAGTCGAAGGATTGATGTTCGATTAGTACTTGAATATTATCGCCATGTAATTAATTTACCTATGAATTTTTTTGAGACAAGAAAAGTAGGCGAAATTATTTCTAGATTTATGGATGCTGGTAAAATACGTGATGCTTTATCAAATGTAACTATTACATTAATGATTGATACTGTAATGGTTTTATTAGGAGCAATTTTATTATATGCACATAGTCCAATGTTATTTGGAATTACATTATTTTTAATTCCATTTTATATAGGAATTATATTAGCATTTCATAAACCGTATCGACGTATTAATCGTGAAGAAATGGAAAGTAATGCAAAGCTAACATCGTATTTAGTGGAGTCTTTAAATGGGATTGCAACTGTAAAATCTTATAATGCTGAAAAAGAAGTGTTTTATCAAACAGAAAGTCGTTTTGTTAATTTACTTAGGTATATATTTAAAAAAGGAATGTTATTTAATTTACAGGGTTCTATTAAGACAGGGCTTGATTTGATTGGTGGTACAGTTATTCTTTGGGTGGGTGCTATGCAAGTATTAAAAGGTAATATGACAATAGGCGAATTGATTACATATAATGCACTTTTAACTTATTTTCTAAATCCTATTGAAAATTTAATAGGAATTCAGCCTATAATGCAGTCTGCATTAGTTGCTGGGGAAAGATTAAATGAAATTTTTGATTTGGACGTAGAAAAAGATGAAAAAGAGAATAATAAGGTTTTTCCTAAGCGTTTATCTGGGAAAATTGAGTGTTCAAATATTACATTTCGTTATGGAACACGTAAGAACGTTTTAAATAATATAAGTTTTTCTATTGAACCAGGTAGTCAAGTAGCTTTTGTAGGAGAAAGTGGTTCAGGTAAAACAACAATTTCAAAATTATTAATGTCCTACTATGAATCGCAACAAGGTGAAATATATTATGATGACTATCATATTAAAGAGATAAATCGAACAGCATTGAGAGATCGAATTGCGTATGTATCACAAGAATCTTTTTTCTTTAGTGGATCCATTTATGATAATTTACGGTTTGGACTTAAGAGTCCTATTTCATTAGAAGAAGTTATTCAAGTATGTAAACAGGCTTGTGTTCATGATTTTATTAGTGAGTTACCTCTACGTTATGAAACTCCTTTGGAAGAAAATGCTTCGAATTTATCAGGTGGACAAAGACAACGTTTGGCGATTGCAAGAGCTTTATTAAAAAAACCAGATATTTTAATTTTAGATGAAGCAACAAGTAACTTGGATTCTACGACTGAAAAACATATTACAGATATGTTAAAGGAATTAGGTTTACACGGAATAACAGTAATTATGATTGCTCATCGTTTAAGTACAATTGAACATGCAAATGAAATTTTTGTAATGGAAAAGGGCAATATTATAGAAGAAGGTTCGCATGTAGAATTATTATTTAAAAAAGGTGAATATTATCGTCTTTGGAAGAATCAAACGGTTCATGTAGAGCATATAGAACAACAATTTTATGCAATGAGGGGTGGTCAATATGAGTAAAATCTATTCTTTTGATCAATTAACGGATAGTGTGGAGTTATTAGAAAGAAAACCACCTCGGTTTATTGCTATATTATTATCTTTGCTTTTTTTGAGTTTATTAGGTTTTATAATTTGGGCATATATTGGAAAGTTTGATGTTGTTAGTAAAGGAACTGCAATAATACAAAGTAAAACAGATATAAGCGTATCTAGAACTGGAATAGTAGGTATTGTAGATAATGTTATGGTTAAATCTGGAGATGAGATGAAAAAGGGAGATACTTTAATTCAATTAAAAAATCAAGAGTTAACTAATAGACAAAATCAAACGGATCGAACTGTACAATATTTGGAAGAAAAGAAGGGGATGTTGGAACAATTAAAGCAAAGTATTCAATCTCATCAATCCTCTTTTTCTAATGGGGTAGATATAAAAATTAGGGAAGAATATAAAACATATGAACAGGGATATCAATCTTTGCAAAATGAAAAAGAAAATGAAATAGAAGTAATAGGGAATAGTAAATTATTAGATGAACAAGATGATATTTTACAAGGATTAATTGTAGAAAAAGAAAATATTCAAAGAGAAATAGTATCTATTGGTAAACAAAGAAAGAGAGAAAATTTGTTAGAAGAACAAAAACAATTATTGGATGATAAAGAAGATTCTTTAGAGTCTCAAAAAAGTAGTATTGAAAAGCGAATTGAACAGAGAAAAGGAAGTTTAGAGAATGAAAGAAAAAAGGTTGATATTGTTAGGAAAGGCAAACAAGAACAAAAAAAAGATATTTTAAATCAATATAAAGAAAATGCCGTTATCTCAGTTAATCAACGAGTTCAATCTTTAGAGCAAGAAATATTTGCAAAAAAACAAGATTTGGATGGATTACACAATCAAAATGAAACGACAACTATAAAAGCGAAAAAGGATGGTATTGTACAATTTCCCTCTATTATACAGCAAGGTGATTTGATTGAACCGGGTCAAGAGATAGTTTCAATTATTCCAAGGGAAGATGAAAAAAGGTGAAAATCTTGTTGTCAGCTCAAGATATAAAAGGGATAAAAAAAGGAGATAAAATTCAATATGCATTTAAGTTAAAAAAGACAGATAAACAAATAGGAAAAGTGACATATTTATCGGCACATCCAATTTTTGATAAAGATTCAAAAGCTTATGTATATGAATTAGAAGGGACAATTGATACTAAAGAATTATATGAATTGCATACAGGGATGATAGGTAGAGCTTCTGTAGTGATAGGAGAAGAACCTATATGGAAATTTATATTGAGAAAACTAGATTTGACTTCTAATTAGTAGAATTTGATGAAAACGAGAGGAAATAGGTATATGTTAGCGAAATTAAATAGATTTATGTTTGATTTGCCTATAATTTGGTTTGTATTACTTATAGTATTAGGAACATTTTTAGTTGTTATGCCATTAGATTTATTTTTACCAGCGATAAAACAACATCCGATAAAGGAAGAATCGGTTATTATACAGGTTTTAGTAGGGGGATTTGCGGCACCTGTATATGAAACATTAATTTTTCAGGTATTTTTATTTTGGGTATTAAGTTGTATTCCTCTTATTAAAGATCGTGATTATCTTATCATCTTAATAGCATCAATTATATTTGGATTAAATCATTTAAATGGTATTACTTATATAGTTGCTACAGCAATAATTGGAATTTTATATAACTATGCTTATTGGGTATATCAAAAAAAGAATGAAAAAGTTAAGGTAACAATATCTGCTTTTTGGATTGTCTTTTGGATTCATTTATTACATAACTTTATTGTTGTTATGGTAAATGCTTTAAATAAATAATTAGTTTTATCATATTATTATTATTATTATTATTATTATTATTAGTGAATATTTAAGTAGATGATAGAGGGAAACAGAATAAGGGTGAACTATAAAAAAGGTATTATGATATGTTTATTATGTGTATTTGTTTTTTCATATTAGGTAGTTGTGATTTTTTAGATGGATTTAAAAGTGGATTCAGTTCTAAAACTGAAAAAGTAGAAAAGCAGGAAAAATAATAGAATTTTTATAGGTGTTTTGAAGCCAAAAGATGACTTATTTAACGTCATCTTTTGGTTTTTTCTAATGAAATTAAAAGTAAACTTCTATTCAAAAGTTTACTTTCGAAAAAGGAGAATAATCTCGAATTATTAGATCAATTTTTGATAATTATATAAGTGGAAAGTTTTTCAATCTGTTTCTCGTATCATTTCTGTATTCGTTATTCGTTATAAAACCCGTGTTTCATAATCGGTGTTATATGGATATTACAAAGTTTATCCCGTAAAAGCCCGATTGGTGAGGGTTAATAATCAGTGGGGATGAAGAAAGTCCCCACTGATTAAAGTTTCATGTTATTAGTGATTTCATTTTCAATAATTAGAAAAAGTAACTAAATCTAGTTGCTTTTTTGTGAAGAAGAGAACGACTTAACATAAATTTAAGACTCTTTCTCTTTTTTTAGTTTCCCTTTTTGTTTCGCCATTTCTCGAAGTAAATATTCGATGTGAGCGTTAACACTGCGGAATTCATCATTCGCCCATTTTTCAATGACTGCGTGTAATTCAGGGTCGATACGTAATGGAAAACTTTTCTTTTTAGCCATATTACCTACAACCTTTAATATAGACTTCCTGTATTAATCACTGGCTGTGCGCCTTTATCTGAAACGATGGCAACCAATAAGTTGTTAACCATGTTCGCTTTACGCTCGTCATCTAAATCAAGTATGCCTTCTTCATCTAATTTTTGAATGGAATCTTTGGCCATTTGAACAGCGCCTTCAACAATTTCTTTACGTGCAGCTAATACTGCTTTTGCTTGTTGACGTTGAAGCATTGCATGAGCAATTTCTGTCGCATAAGCTAAATGTGTTAAGCGTGTTTCTAGTACTTCGACACCAGCAATTTCTAATCGTGCTTCTAATTCACGTTTTAATTCCTCAGAGATTTCTTCAGCATTTCCGCGTAGTGTGATGCAAGTATCATCTTGAAAATTATCATACGGATATTTCGTTGCAACGTGACGAATTGCTGTCTCACTTTGAATCTCTACAAATTCATCATAATGTTCGACACCGAAAATTGCTTTTGCTGAATCGACAACTTTATAAACAACAACAGCCGCAATTTCAATCGGATTTCCATCGACATCATTCACCTTTAATTTTTTACTATTAAAGTTTTCTACGCGAAGGGAAACAGTTTGACGAAGTGATAAAGGAATCGTTAAATATAAACCATTTTCACGAATTGTCCCTAAATAATTACCGAAAAATGTAATAACTTTCGCTTGGTTTGGTTGAACAATTCCAATACCAGTAGCAAGAATTGCAGCTAAAATAATGCAAAGTGCGGCTACTATAAATATTTCTTGTACGAGGAAAAATACACCAATACCAGCTAAGAGTAAAATTCCGATAATGCCTAGAAAGCCATTTACATAAAATACTTGTTTTTCTTTCATATGAATCGCCTCCTTCTGATATAAAAATGATATCACTTTTATATCATGAAATGCAAGGGGGAAAAACCTAATTTTCTGAAAAAACAAAAGCTGGTAAAGCCTAAAAATAAGTAAATTTAGAACAAGAGCAAGAATTATTCAAACGCAGGGGAAATAAAGGATAAAAAATAGGCTCTTTTTTATGAAAATATTTTGGGGAAAATAAAATGAATAGGGAACGTTAGTTCTGTTTTGTGGTAAAATAAAGAAGACTTAGCCGCCCACTGCAGCAGCTAAGTCCCTTTAAGAGCATCTTGCATCGTGACAAATGATTCAAAGCGGTTTCGTCAGGATTGCTTCTGCAATCGCTGACTCAATCTCTTTGTCAGAAGCATCATAACTTCCTTGTGACTTTTTGGTGTCAGTACTGGAAGTGTGACTTACTTCTTCTTGTTTAGCATGTCCTTTTTTATTTAAATCCATGCTAGGTATTTTAAAGTCACTCATGTTCATGTATTTTCCCAATTTACATGCTTCCGTAATAGGGCAGAAACGAATAATTCCCTCTGCAACTTTCATTGCACCAATCCACAGCAAAACTTTTGACCAAGTGCACCACGGTTTACGTGTAAGTTTCGCTGTGCTACAACTTAGGACGACCAAACCGATTGTGATTCGGATTAGAGCATTCATTATGCCGATGTTTTGCTTCATCAAAGAAAACACTCCTTCTTCATGAGCTTAGAAATAGAAAACGCTATTTCAGTTGTTATTATTCCGCGTAAGTTTCACGATATGTAATCCAACATTTGACGGTGAAAAAGATGTTGGATTGGGCGTGTGTATAGGTGTCTTTTTTTGTTATAATGTAAGAATGCATAAAAGGATGTTTAAAAAGTCCGGTCAAGATAACCTTCGCATTTCTTCGTTACGTCGCCAGTCCGGTAATCATGTAGTAAAAGCTACATTCCGTGTCCTCCTGGCTTCCGTGCCTCGAACTGCTCGGTTCTCTAGATCCTCCTTTTTAAACGTGTATTGTAAGAGGATGTTTAAAAAGTCCGGTCAAGATAACCGCCTTTTTGAACAAGCACATAAAGGTGATTAGATAAAAGAAAGGGTGTTTTCATGTACGATATTTCACAGTGGAAACATGTATTTAAGCTTGATCCAAATAAGGAATTGAGCGATGAACATTTAGAAATGATTTGTGAATCTGGAACGGACGCAGTGATTGTAGGCGGAAGTGATGGAGTAACGATAGATAATGTATTACATATGCTAGTGAGCATTCGTAGATATGCAGTTCCTTGCGTGTTAGAGGTTTCTGATATTGAAGCAATTACACCAGGGTTTGATTTTTATTACATTCCAAGTGTTTTAAATAGCCGCAAAGTAGAATGGGTAACGGGAATTCACCATGAGGCATTGAAAGAATTTGGGGATATTATGAACTGGGATGAAATTTTCATGGAAGGATATTGTGTTTTAAATCCAGAAGCGAAGGTAGCGCAAATTACAGAAGCAAAATGTGATCTAACAGAAGATGATGTGATTGCATATGCACGTATGGCAGACAAGCTTCTGAACTTGCCGATTTTCTATTTAGAATATAGCGGCACTTACGGAGATATTGACCTTGTTAAAAATGTAAAGGCAGAATTACAACAAGCAAAGCTATATTACGGCGGCGGAATTTCAAGTGCGAAAGAGGCAAAAGAAATGGCGCAGTATGCTGATACAATTGTTGTAGGAAATGTAATTTATGATGATATAAAAGCAGCGTTACAAACAGTAAAAGCTGTAAAAGGAGAGTAGGTGCAGGCACATATGAGTATAACGGATAAATTATTAAATGGTTTAAACCCACAGCAACAAAAAGCAGTGCAAACAACAAATGGACCACTTCTATTAATGGCGGGTGCAGGTAGTGGTAAGACGCGTGTGCTAACACATCGCATCGCATACTTACTTGGCGAAAAAGATGTAGCGCCTTGGAATGTATTAGCAATTACCTTTACAAACAAGGCAGCTCGTGAAATGCGTGAACGTATCGATACGCTTGTTGGCCCGGAAGCAGAAGATATTTGGATTTCTACGTTCCACTCGATGTGTGTACGCATTTTACGCCGTGATATCGACCGTATTGGGATTAATCGAAACTTTACGATTTTAGATGCAAGTGATCAACTTACTGTCGTAAAAAAAATCATGAAAGAGCGAAACATTGATCCGAAGAAATTCGATCCACGTTCTATTTTAGGTGGTATCAGTAATGCGAAAAATGAATTGTTATCAGCTGAAAAATATGCAAAGCAAATTTCAATTGCTGATCCATTTGAAAAATTAACAAGTGATGTATATACAGAGTATCAAAAACGTCTTCTGAAAAATAACTCATTAGACTTTGATGATTTAATTATGACTACAATTCAATTATTTGATCGTATTCCAGAAGTATTGGAATTCTATCAACGTAAATTCCAATATATTCACGTTGATGAGTATCAAGATACGAACAGAGCACAATACATTCTTGTAAATAAATTAGCAGCTCGCTTTAAAAATCTTTGTGTTGTTGGTGATTCTGACCAGTCAATTTACCGTTGGCGTGGGGCGGATATTTCTAACATTTTGTCATTTGAAAAGGACTATGAGAATGCACAGGTTATCTTGTTAGAACAAAATTATCGCTCATCACAAAATATTTTAAATGCAGCCAACGCTGTAATTGAAAACAATTCAAATCGTAAACCGAAAAAATTATGGACGGATAATCAAATCGGAAGTAAGATTTCATATTACCGTGCTGCAACGGAAAAAGATGAAGCATATTTTGTGGCGAAGAAAATTCGCGATGAAATTCAAATGGGAAATCGAAAATATACAGACTTTGCGGTTCTGTATCGTACGAACGCGCAGTCTCGTATGGTCGAGGAGATTTTCTTAAAATCAAATATCCCATACAAAATTGTCGGCGGCATTAAGTTCTATGATCGTAAAGAGATTAAAGATATTTTAGCTTACTTACGTTTAATTGCGAATCCAGATGATGAAATTAGTTTTGCACGTATTATTAACGTGCCAAAACGCGGAATCGGTGCCACTTCTATCGATAAAATCATTAACTATGGCGTGCAAAATGGTATTTCATTAACAGCTGTATTAGATGAAATTGAACATGTTGGGGTAAGTGCAAAAATCACAAAAGCAGTAAAAGAATTTGCAAGTCTACTACACAACTGGGTAAACATGCAAGAATATTTATCCGTTACGGAACTAGTAGAAGAAGTGATTGAGAAGACAGGTTACCGTGATATGTTAAAGAATGAACGTTCTTTAGAAGCTGAAGGACGACTTGAAAACTTAGATGAGTTCTTATCTGTTACGCAAACATTTGAATCACAAAGTGAAGATAAGAGTCTTGTTGCTTTCTTAACAGATTTAGCGCTTGTTGCGGATATTGATCGTGTGGATGAAGATCCAACTGCAGGTGAAGAAGTTATTTTAATGACGATGCACTCGGCAAAAGGACTGGAATTCCCGGTTGTCTTTATTATTGGTTTAGAGGAGGGAGTCTTCCCGCATACTCGTTCTCTTATGGAAGAGGATGAAATGCAAGAAGAACGCCGCTTAGCCTATGTAGGGATCACTCGCGCGGAAGAAGAGTTATACTTATCGAACGCCCAAATGCGTACTTTATTTGGTAGAACAAATATGAATGCAGCATCTCGATTTATTTCAGAAATTCCTACAGAATTACTAGAATCATTAAATGAAACAGCTCCAAAGCGTGAAACATTTAGTGCAAAAGGAAGAACAACCGGGGCCGGGGCGACGACAACACGTTCTCGTTCTGCATTTGTGCGGCCGGCAGTGAAAACGACAGGCGGAGAGCAAATTGGCTGGGCTGTAGGCGATAAAGCGTCCCATCAAAAATGGGGAGTCGGAACAGTTGTAAGTGTGAAAGGTGAAGGTGACGCAAAAGAATTAGATATTGCTTTCCCGAGTCCGATTGGAATTAAACGTTTATTAGCGAAATTTGCACCTGTAACGAAACAATAGAGAGGAGTGAGGATATGTCAAAGGAAGCAATAAAGCAGCGTATAGAAGAGCTTCGTCATATGCTCAATGCATTTAATTATCAATATCACGTATTAGACAATCCTTCTGTTTCTGATGCGGAATATGATCGCGATATGCAGGAGCTTATAAAATTAGAAACAGAGAACCCAGAATTTTTAACAGAAGACTCTCCCACTGTTCGAGTTGGGGGAGCAGTGCTTGATATATTTGAAAAAGTAACGCATAAATCACCGATGCTAAGTTTAGGAAATGCCTTTAATGAGGGAGATTTACGTGATTTTGATCGCAGAGTACGTCAAGGAATTGATGGTTCAAATGTAAGATATATATGCGAACTAAAAATTGACGGTCTTGCTGTTTCCCTTCATTATGAAAAAGGACGCTTCGTTCAAGGGGCAACACGTGGTGATGGCGTAACTGGTGAAGATATTACGCAAAATTTAAAAACAATTAAAGCGATCCCTCTTCGTTTAAAAGAAGAAGTAACGTTAGAAGCGCGCGGTGAGGCATATATGCCAAAGCGTTCATTTGTGAAATTGAATGAAGAAAAAGAACAAAATGGTGAAGCAGTTTTTGCAAATCCACGTAATGCAGCAGCGGGATCACTTCGTCAGTTAGATCCGAAAGTTGCTGCGAAACGCAATTTGTCTATGTTTGTGTACGGTCTTGCTGATGTAGAAGAAAAAACGATTGCCTCACATAGCGAGTCACTAAACTTTTTAGGTGAGCTTGGATTTAAAACAAATCCAAATCGCCGCACATGTGAAACGATTGAAGACGTAATCGCTTATGTAGAAGAATGGCAGGAAAAGCGTCCGGACCTGGATTATGAGATCGATGGAATTGTAATTAAAGTAGACGATGTGACGCTGCAAGAGAGTTTAGGAACAACAGCAAAGAGCCCGCGCTGGGCGATTGCTTATAAGTTTCCAGCAGAAGAAGTTGTAACGAGATTAATAGGGATTGAACTAAGTGTGGGACGTACTGGTGTTGTAACACCAACTGCGGAACTAGAGCCTGTTCGAGTGGCAGGAACAATTGTCCGCCGTGCATCTCTACATAACGAGGATTTAATTCGTGAAAAAGACATTCGAATTGGTGACTATGTTGTTGTGAAAAAAGCTGGAGACATTATTCCAGAAGTGGTTAACGTGATTTTCGATAAACGTACTGGTGAGGAAGAAGAGTATCATATGCCAACGCATTGTCCGACTTGTGACAGTGAACTTGTTCGTTTAGAAGAAGAGGTAGCTCTTCGTTGCATTAATCCAACATGTCCAGCGCAGATTCGTGAAGGATTAATTCATTTTGTTTCAAGAAATGCAATGAACATTGATGGACTCGGAGAGCGTGTTATTACACAGCTCTTTGAAGCAGATTATATTCGAACATTTGCCGATTTATATCCATTAACGCAGGAGCAATTGTTACAATTAGAGCGTTTTGGTGAGAAATCCGCTTCTAAATTAGTACAAGCAATTGAAGCTTCTAAGGAAAACTCGCTAGAGCGTCTATTATTTGGGCTCGGCATTCGTCATGTCGGAGCAAAAGCGGCTCGCACGTTAGCTGAGCATTTTGAAACAATGGACCACCTTGTAAAAGCAACAGAAGAAGAGTTAAAAGAGATTAATGAAATTGGCGAGAAAATGGCTCAATCAATTGTAACGTACTTCGATAATGAAGACGTGTTAGAATTATTACAGCAATTTAAAGAGTACGGCGTTAACATGACATATAAGGGTATAAAACGTGCGGATTTACAACATGTTGAATCTTATTTCGCTGGAAAAACAATTGTCCTAACAGGAAAACTAGAAGTTATGGGGCGCACTGAAGCGAAGAAAAAGATTGAAGAGCTAGGTGGAAAAGTAACAGGTAGTGTAAGTAAAAGTACTGATTTAGTCGTTGCTGGTGAAGCAGCAGGATCAAAATTAGCACAAGCAGAGAAGCATAATATTGAGGTTTGGAATGAAGAGAGGTTCTTACAAGAGCTGAATAAGTAAGAGGTGCAAACTTACCATGAAAAAAATAGCATTAGCGGTATTAAGTCTTGGGCTACTTGTAAGCGGATGTAGCACAGATACGAAAAAAGAAGAAAAAGTTGTTGAGAAATCGGGAAAATCAAAAGAACAAGCAATTGTTCCGAAGTATTCTATTTCTGATGAGTATTATAAAACAACAGTCCCATTTGATCCAGGTTCTGCGCGTGGCTTAGTTGTACAAGGACTAAATAGCCGTCTGGATATTGATGAATTTGAAACAGGATTAATGCGTATTGCAAAGGAATCTTTTAGTACAAAGGATTATTTATTCCAGGGTGGCAAATATTTAGAAAAAGACACGGTACAAATGCTTGTAAAGAGAAAGCGTACCGATGCGGAACAAAAAGAGTTAGAGGATAAGCTGAAAAAAGATGCAGCGAAATTTCCTAATATTGGACTGAATCCGGCGTTAGAAGCAGGATCGGAATCATTAGAGGTTCGAAATAAAAAAACACCAGTATATCTTTCGAATATTTTAGAGCATGATTATTATAAAAGAAATGGCGATCAAGTTGAATTGGGTGGCATTGTAATTGGCCTTGCAATGAACTCTGTTCATTATTTTACTGAAGAACATGGATATCCACGTGAAGCTGAAATTAGTGAACAAGAGATGTTAGAAAAGGCTAAGCCAATGGCACAAGAGATTTTGAAAGTGTTACACAAAAATCAAGATACGAAAAATGTTCCAATTACATTTGCAATTTATCGTCAAGGACCAAAATCGACACTCGTACCAGGGAAATTTGTATCTTACGCTCAAGTGGATAAAGGTAGTGAAAGTATAGGGGATTGGAAAGCAATTAATGAAAAATATTACTTGTTCCCTTCTGAATCAGCTAAAACGGATGTGCGTGAAGATTACACAAATGTAGAAAACTTTAAAGCGAAATTGAGTGATTATTTTAAAGGTGATTATACAGCTGTTATTGGTAGAGGATTTTATAAAGATGATCAATTGAAAGAAATGAAGGTTGAAATTCCAGTTCAGTTTAATGGGAAAGCAGAAGTAATTGGATTTACACAGTATGTTGCGGGACTTGTTATGCAATACTTCCCGAATTATATTAAAGTACAGGTGACAATTAAATCTGTTGAACGACCAGAAGCGATTATTATTCGTGATGCGAAGCAAGATGAACCATTTGTGAAAATTTTAGATTAAGAAAAAGCGGTTCCTATATGGAACAGCTTTTTTTTTGCTGTAATTTTGTTATAATTTCTAATGTTATGAACTAAAAGGGGTAAGGAGAAAAGACATGGATGAGTTAAGTTTACAGATTATCGTATTACTCGTTGCTTTTGGTTTTTTGGCTGCATTTATTGATTCAGTTGTTGGAGGAGGGGGACTCATTTCACTTCCGGCACTCATGTTTGTAGGATTACCACCAGCTTCGGCAATCGCGACAAATAAGTTAGCTTCGACGATGGGGTCATTAACAAGTACAATTTATTTTATTCGTTCAAAAAAAGTTGATTTTCGTATAGTAGGAAAGTTAATCCCATTAACTATTATTGGGGCTGTTTTGGGAGCTTTAGTTGTAAAATTTATTCCACCAGATATTTTACGTCCACTCGTACTGATTATGTTGGTATTTATTGCAATTTATATTATTGTAAAAAAAGATTGGGGAAGTGTCTCCACCTATAAAAAGATGACAAAAGGAAAAACATTAATGTTTTACTTCGTTATTTTAATTGTCGGATTTTATGATGGATTTTTCGGACCGGGGACAGGATCTTTTTTAATTTTTGCATTTTTATTAATTGGTTTGGATTTTATTCGAGCAGCTGCATCTGGAAAAGTTTTGAATTTCGTTAGTAACATTGTATCTTTAATTACATTTTTATTTTTGGATATTATTCATTTTGAATACGGTATTATTATGGGATTATCTATGATTTTAGGAGCATATTTAGGATCGAAGTTTGCTGTGCAAAAAGGTGTTGGATATGTTCGTACTTTATTTTTATTAGTAACAATTCTATTAATTGGAAAAAATATTATGGAATATGCTCATATTATTTAGCTTCATACGTATGTATGAAGCTTTTTTTATTTATTATATTTTAAAAATTAATTAATTTTTAAAATATAAGTCTAGGAATATTTGAATAAATCTAAATTATCGTGTAGAATAATGTTGTAAAATGTAAACGTTTTTCTAAGGGGAGGCTAAAAAGAATGGTAGTAGCATACAAACATGAGCCATTTACAGATTTTTCAGTAGAGGCTAACAAGTTAGCGTTTGAAGAAGGTTTAAAGACAGTAGAATCTTATCTTGGACAAGACTATCCATTAATTATCGGGGGAGAAAAGATCACTACAGACGAGAAAATCGTTTCTGTAAACCCTGCGAATAAAGAAGAAGTTGTGGGCAGTGTTTCAAAAGCAAGCCGTGAATTAGCTGAAAAAGCAATGCAAGTGGCGGATGAAACATTCCAAACTTGGAGAAAGTCAAAACCAGAAATGCGTGCAGACATTTTATTCCGCGCTGCAGCAATCGTTCGTCGTAGAAAACATGAGTTCTCTGCTATTCTTGTAAAAGAAGCAGGTAAACCATGGAATGAGGCGGATGCTGATACAGCCGAAGCAATCGACTTTATGGAATATTATGGTCGTCAAATGTTGAAATTAAAAGACGGTATTCCAGTAGAAAGCCGTCCAATTGAATATAATCGTTTCTCTTACATTCCATTAGGAGTAGGTGTTATCATTTCTCCTTGGAACTTCCCATTCGCAATTATGGCAGGTATGACAACAGCTGCATTAGTTTCTGGTAACACAGTATTACTAAAACCAGCTAGTACAACACCTGTAGTAGCAGCGAAATTTATGGAAGTATTAGAAGAAGCAGGCTTACCAGCAGGCGTTGTAAACTTCATCCCAGGTAGTGGATCTGAAGTTGGTGACTACTTAGTAGACCACCCTCGTACACGTTTCATTAGCTTCACTGGATCACGCGATGTAGGTATTCGTATTTACGAGCGCGCAGCAAAAGTAAATCCAGGCCAAATTTGGTTAAAACGCGTTATCGCTGAAATGGGCGGTAAAGATACAATTGTTGTTGATAAAGAAGCAGATCTTGAATTAGCTGCTAAATCTATCGTTGCATCTGCATTTGGATTCTCAGGACAAAAATGTTCTGCTTGTTCTCGTGCAGTAATCCACGAAGATGTATACGATTACGTATTAAATCGTGCTGTTGAATTAACAAAAGAATTAACTGTAGGTAACCCAGCTGAAAAAGGCATGAACATGGGACCAGTTAATGACCAAGCTGCATTTGATAAAGTAATGAGCTATGTTGCAATTGGTAAAGAAGAAGGTAAAGTAGTAGCAGGTGGCGAAGGAGATGACTCTAAAGGCTGGTTCATCCAACCAACAATCGTTGCTGACGTTGCAGAAGATGCTCGCTTAATGAAAGAAGAAATCTTCGGACCAGTAGTAGCATTCTGTAAAGCAAAAGACTTCGATCATGCGCTTGCAATTGCAAACAATACAGAATACGGTTTAACAGGAGCAGTTATCTCTAACAACCGTGAACATATCGAAAAAGCACGTGAAGACTTCCACGTTGGTAACTTATACTTCAACCGTGGATGTACTGGTGCAATCGTAGGTTACCAACCATTCGGTGGCTTTAACATGTCTGGTACAGACTCTAAAGCTGGTGGACCTGACTACCTAGCACTTCACATGCAAGCAAAAACTACTTCTGAAACTTTATAAGAAATAGGTGAAAGGGCCTTCCTGTAATAGGGAAGGCCTTTTTCATAATAAGAAAGTTTTTGATTGGAAAACAGTTATCTTACTTCAATAAAGTAGGACTTTAATCGGTGTTAGTCTTACTGCCTACAAATAGTAGGCTGAAATGTAAAAAGTGAACAGAAACAAAAACGCCAGAAAATTTAATCCATTCGTCATATTTTTCTGTATTATTTTTAAAGATTTCCTGTATAATACAATTTGAAAGAAAATCTATGGTTAGACAAAAGGACACTGCTTTCAGTTTTGCTCACTGGAAGTGGTGTTTTTGTATTTTTTCAGAAAATGTGGTACAGAAATAATAATAATGTTTAATTTTGATTCTTGAAATAGAATAACCATCTATTCAATTGATGGCACAAGGTTAATAAAGTTGTTTCATTTTAAAATGGGAATTGTTAAATAAAGTACCTGTTAAATCATTACTCTTTTTCATGAAGAACATACGAAAGTTTTGTTTCAAATTCTAATTGTAGTATAGGTTCTGGAAATTCTTCTGGAACAAATAGTAACTCTTCTGAAATCCCTAAGCAGAAACCGTCTAACTCAATTGTATTCTCCTCTGTAAAATGGCTGGTTGTACACAGTGGACCTTTAAGCATTTTACCTACAAAATGATAGTGACCCATGTATAGAAGAATCTCGCTGTTTTCTGTTGGATATGCAGAGAGTCCTGCTGGTTTTGAGGGGGTAATTCCCAATAGAGAAAATATATCAGAAATTGCAGGCTTTAATTCATTAGAAGCTAATATATAATAATTTCTGCAATCCTGGCATTTACAAGTATCGAACTCTTTTTGATAAAATTCTCTTGTCTTCTCAATATCAACATCCAATATCCATTTCCCAATCTTAATTGGCTGCATGATTTTTCACCCCTCTATTCTTAACAATAAGAATCTCTAAATCATATTTATTATACAAAGAATAATACAAGATGAAGAGAAGTCAAAGAATAAGTTAATGGGAGTAAAGGTGCTGAGGAAAAAAAGTGAAAACAAGTTCGGGAGATTTTAAGCTACATTAGCCTATGAATAGCAGTATAAAAAATCATGTCTCTGTCAGTGAGGGACATGATTTTTTATTTCAGATGGAGTTTCTAAAACTTAAGAATTCTTCTGTACTCATAACATCTGCATATACGTCATTCAAACTTGCTAAAATTGTATTATGGATATAGACAGCAGGAATTGTAGCATTTTTAAAGAGGAGATCTTTTGTTGCGCATGCATCATGTACAACAGTGCAATGAAAACCGAAATCAAAAGCAGCTCTTACTGTAGCATCAATACACATATGAGTCATCATCCCGCATATAATCACATGTTCAATTTCTAAGTTTTGTAATTGCTCTAGTAGGTCTGTTTCCCGAAAGCTGTTTGGATAGTTTTTGAGAATAACTGTTTCATTTTTTAAGGGGCGAACATTTTTATGGATGTGGACACCTTCCGTGTTCGGGAGAAAAAAAGTAGCATTTTCTTTCATAGATACATGTTGGATATGAAATATAGGTTGATTCACTTCTCGAAAATGCTGGAGCAGTTGACTTGCATATTCGCTAGCTTCAACGGCACCGCGCAGTTCCATTTTACCATTTGGAAAATAATCATTTTGAATATCAACGAGTAAAAGGGCTGTTTTCATATGAACGATCGTCCTCCGTCTTTATTTCTTATTCATATAATGTTATTCCATTAACAGAGGATATTTTCCTTTGAGAAAGAAGATGTGAAGAAGAATTTTACATTCATGTAAAATTTGCTTTAGGATTTATCCCGCTATTTTAGGGCGGTAATACTCCCACCTCAAAATTCGGCGGGAGCAATGTCCAACTCTAGCGGCTAGAATCTCCGGTCGTTTCACCCCCTCGGACGAGGCGAAAAACGCCTCTCTGCCTAAGGCGCGGGCGTCCTGTGATTCTGAGCGAGCTGCTTCCGCTTTTCTAAAGAAATTAGATGGGAGATAAACTATCCGTAAAAGTCCGATTGGTGAGGGCTAATAATCAGTGGGGAAAATCAAATAGAAAGAAGTGTAATGGATATAATATCTTTCTGTTTTATAATCTTGTAGAAAATAAAAATATTATTTTCTAATATTTTTATTGACTCTAACTTTTCCGAGTTTTATAATAAAACTTAATTAAATGACAACTAAATTGATACACTCTTATCCAGAGAGGTGGAGGGACTGGCCCTATGATACCTCAGCAACGGGTTTTTGAATACCGTGCTAATTCCAGCAAGCTCTGAGAGGCTTGGAAGATGAGAAGATGTGAATGAGTATATAAGTGCTCTTCTTCTTATTTTTATTACGGATAAGAAGGAGGGCATTTTTTATTTTACCTCAAAGCTCTGCTTCAAGTTATTACAGCATATAGGAGGGGAAAGTAATGATTTCTTTTGAAAATGTAAGTAAAGTATATGAATCAGCCGGGCAATCCGTTCATGCCGTCGAAGATGTAACATTATCGGTTGATAAGGGTGAGATATTTGGTATTATCGGTTTCAGTGGAGCTGGAAAAAGTACACTGTTACGTTTAGTGAATATGTTAGAACGACCAACAGCGGGAACGATTTCGATAGATGATAAAGATATTACTTCCTTATCAACGAAGGAGTTACGAAAGCTAAGACAAAGAATCGGAATGATTTTTCAGAGTTTTAATCTATTTAATTCGAGAACCGTGTTTGGGAATATTGCTTATCCATTGAAATTAGCGAAATTGCCAAAGAATGAGATAAAAGAAAGAGTAAATGAGCTGCTAAAGTTTGTCGGACTAGAAGATAAAGCAAACTATTATCCAGAACAACTATCAGGTGGTCAGAAGCAACGCGTAGGGATTGCAAGAGCACTTGCAACGTCACCAGATATTCTCATTTGTGATGAAGCAACATCGGCACTAGATCCTGAAACAACAACAGAAATTTTGAATCTACTAAAGAAAGTAAACAAGGAATACAATTTAACAATTCTTCTTATTACACATGAAATGCAGGTTGTGAAAGAAATTTGTCACCATGTAGCCGTGATGGAAAAAGGAAAAGTGATTGAGGAAGGCACATTATTTGATGTTTTTACAAAGCCAAAAACAAAGACGACACAAAATTTCGTTCGATCTGTTATTAACGATCATTTACCGGAAAGTGTTCTTGCTAAAATCCAAAATGGTGGACAGATTTATCGCTTAACATTTACTGGAGAAGAGACAGGACAACCGATATTATCGTATATTGCGAAAAATTATAACGTTGATGTAAATGTTCTTTATGGAAATATTATTGAACTCCAAAATATTTTATTTGGAAATCTTCTTGTAGAACTACAAGGTGAACAGAAAGAAATTCAAAAAGCATTACAACATCTAAGACTGCAAGTGCAGTTGAAGGAGGTAGAAGCTCATGCGAGTTGATTGGAGTATATTTTGGCCTCGTATATTAGATGCGACAGGGGATACCCTCTTGATGGTAATTGTAACCCTTATATTTGCCACAATACTTGGTATACCTCTAGGTTTACTTTTGTATGTTACAAGAAAAGGGAATTTTTTAGAAAACAAACTGGTCTTTTCTATTCTTAATATTGTTATTAATACGATTCGTCCCATTCCATTTATTATCTTTTTAGTAGCATTAAGTCCTTTAACGCGCACTGTTATCGGAACAACAATCGGAACGGCAGCAGCAATCTTTCCAATGACGCTGGTTGCTTCAATTGGGATTGCAAGAATGGTTGAAACAAACCTTGTTTCGGTACCAAAGGGAGTTATTGAAGCAGCACAAGCAATGGGTGCATCACCATTAAGAATTGTTTTTGAAATTCTTGTTCCAGAGGCGTTAGCACCATTAATTTTAGGAGTTACATTTATGACAGTAGGTTTAATTGAATTTTCGGCAGTTGCCGGTCTTGTTGGTGGCGGTGGTCTAGGTGACTTAGCAATGACATATGGTTATCAACGCTTTGATACGTCGGTTATGTTCGTGACGGTTGTATTGCTTATTATTCTTGTACAAATTGCACAAAACTTAGGAAACTATTTTGCAAAAGTATTCTTACGTAGATCATAAAGGGAAGAGAGGGAAAGGAAATGAAAAAGATTTTAGCATTTGTATTATCGGCACTGGTTAGTGCATCAGTATTAAGTGGCTGCGGAGCTGATGCAAAAGAAAAAGTAGTTCGCGTCGGTATAACAGGAACGGATGGAGACGCTTGGCCTATTCTTCAGAAGAAAGCTGAAAAAGAAGGAATTAAAGTTAAACTTGTAGAGTTTTCGGATTATACAACACCAAACAAGGCGTTGGCCGATGGCGATATCGAATTGAATTCATTCCAACATATTGCCTTTTTAGAGCAGTTTAAAAAGGAACATAAATTAGATATTACAGCTGTTGGAACAACTCAAATTGCACCAATGGGATTATTCTCTGAGAAATATAAAAAACCAAGTGAAATTCCATCTGGCTCAGAAATTGCAATTCCTAATGATCCAACGAACCAAGCTCGTGCATTAAAACTTCTTGATGCAGCCGGATTGTTAAAGTTGAAAAAAGACTTTGGATTATTTGGTGACCCAAGTGGTATCGCAGAAAATCCAAAGAAATTAAAAATTACACCAGTTGTTGCGCAGCAAACGCCACGTGTATTAAAAGATGTAGCAGCTTCCGTTATTAATAACGGTGTTGCGGGTCAAGCTGGTTTAAACCCAACGAAAGATCCTATTTTCTTAGAAGATCCAAAAAACGAGAATGCGAAACCATATATTAATATTTTTGCGGCTCGCACGAAAGATAAAAATGATCCAACGATTAAAAAAGTGATTGAATTATACCATTCAAAAGAAGTAACAGATGCAATTAAGAAAGACACAAAAGATGGTGCAATTTCGGTAGACCTTTCACTTGAAGAGTTAGAGAAAATCGTAAAATAACATCGGGTTGAACGAACTAAGAGTAGGAACCCCTCCGCTGTTAGTTCGTTCAACATATACCATGCCTAACGGACGATACCCTAATTTTGTACCTTCCAATTCTGTATAATATAAAATCCAATGTCTGTTAGGTAGAAAAAGGCCAGGAGTTTTCTGGTCTTATCCCTGTCAAGTAGACAGTATTAAAAAGACTAAGCAGCCATCGAGATTCGATATTCTATCGGAGCTCGATGGTTGAGTCGTTTTTGGAAACGTTTATAGTTATAAAAGTAAATATATTCTTCGATTGCTTGTATTAAATCCGCTTCTGTTTTAAAATGATTCAAATACAACATCTCCGATTTAAAATGGGAGAAAAATGACTCGATACAGGCATTATCATGGCAGTTTCCTTTGCGAGAGTGGCTGCCAATGATCCCTAAATCTAAAAGTCGTTTGTTGTAGGCATGAGATGTGTACTGGAACCCCTGATCTGAATGGAGAATGGTTCCACGCACATCTCTTTTTTGTGCCAACATTTCAATTGTATCTAATACAAGTTCATTATCATTACGCTTGGAAATTTTCCAAGAAACAACTTCGTTATTATAAATATCTTGTACAACAGAAAGATAGCGGAAGCCCTCTTGAAATCGTAGGTAGGTAATGTCTGTAACAAGCGCTTCATTTTGTTGGCGATCTTTGAATTCACGGTTTAAAACATTTGGAAAAGTATTAGAATAATTCCCTTTAAAGAAGCGACGCTTCTTCCGAATAATAGACTGAATGTTAAGCTCACTCATTAATCGATATACCTTTTTGCGATTTATAAAATACCCCTCTTCTTCTAAAGCGATTTTCATACGTGGATATCCATATTCTTTGTGCTTTACGTGAATAGATTGAATTACCTTTTTTAATCGTTTATCGGATTCTAGTCGCATGTTGTTCATACTTTTTGTATGAACCCACTTATAGTAACTTGAGTGATGTACACCCGCAAATTTAGTAAGCCATATAACGGGATATTTTCTCTTTAGTAATTCAATGATATGATATCGTTCTTTATATTTTAGTACGCCCCCATTTACAGATTTGGATACTGCTTTTTTAAATATTCAACCTGAGCCTTATAGTAATCACGCTCTTCTTCAACAGTTTTAAAATGAATCCGTTTGCCTTTTAAAGGGTTCGGTATACCTTTCATTTTATTATTTTCCCCGCGAGTATCTGTAATTTCACCACATTCTTTATATTTTTTCACCCAATTTTTAAGTTGTGTAGAGCTTCTAATCTCATATTTCTCCGCTATCATATCGTAGCTGCCTTCACCATTTAAATAACTAACTTTATCTCATTTGAGTATGTATTAAATGTTGTACCTTTTTTTACCATAAAAAATCCCCTCCAAGTAATAGTGTAACATCCATCTGTATACATGGTCTTTTTTACACTGTCTACCTAAAGGGGATAATATCAATAATACCAATTCCTGGTCTTTTTTATTTATTCAATCGTAATGTTCTTTAAGTTACTCTTTGTAGGTTTCGCTGTTTCTTGCATACAAGAAGAAAGCTCTTCTTGTAAAATACTTAGCGCTTTTTTTGCAGATTGCTGAATTGGAGTAGGTAATTCATTTATGATATACATCCCAACTTTTAATTTGGTTTGAATGATTTTTCTTAATAATTCCTCACGCATGAACCATACCTCCAAAGCGAATGTTTAATACATCGCCTTCAAATTTTGCACCTTGAACGGATAAATGCGTTAATGTTTTTGGTAACGTAATGTTCCGTTTGACAGAACCGGCGCGAATGATGAGTTCATCACCTTTTTGATTTAAGGATAGTTCACTTTTATCAGAGAATGGGATAGAGAGAACAAAGATATATTCATCTCCATCTTTTTTGACATACTGTGTACGACCGTTAAATTTTACTTCCGTTGGATTGAGGTCATCTTTAAATAAAGCATACCCTACACGCTCTAACATCGGTAAACCAACTACTTCTTGCTCAAACATTGGAGCTTCATAAATAGGAAGTGGTTGAAAGCTGTCTTGAATTAGTGCTTTATATTTCTTTTGAGCATCTTTCCATGCTTGAAAGTAGGAGTCAGTAACAGTATCAGGAATGACACGGTTAATCATGATGGCATCGACGTTATAATCATATAAATTTAAATAGGTGAAACTACGCTGTGCTTCTTTAATAACCATTTTTTCTGGATTGACAACAACGCGAATACTTGTCACTTCTCGATTAGATAAAATATCTCGCATTTCTCCTAGCTGTTCAATCGTATTCGTTAATTCGTCCATAATATCATCAGTAGGGAGTGGAACGCCGAGGAGTGGTTGTGCAACAGGACGGACAACTTTTAAAACTTTTCTTTTGATCGGAAAGAGTTTTTCCATCCACCAGCCGAGCATATCAGGAAAGCTTAACATGGCTAGCGTTTCTCCAGTTGGTGCACAGTCAATAATGATGACATCATATGTTTTTTGTTTATAGTAATCGAGTACACGGAGTAAGCTAATTAAGTCTTCCATACCAGGAAACATTGTTAACTCCTCTGTTGTAATATCGTCAGCTGCTTTTGATGTGAATAGCAATGTAATATATTTTTGTAATTTCCCCCAACCTTTTTCCATTTCATAAATTGTATTGATTTCTTGCGCCCATAAATTTTCACGAATTTCTAGTGGTTCAGAAGATAATTTTATGCCGAATGAATCTCCCAAGCTATGAGCTGGGTCCGTGCTCATGACTAATGTTTTTAACCCTTGTTTTGCACTTTGAAGTGCCGTTGCTGCTGAAATGCTAGTTTTTCCTACGCCGCCTTTACCTGTATACAAAATAATTCTCATATTTATATCCCCTTTGTTTCGGTTGTCGAATATTACGAATGTCGAAATAATAATTTGAACAAAAACCCATAAAGGGCTTTATTCAATCGGAATGTTTTTCATCTTAGGTGTAGGAAGCTTTTCGATTTGTTTTTGTTGTGACGTAGCGATGTGATTCATAATCTTTTGGAAGATTTGTAGTAAGAATGCCTTCTCTTCTTCTGATAATGCTTCTGTCACAAGGTTAAAGTAATGAGCAGCATTTTGTTTCACTTCTTGAACGAGTTGTACGCCAGTTTCAGTTAAACGAATGAGTACAATGCGTCGATCATTTTCATTCCGATAGCGCTCGATATATCCTTTTTTCACAAGTCGATTCACGACACCTGTCGTCGTGCTCATTGGAATGTCAAGAAGTTCGGTGATCTTTGTCATTGTAATATCCGTATTGCGTTCCATCCATAATAGACAGAATACCTCCGTTTTAGAAAGCGATAAATCAAGGCTTACCCATTCTTCTGGATAGAAAAGCTTCTTGGCGTTATCTAGCAGTAAGTCTAAAAAGTGTTCGTATTGCAACAATTATTTCCACTCCCGTATATTTCGAGGTTCGTAATATTTATTTTTATTCTATGCTTATTGCAAATAAATGTCAAATAATTATTGCCTGCTTTTTCAGACTAAATGAAAAAGAAATCTTATAATAGTAATATACTTATCTATCATAGATATAAAGCTAACAAGGAAATATCCAAGCTATTTCCTTGTTAGCATCAACTTTGTTTGTGCTTTTTCCAGTATGTTACTTGGCATTTATACATGAAGTGAAACACTTAGTGTCAAAGGATACGATTTAATATGTGTGTTATTTTTAACAAAAAAAATTGATTAATAAACAATAAAGTGAGAAGAAAGGCAGAAGCCTTTCTTTTTTTATGTAAAAATGCTGTAAGTACCGTGTGTTGACTTGCTTGAAGTACTGAAAATTTGGTATCATCAATAGTATTGTAGATTGAACGATATATTATGGAGGTGGCCTAGCCGTGTCAAGAATTTCCGTTGAGAATGTAAAGCATGTAGCGCATTTAGCACGTCTTGCAATTACAGATCAAGAAGCAGAAAAATTTCAAAAACAACTAGATGCAATTGTTACATTTGCAGAACAGTTAAATGAATTAGATACAACAGGTGTTAAACCAACAACTCACGTATTAGAGATGAAAAATATTATGCGTGAAGATGTGCCAGAAAAAGGTTTACCAGTTGAAGAAGTATTAAAAAATGCACCGGATCACAAAGATAATCAAATCCGTGTTCCAGCAGTATTAGAATAGAGGAGGGGAATTTCGATGTCATTATTTGATCATTCAGTATCAGAGTTACATAAAAAATTAAACAACAAAGAAATTTCCGTTACGGATTTAGTAGAAGAATCTTACAAGCGTATTGCGGATGTTGAAGATAATGTTAAAGCTTTTCTTACATTAGATGAAGAAAATGCACGTGCGAAAGCAAAAGAACTAGATGCGAAGATTGGTGCTGAAGATAATGGTTTACTATTCGGTATGCCAATCGGTGTGAAAGATAACATTGTAACAAATGGTCTTCGTACAACTTGTGCGAGCAAAATATTAGCGAACTTCGATCCAATTTATGATGCAACAGTTGTTCAAAAGCTAAAAGCTGCTGATACAATTACAATCGGTAAATTAAACATGGACGAGTTCGCGATGGGGTCTTCAAATGAAAACTCTGGTTTCTACGCTACAAAAAATCCATGGAACTTAGACTATGTTCCGGGTGGATCTAGTGGTGGTTCTGCAGCAGCAGTAGCGGCTGGAGAGGTGCTATTCTCTTTAGGATCTGATACTGGTGGTTCTATCCGTCAACCAGCAGCATATTGCGGCGTTGTTGGTTTAAAACCGACTTATGGACGTGTATCTCGCTTTGGTTTAGTTGCATTTGCATCTTCTCTTGACCAAATCGGACCAATTACACGTACAGTAGAAGATAATGCATACTTATTACAAGCAATTTCAGGTGTTGATCGCATGGATACAACTTCTGCAAATATTGAAGTTGGTAACTACTTAGCTGGTTTAACAGGCGATGTAAAAGGCTTACGTATCGCTGTACCAAAAGAATACTTAGGAGAAGGTGTTGGCGAAGAAGCTCGTGAGTCAGTGCTAGCTGCTTTAAAAGTATTAGAAGGTATGGGTGCAACTTGGGAAGAAGTATCTCTTCCGCACTCTAAATATGCTTTAGCAACGTACTACTTAATCTCTTCTTCTGAAGCGTCTGCTAACCTGTCACGCTTTGATGGCGTACGTTATGGCGTTCGTTCTGACAATGTGAATAACTTAATGGACCTTTACAAAAACACGCGTAGCGAAGGCTTCGGTGACGAAGTAAAACGTCGTATTATGCTTGGTACATTTGCTCTTAGCTCTGGTTACTATGATGCATATTATAAAAAAGCACAACAAGTACGTACATTAATTAAAAATGATTTTGAAAACGTATTTGCTAACTATGACGTTATTATTGGACCAACAACTCCAACTCCTGCATTTAAAATAGGGGAAAAAGTAGACGATCCAATGACAATGTATGCAAACGACATTTTAACAATCCCAGTAAACTTAGCAGGTGTTCCGGCAATTTCTGTTCCATGTGGATTTAGTGCGAACAACATGCCACTTGGTTTACAAATTATCGGTAAACACTTCGATGAAGCGACAATTTACCGTGTTGCACATGCGTTTGAGCAAGCAACAGATTATCATACAAAAAAAGCAAGTCTGTAAGGAGGCGAGCATAGATGAATTTTGAAACAATTATCGGTTTAGAGGTTCACGTTGAGTTAAAAACAAATTCGAAAATTTTCTCTGCGAGTCCAACAGAATTCGGAGCGGCTCCCAATACACAAACAAGTGTAATTGACTTAGGATATCCTGGTGTGCTTCCGACTCTAAATAAAGAAGCAGTTAACTTTGCAATGAAAGCTGCAATGGCATTAAACTGTGAAATCGCAACAGAAACAAAATTTGACCGTAAAAACTATTTCTACCCAGATAATCCGAAAGCATACCAAATCTCTCAATACGATAAGCCAATTGGAGAAAATGGTTGGATTGAAATCGAAGTAGGTGGTAAAAAGAAACGTATCGGTATTACACGTCTTCACTTAGAAGAAGATGCAGGTAAATCAACGCATACAGGTGAAGGATACTCATTAGTAGACTACAACCGCCAAGGTATGCCGTTAATCGAAATCGTATCTGAGCCAGATATGCGTACGCCAGAAGAAGCATATGCATACTTAGAAAAATTAAAATCCATCATTCAATATACAGGCGTATCTGATTGTAAGATGGAAGAAGGTTCTCTTCGCTGTGATGCAAACATTTCCCTTCGTCCAGTAGGACAAGAGAAGTTTGGTACAAAAGCAGAGCTGAAAAACTTAAACTCATTTACTTATGTACAAAAAGGTCTTGAGCATGAACAAGTACGCCAAGAAAAAGAGTTATTATCTGGTGGCATCATTCAACAAGAAACACGTCGTTATGATGAAGCAACGAAGAAAACAATCTTAATGCGTGTAAAAGAAGGGTCTGACGATTACCGTTACTTCCCAGAGCCAGATTTAGTTGAGCTTTACATTGATGATGAGTGGAAAGAACGCGTTCGTGCTTCTATTCCAGAACTTCCAGATGCTCGTAAAGTACGCTATGTTGAAGAACTTGGCTTACCAGCTTACGATGCACACGTATTAACGTTAACAAAAGAGATGTCTGATTTCTTTGAAGCGACAATCGCAGATGGTGCAGACGCGAAATTAACATCAAACTGGTTAATGGGTGAAGTACTTGCATACTTAAACAAACAACAAAAAGAATTAAAAGACGTAGCATTAACGCCAGCTGGTCTATCTAAAATGGTTCAATTAATTGAAAAAGGTACAATTTCGTCTAAGATTGCGAAAAAAGTATTTAACGAATTAATTGAAAAAGGTGGAGACCCAGAAGAAATCGTTAAAGCAAAAGGTCTTGTTCAAATTTCTGACGAAGGCACACTTCGTAAAATTGTAACTGAAATTCTTGATAATAACGAACAATCTATTGAAGACTTCAAAAACGGTAAAGATCGTGCGATTGGCTTCTTAGTTGGTCAAATTATGAAAGCAACAAAAGGACAAGCTAACCCACCACTTGTTAACAAGATCTTATTAGAAGAAATCAATAAGCGATAAGCTAAACGATTAAAGATTAAACAGAGAAAGCACCCATATTTGGGTGTTTTTTCTGAGTTAATCAAACGTTTGTTTAAATTAAGAAAATATTTAAATAAACGTTTGATTAACTGACAAAAGTGAGAAAATGTTTATATAGCAACTATGGTATGATAGTTGCAAAAAGGTGGGAATAATGATAAATCTAGACATAGAGAGTTTTTCATCTCGTGAAATAATAGATACTTATTATTCGTTATATTTATTTTTTATGAAACAATGAGAAGTAATAAAGAATGGAAAGATATATTTCTTGGTCAAATAAAGCAAAACCTTCGTTAGTGAACATGTACTAATGGAGGGTTACACGAATCGGGTTCTTACTGCCTATTTGAGCGGGATAAAAGAAGGATAGGAAGATGAGAGGAGGTAGGCATAGGAACGCTGAATAAGGGTTCGGTATATTCTTTTTCTATGAATCAGAAATTTCCTGTGCTAATGAATGATGAAGCGAGCAAGAATAATTTATAATCCTACTTCTGGTCGTGAGTTGTTTAAAAAGAGCTTGCCAGAAGTATTACAAAAATTAGAACAAGCTGGATATGAAACATCTTGTCATGCAACAACTGGTCCTGGAGATGCGACTGTGGCAGCGAGGCAAGCTGCGGATCGTAAGTTTGATGTTGTTATTGCAGCAGGTGGTGACGGGACGTTAAATGAAGTAGTAAATGGTTTAGTAGGGCATGAACATCGTCCGAAATTCGGTATCATTCCAGTTGGGACGACAAATGATTTTGCACGTGCAATTGGTGTACCGCGTTCTATTGAAGAGGCAGCAGATATTATTTGTGAAGGTAAGACTGTTCCACTAGACCTAGGCAGAGCAAACGATACATATTTTATTAACATTGCTGGCGGTGGCCGCATTACAGAATTAACATATGAAGTACCAAGTAAGTTGAAAACAGTTTTGGGGCAGCTTGCTTATTATCTAAAAGGTATCGAAATGCTGCCATCATTACATCCAACATATGTTGAAATTGAGTATGATGGCAAGCTATTACAAGAAGAAATTACGATGTTTTTAATTACGAATACGCGCTCTGTTGGTGGTTTTGAAAAGGTTGCACCATATGCATCTATTAATGATGGGTTATTTGACTTATTAGTGCTAAAGAAGGGCTCTATTGCTGATTTAATTAAAGCAGCAACACAAGCACAGCGCGGTGAGCATATTAATAATCCAAAGGTGTTATATACGCAGGCAAATCGTATTAAGGTTCATTCACCGGATAAATTAATGATTAATCTAGATGGTGAATATGGCGGAGATGCACCGATGGAATTTGAAAATATATATCATTGTCTTGAACTATTTGTTCCTGAACATAAAGAGGATGCCTTATAAAAGGCATCCTCTTTTATGTTCAGGAGAGGGGAACAAGGAAGGCAGCAGGTTCTTATTTTTATTGCTATTTGTCGCAAGATCGATATCCTTTGTCGAATCGCTGATATCTTGAAAAAATTGCCGATAAAATTTCATTTATCATCTTCCACTAATAAACTCTATTGCTAAAACTTCTGTTTTTTCTTTTTATAAATAAAAATTGATAGCATCGTAATAAAATCGCCAAACGATTAGACTAGATTTGAATTGTAAATTGGGAGTTGGTTTGATTTTTATGGTATTTTTACAATCCGTTCATCTTACATCCACATTTACTTGCTACACTGAATGTGAAAAGGGCAGAAAGGTAGGGTGTTATGGAGAAGATAAAGGCAATACTCTTTGATAAAGATGGAACGTTAATGGATTTTCACTCAATTTGGATAAAGGTAGCAGAAGAACTTGTAGCTGAACTTGTAGAACTACATCGATTACCTCAATCATTACGGTTAACTATTTTAGAAAAAATTGGTGTTGAAGGGGCATTCGTTCATCCACGTAGTGTATTGGCAGCAGGAACAAGCCACGATATAGCGAAAATTTGTTGTAAGTATATACCGTCTGTTAAAGAGAGTGATATGCATCACTGGATAAGTGAAAAACTATTTACTCTTATGTACGAACATCGTTCACATATGAGAATGACAGCAGACTTACCAAAACTTTTACAAGTATTGAAAGAAAAAGGGCTCATTTTAGGTATTGTGACTGCGGATGATTTTGCACCAACAGAACTCTTTTTAAAGCAGTGTCAATTAGAGACGTTTTTTGATTATATTGTAGCTTCAGATACATTTCCAGCCCAAAAACCAGATAAGCAAATTGTAGAATCATTTTGTGAAGAGTTTGGGTTAGACCCAAGGGAGGTAGTAGTTGTTGGGGATACGCCAACAGATTTACATTTAGCAAAAAATAGCGGTGCTTGTTATGCGATTGGAGTTCTTTCGGGGACGGGTGATCTTCAAACATTAGCACCACTTGCAGATATTGTATTAGATTCTGTTGGGCATTTCATTTCTGATTCTGGAGAACTGATTTGGGAACGAGAAAAGTCTAATCTATAAATAAAATAAGTCTATATCGACTCGTATTAAGTCGATATAGACTTATTTTTTATGTCGAAATACTGAGAAGATTAGAAAGTTAGCGCATTTATAAGTTGGCATACATCTTGCAATATAGAAAAAGAAAATCATAGCATAGAAAAGGATGGGAGAAACGATGAATACAAAATTCGCTAAAGTAAATGAACAAATTCCAGGACCGAAAGCATCTTCTTTATTAGAACGCCGTCAAAATATCGTACCAAGGGGCGTGAGTAATGGGATTTCAACATTCGTACAGTCAGCTGATGGTGCGCTTGTAACAGATGTAGATGGAAATCAATTTATCGATTTTGCAGGAGCGATTGGAACAATTAACGTAGGACATTGCCACCCTGCTGTGAAAGAGGCGCTTCATAAACAAGTAGATCAATATATTCATACTGGCTTTAATGTAATGATGTATGAGCCATATATTGAATTAGCAGAGAAGCTTGCTGCATTAGCTCCTGGAAACTTTGAGAAACAAGTATTGTTTTTAAATAGTGGTGCTGAAGCGGTTGAAAATGCCGTGAAAATTGCTCGTAAGTATACGAAAAGAACGGGCATTATTGCGTTTTCGAAGGGATTTCACGGTCGTACATTGATGACAATGACGATGACAAGTAAAGTAAAGCCTTATAAATTTGGATTCGGTCCATTTGCACCAGAAGTATATAAAGCACCATTCCCATATGAATACCGTCGTCCAGAAGGTTTAACAGATGAACAATATGATAACTTTATTATCGAAGAATTCAAGAATTTCTTAATCTCAGAAGTTGCCCCAGAAAGCATAGCTGCTGTTGTAATGGAGCCTGTTCAAGGCGAAGGTGGTTTTATCGTTCCAAGTAAGAAGTTTGTGCAAGAAGTGCGCCGTCTTTGCTCTGAACATGGCATTTTATTTGTAGCTGATGAAATTCAAACAGGCTTTAGCCGTACAGGAAAATATTTTGCCATTGATCACTATGATGTCGTTCCAGACTTAATTACTGTTTCGAAATCATTAGGGGCAGGAGTACCGATTAGTGGAGTTATTGGGCGAAAAGAAATTATGAATGAATCAGCACCAGGAGAACTTGGTGGAACATACGCTGGAAGTCCATTAGGATGCGCTGCAGCATTAGCTGTTTTGGATATTATCGAGAATGAAAAATTAAATGAGCGAGCTCTGCATGTAGGGAAAGCTGTAATGGATCGCTTTGAGGAAATGAAGAAAAAGTATAACTGTATTGGTGATGTACGTGGTTTAGGAGCGATGTGTGCGTTTGAGCTTGTTAAAGACCGTACAACAAAAGAGGCAGATAAAGCATTAACAGCAAGTTTATGTGCTGAAGCAAATAAACGTGGACTGCTCTTATTATCTGCTGGAACGTATGGGAATGTAGTTCGTGTCCTAATGCCACTAGTTATTACAGATGAGCAATTGGAAGAAGGGCTTACAATTATTGAAGATTCCTTGCAAGCTTGTTATGAGCAAGCAGATATCGCTCGTGTGTAAATAATATTGAGATAAAACCTTTCCTTTTGGGTGGGAGAGAGCGTCCGTCCATGCATAGAAGTGGTCAGGTCCTTTTCCTACCCCATGCTAAGTAAAAAAAGAGAAAATGAGTGCGGATTCCCTTTTGTTTTTTTCATGGCATTAACCTATCTGCCTGAAAATCAAAATGGATTTACAACAAATGTGCAATCATTCTAGTTTACTCTGTTCGAAAAAAATACAGAAAATTCCCTTAAATAAAGATTTCACTTTATAATGAAATGTAAGTAATAATAAAGTGAAGCAATGGACCCTGAATTTGAGGAGTGGCTGGAATGGTTGCAGAAAAGGAACGAGCATTTATGGATTTAAAAGATGTGTTTGAATATGCATTTGATGAGATTTTTGTTACGGATGAGAAAGGGACTGTTGTCCGTGTAAATAGCACATGTGAAAGACACTATCAATTATCTGCTGAAGAGCTAGTAGGAAAACATGTAAAAGAGCTGCAAAAAGAAGGGATTTTTTATCCATCTGCAACATTGGAAGTAATTGAGAAGAAAAAGCCAATTGAACTTGTTCAAACAACAAAGTCGGGAGAGTATTTGCACGTTCGAACAAGACCTGTTTTTGATGAACAAGGGAATTTACGAAGGGTGATTAGTTACTCTCGTGACCTTACGGAACTCTATCAATTACGAAAAAAGGTAGAGGAGATGGATAATCAGTTAAAGACATATAAAAAAGAGTTAAGAGAAACGTATGAATATGAAGGACTTATTTTTAAAAGTATAGCTATGCAAAAAATAGTCGCAACAATCAAAAAAGTATCTATGGTAGATAGTACAGTTCTTATTTTAGGTGAGACTGGAGTAGGGAAAAGTAGATTAGTACGTCATTTGCATGAAGTGAGTCATCGCAAAAATGAAATGTTTTATGAAATTAACTGTGCGGCATTACCGACAAACTTAATTGAATCGGAACTGTTTGGCTACTCAGGTGGTTCTTTTACAGGCGCAAATCGCGAAGGGAAAAAGGGCATTTTGGAGTTAGCTCATAAAGGGACTCTTTTTTTAGATGAAATCGGTGAAATGCCACTTGAAATTCAGGCGAAACTGCTGCAAGTGCTACAAGAAAAAACATTCCGCCCAGTAGGAGGTAGAGAACTAAAAAAAGTAGATGTTCGAATTGTGGCAGCTACGAATAGGGATTTAGCTGAAATGGTAAAGCAAGGGACGTTTCGGAAAGACTTATATTATCGTCTTAATGTCATACCGATTCAAATTCCGCCGCTGCGCGAGAGAACAGAAGATATTTTACCGTTAGTTTATCATTACCTACAACATTTTAATGAAAAATATGGACGTGATGTAAAGTTAGCACCTAGCACATTACAAATACTCGTAGGGTATCCTTGGGAAGGAAATAATAGAGAAATAGAAAACGTAATTGAAAGGATTGTCATTACTGCTGATGACATTGTCATGATAGAAGACTTACCGATATCTATGCAGGAATCTACAGTTGAGCAATCCGGTCAAAGCCTCTATAAAATGTTGGAAGAAGTAGAACGAAATATTATTCTTAAAGCGTATAAAACACATGGATCAAGTTATAAAGTCGCAGAATTCCTGAAAATAAGTCAATCTGCAGCTACTAGGAAAATTAAGAAGTTTATAGGGGAGGAATATTTAGTTGGGAGAGAAGAAGGAACTTAAAAAAGTACTATCACGTTTTGATGTTCTTTTCCTTGCGATAGGTGCAATGCTTGGATGGGGGTGGGTTGTACTTTCGGGGGATTGGGTTACGTCTGCTGGTTCTATGGGGGCAGTTATTGCTTTTATTATAGGCGGATTACTTGTTATTTTCGTTGGATTAACATATGCTGAGCTTGCCTCAGCTATGCCAGAAACTGGCGGCGGTTTATTATATGTATATAAGGCATTTGGAAAGAAGGCAGCCTTTATTGCTTCTTGGGCAATGGTACTAGGCTATGTATCAGTTGTTACTTTTGAGGCTGTTGCACTTCCAACCGTTGTAGACTATGTACTACCAGACTATCAAAGCATATATTTATGGACAATTGGTGGCTGGGATGTATATTTAACATGGGCAATGATTGGGATGGGGGGAGCACTCCTTATTACAGCTATTAACTATTTTGGGGTAAAAACAGCAGCGGTATTTCAAAGCGTATTTACAATATTCATTGTCGCGACAGGTATCATGCTTGTCTTTGGTGCTGGCTTGAATGGCGATACGAAAAACTTAGAACCGTTTTTTATAGACGGTGCGGGCGGTGTGATGGCTGTCCTTATTATGGTTCCGTTTTTATTTGTTGGTTTTGATGTCATTCCACAAGTAGCAGAAGAAGTTAATCTTCCGTTCAAAGAAATTGGAAAGCTTTTAATTTTCTCTGTCGTTTGTGCCGTCATTTTTTATCTTTTAATTGCTTTAGGTGTATCGATGGCGTTAGATCAAAATACATTAATGCAGACAAAACTAGCAACAGCTGATGCAATGGGAGCTGTATTTGGTTCGAAAATCTTTGCGAATATCTTAATTTTTGGTGGATTAGCAGGAATTATTACAAGTTGGAATGCTTTTATTATAGGGGGTAGTCGCGTCTTATATGCAATGGCGAAAACAGGAATGGTTCCAGCTTGGTTTGGGAAAGTCCACCCAAAATATAAAACACCTTCAAATGCTATTATATTTTTAGGGATGCTTTCATTCTTTGCACCATTACTAGGAAGACCAGCACTCGTTTGGATTGTAGATGCTGGTGGGCTTGGCATTGTTGTTTCTTATCTATTAGTTAGCCTGTCCTTTTTAGTACTACGTAAAAAGGATCCGAATATGAAGCGACCATTCAAAGTGAAAAAAGGAAAAGTTGTTGGAAGTATTGCAACGATCCTAAGTATTGGGTTTATTTTGCTATATATGCCTGGAATGCCAGCTGCATTAATTTGGCCATATGAGTGGTTAATGGTATTAGGCTGGGTAGTTTTTGGAGGCTATTTCTTTGTTAGAATGATTTTCGGTAAGTATGAAGGAAACAACTTAGAAAATGAAGAGAATATAAAGGAGGAAGAGAACATTGGATAAAAAAGCGACGTATGTAAACTTAGATCAAAAAGCGATGTATATAAATGGAGAATGGATTAAGCTACAGGAACAAATTGAGATTAATAATCCGGCTACGCAGGAAGTATTTGCAACTGTTCCAAAAGGTGGGGTCACTGAGGCAAAGCAAGCTGTAGATGCCGCACATGAAGCTTTTAAATCTTGGTCAAAATTAACGGCAGCTGACCGTGCACAAAAATTAAAAAAATGGTTTACATTAATTGATGAAAACAAAGAAGAAATTGCAGCGATTATGACGAAAGAACAAGGAAAGCCGTTTGCAGAAGCACTTGGGGAAGTGAACTATGCAAATAGCTTTGTAGAGTGGTATGCGGAAGAAGGGAAACGAGTATACGGTGACATGATCCCAGCTTCTCACCCGAATAAACGCATTTTAGTAACGAAGCAACCTGTGGGCGTTATTGCAGCGATTACCCCATGGAATTTTCCAGCGGCAATGATTACAAGAAAAGTAGCCCCAGCACTTGCAGCAGGCTGTACAGCAGTTGTAAAACCTGCAAGTCAAACACCGTTAACAGCATTAAAATTAGCTGAACTTGCACATGAAGCTGATATCCCAAAAGGTGTTTTAAACATTGTAACAGGTAGTGCAAAGGCAATTGCCGATACTTGGATGGAAGATGGACGCGTAAGAAAGGTTTCATTTACAGGATCAACTGAAATTGGCAAAGAATTAATGTGTGGAGCTGCGAAAACGATGAAGAAAGTTTCGCTTGAGCTAGGTGGTCATGCTCCATTCATCGTAATGAACGATGCGGATTTAGATAAAGCAGTAGAAGCAGTAATTGGTTCGAAATTCCGTAATGCTGGGCAAACATGTATATGTACAAATCGTGTATTTGTGCAAGAAGCGGTGTATGGAGAGTTCGCAGCGAAATTCCAAAAGGCAGTAGGACAGCTTAAAGTAGGTGATGGATTTGGAGAAGGTACGACTGTAGGACCACTTATCGATGCCAATGCTGTAGAAAAAGTACAGGAACATATTGAAGATGCAATTAAAAAAGGTGGCGAAATTCTGTATGGAGGCCAAACACTTACAGAATTAAATGGTCACTTCATTGAGCCAACGGTCATTGGAGGCGCCAATGACACAATGTTATGTATGAATGAAGAAACATTTGGTCCAGTTGCACCAGTTGCGAAATTTGAAACGGTAGAAGAAGTCATTGAGCGTGCGAATAACACGCCATATGGTTTAGCGGCGTATGTATTTACAAAAGATATTAGCCAAGCCTTTCAAATTAGTGAAGCATTAGAATATGGAATTATTGGCTTGAACGATGGACTTCCATCCGTTGCACAAGCTCCATTTGGTGGATTTAAAGAAAGTGGGATTGGTCGTGAAGGCGGTTATTTTGGAATCGAGGAATATTTAGAAATTAAATATATTTCGTTAGGATTGTAATTTCTATTTGTTAGTAGCTATCTTCTACGGAAGATAGCTACTTTATTTTGTTTGTTGGGAAATAAGAGTTGGCAGTCTCTTATTTATTGTTGTTATTTGTCGGTTAGTCGATATCCTTTGTCGAATTGCTGATATATTTGAAATTGCGCCGATATATTTTGAGAAATGGTCGATATATTTGGGAAATCGCTGATAAAATTTTATTTACCATCTTGCGTCAAAGACTTTCCACAGCCCAAATAAAAAAACACTCTAAAAAAGAGTGTTTTTCATTAGGATTTATAAAGTTTTGATTTAGAATGCCCAATTCCCTTTACGGAAAATCGGTTCATGTGTGCCGTCCGCTGTAATACCGTCAATATCAAGCTCAGCAGAACCAATCATAAAGTCTTCATGTGTAATACTAGCGTTTGCACCATTTTCTACAAGCTCTTCTTTTGACATTGTTTTACCGCCTTCTAAGTTAAATGCATAAGCATTTCCAATTGCTAAATGGCAAGATGCATTTTCATCAAATAGCGTATTATAGAATAAAATATTTGTGTTAGAAATTGGTGAATCATGAGGTACTAATGCAACTTCTCCTAAGAAGTGAGAGCCTTCATCTGTCTCAACTAAATGTTTTAAAGCTTCTTCGCCAACGTCAGCTTTATAGCCTACAATACGTCCATTTTCGAATGTAAGTGTAAAGTTATCAATGATGTTGCCTCCAAAAACTAATGGTTTTGTGCTTGATACTTGTCCATTTACACCTGTTTTTAATGGCATTGTAAATACTTCTTCTGTTGGAATATTAGCCATAAATGGTACATTCTTTTCATTTAGGCTACCAGCTCCAGCCCATACATGTTTTTCTGGAAGTTCAATTGTTAAATCTGTTCCAGGACCTGTATAATGAAGAGCTTTATAATGTTTTTCATTTAAGTAGTCTACTTTTTTATGTAATGTTTCATCATGTTTTTTCCATGCTTCCACAGGGTTTTCTAGGTTTGCACGAGTTGCTTGGAAAATTGCATCCCACAGTTTTGCTTCCTGCTCTTCCGGTGCCACATCAGGGAATACCTTAGCTGCCCATTCTTTCGTAGGAACAGAGATCACACACCAGCTTACTTTATCTGCTTGTACATAATCACGGTATACTTTCATTGCTTCTCCAGCAACTTTATGAGCACTTGCAATTTTTTTAGCATCTACACCTTTTAATAAATCTGGATTTTCTGCATAGATGGACATAAATGCAGCGCCTTCTTTTGCTAATTCTTCACGTGCATGTGCCTTCCAAGCAGGAAATTCTGAGAATGCTTCTTCAGGGGCTAAATCAAATTTTAAACGTGTTAATACTTCATCGTTCCAATCTACATATACATGTTTTGCACCTGATTTATATGCCTTTTCTGTAACAAGACGGACAAATGGAGCAGCTTCAAGTGGGGCATTAATAGATAATGTTTGTCCAGGCTGAATATTAACACCGACATTGACTGCAAGAGCAGCATACTTTTCTAACGTTTGTTCAAATGACATATGTATAATCTCCTTTATTCGAAAGATTTCTTATATACATAATACAAGAAAATTTCAAAAATATAAATAGAACTCAATGTGTATTCACTTTTATCCAGCATCTCACCTCAAAAAACGAGGAAGATAGGTGGGGGCGGGCTGATTAAAGTTTCACTTTATATCGTTATAATAAAGTGGTGGTAGTTCAAAGAAATAAATAGTTAAGAAGTTTCTCTACTGCGAAGTCTTTTTCTCTTTGCGGGTTTGTTACAAATGATAACAATGTAGCCGACAACAAAGATGAAAGGAATTAAAAATACATAACTAGGAATGCCAAAAACATAATGACTTTTTATACTTAAAAATAATAGATGTAGGAAATCAAAAAGAGCATGTAATTTCATCGGAACCTCCAATGTGTTTTTTACAAATTATAACATTTAAGAAAGTGGTACTACATGTTCAAGACTAAAATTTAAGCTGATTTTAAAGTTGGAAAAGTAAAGAAAAGGCTACTTTTTCATAAAAGTAGCCTAAAAAACGATTAATATTTTTCTTTTACAAGCGACATGAACTGGGCCATTGTTGTATTAGGGCCAACAAAGTGTCGCTTAATTAAGTATTGTTCATTCGGCGTGCCTTTTGTAATATGAGTTCCATAATCGGTAGTTACTGCAAATTCATAATGTTTCTTCGTTTCTTCCACAGCTGGATCATTATAAGAACCTACCGGATAGGCAAGGGCAATGACCTTTTTGCCTGTAAGATTTTCGATTTTTTCTTTTGATGCACGTAATTCTTCATCATAATTAGCTGTATAAGCCATCATTGTATGGTTAGCAGTATGAGATTGAATGGAAAAAATACCTGAATCAAGCATTTGTTTTATATCATCTGTCGTAAGACGATTTGGTGTATCAATAGTACTTGAAACGAGGAATTCTGTTGCTGCTGGTTGGAATGTATCATCTTTTAATTTTTGTAAAATATGAAGAGCATTCATATTGTTTTTTCGACCATCATCCATTGTTACAAAGACAGGCTTATTGACGCGGTTTACATCACCCCAACGTTCAAACGTTAACATTGTATAACCGTTATCTTTTAAATATTGCATATGCTTTTCAAACTGTTCTGGTGGTACATATAAACCTAAATCACCATCACTTGGTCCAGGGTATTTTTCAATCGCATGGTACATAAGGAAAGGTACATATTGCTGGAATGTAATCGTAGATTTCACTAGGGGAACTTCTGTGTTGTCATCTTTTAATCCCACTGTTTCAATTTGAAATTCTCCACGTTTTAAATGAAATGATTGTAAATGAAACGGGAGAGCAAAATCACGAGCTTTGTCTTGTGATACAAAGGTTTGTTTACTTTCAGGGCCGTCAGCTGTACGCCAAATATTGTAACGCACTTCTTTAAATGAATCCTTTAAACCTTTTGTATAAAGTGTCGTATTTTTTGCGTTGTATTCAAATGGATCCCATGAAATGATTCCTTGTGTTAAAGGTATTTCTACTGCTTTGGTCTGTACTTCCTTCGTTTCGTGTTTGCCCTTGTAAGTTGCTTCTTTTGTTTGTTTTTCACTAGCAGTACTAGTGTTACAACCTACGAGAATAGCAGAAGAAAGCAAAGCGATACATGCATATTTCTTCATAATATCATCCTTCTATTGTGTTTTTATATTTGGCTCTTATATGTAATAAATTCTCTATCTGTTTTTTTATAAGAGATTGTTTATGTAAAGCATACCCTTGTCTATCATATCACTATGGAATATAGAGGGGAATAACTCTTTTGGGAGAATTCGACAAAAATGATGTGTATTTGCAAAGAATTTGTCTTGTGTAAAATTTTTTTGAACAAAAAAATTACCTTCGAAAATAGTAGTTTTCGAAGGTAGTTTTAAAGAACACTCTTTTCACTTTTGGTTTTTGTTGTTGGATATTTCTTCACTGCAAATAGACAAAAAAGATTTTCTGACCAATATTAGTATATATTTATCTCTTGATATATAAAAGAGAAATTTTATGAAAGGGTGTATGCAATTTTGCATATTATTAGATGCTCACTTTTTGAGATGAAAAAATCACCCTTATCCTCTCGAAATAGAAGAAGATAGGGTGATTCATGATTAAATAAATAATCCAGCAATCGTAGCGGATAAAATAGAAGCAAGTGTGGATGCAAATAGCATTTTCCAGCCAAACTTAGATACGACGCTTCCTTGTTTTTCAGACAGGGCACGGATTGTACCGACAATCGCACCGATTTGACTAATACTTGCGAAGCTAATTAAGAATACGGTAACGATTCCAACTGTACGTGGAGATAACGTTTTTGCAACTTCTTTTAAATCAAGAATAGCTACGAATTCATTTAACACAATTTTTGTTCCCATAATTCCACCAGCTGGGATGATATCGTGAGCTGGAATACCCATTAGGAATGCAAATGGAGCAAGAACATAACCGAAGATTTGTTGCAGTGTAATCGCATATCCCATTGCGCCTGAAGCTGCACTAATTACGTAGTTTACAACTTCCATAACACCGATAAAGGCAATCATTAAAGCAGCAACGATACCTGCTACTTTTAAGCCGTCTAGTGCACCGTTAATCATTGCACCGATAAAGCTGTCACCGAATAGGCTTCTATCAAATTTTTGAACTACTTCTTCTTCTTTTTGTGTGTCAACTGGTGTTAATAATGAACAAACAATTAAGCTAGAGAATAAGTTCAATGGAAGTGCTGCTAGTACATATTTTGCATCTAACATCATAACGTAAGATGCTGTAACAGAAGCTGAAACCGAGCTCATTGCTGAACAGCAAATGATAAACATACGGTTTTTATTGAAATGTTTTAAATCATTTTTAATAACGATTAATGCTTCACTTGAACCGAAGAATACAGAGTTCACTGCATGGAATGATTCAACGCGTGGTAAACCAGTAATTTTTGAAATCGCACCGCCGACAACGCGAACGATGAATGGTAAAACGCCTAAATAACTAAAAATAGAAAGTAGTGCTGAGAAAAAGACGATAATTAATAGTACATTTAAGAAAAAGACAAAGTCTCTTTGGATTCCGTTAAAGAGGAAATCAACACCTGTTGTACCAAGTTTAATCAGCTTGTTGAAAACTTTACTAATAAAAATGATAATTTGCTGACCAATCTTTGTGCCAAACATAAACCAACCAATTAAAATTTGGAAACCAATCATAATAGCAATTGCACGGAAGTTGATTTTACTTTTGTTGTTTGACAAAGCAAAACATAAACCTAACACGGCAAGAATACCGATAATGCTCATTACATATTGCATGTAGTTGCCCCTTTCAGAAGTTCGTATAAAGTTTTTGCATAAAACGCTCGTTATATAACTAATAAATACAAATTGAAAAACCAGCATAAAAACCGACATAAAAGCCCTTTCCTTTAGAGGGAAAAGAGAATCCAGCCAAGCATAGAAGCGGTCAGGTCCTTTTTTAGCCCCATGCCAAGTGAAACCATAAAGAGAAAACGAGAGTAGGTCACCTTTTGTTTTTCATGGCCGCGGATTATATGCTTGAAAAACCGACATCCTTTTTTAGGTTGAAGAGAGAATCCAGCCAAGCGTAGAAGCAGTCAGTGCCTTTTTCAGCTCCGTACCAAGTGAAACCAAAAAGAGGAAGCGAGAGCTGGTCACTTTTCATTCTTTATAGCCGCAGCTTATATGCTTGGAAATCAAAATGAAAATAAAGTTAGAGAAGTTTTATGTCATACGTAAGATGTCTGACCTTTTAGAAAAGTAAAAAATAAAAAAGACCCATATGGATTCACTTTCATCTATGAGAGAAAGCTAATCAATATGAGTCTTTGTATACACAAAAAGCTAGTATTCATTAGTTTTCCCCATAGTCCAGCAATTCTCGGTTGCCGGGTAGAAACTCTCGATCCATATTATCGAGTATATATGAGGTAACATCGTCCGTATTAAATTATTAGTAGCGTAACATTAATAGAGAAGCACCGTCAATAGCTTTTTTTCTTCCAATAGAAAAAGACCATGTAAGTATGATAAAATGTAACGCAGTGTTATGAAAAAGAGAGGTCGGAAAATGGTTAATAAAATGACGCCACCAGTTGAAAAAAACGAGTTCATAGATGTAGTATTTGAAGATTTAACACATGATGGTGCCGGTGTTGCGAAAGTAAAAGGATATCCTATTTTCGTCAAAAATGGATTACCAGGTGAAGAAGCACAAATTAAAATTATTAAAGTAAAGAAGAATTTCGCGTTTGGTCGTTTAATGAAGCTTCATACAGAAAGTCCATATCGTAAAGATGCAGAATGTCCAGTTTATAACCAATGCGGCGGTTGTCAGCTTCAGCATTTAACATATGAAGGACAACTACAAGCAAAACAAAAACAAGTGCGTGACGTAATGCAGCGCATCGGTGGACTACAAGATGTACCAGTTCATCCTGTTCTCGGTATGCAGAATCCTTGGGTTTATCGAAATAAAGCACAAGTACCAATTGGAGAACGTGAAGGCGGGCTTGTAGCTGGTTTCTATCGTCAAGGAACACATGACATCATCAATATGGAAACATGCTTAATTCAAGCAGAAGAGAACGATACGTTAATTCAAGAAGTAAAACGTATTTGTGAAAAACACGGTATCTCAGCGTATAACGAAGAGCGCCATAAAGGAACGCTCCGCCATGTGATGGCTCGTTACGGACAAGTAACAGGGGAAATTATGCTTGTCTTTATTACACGTACGGCAGAACTTCCAAATAAAAAGGCGATTATTGAAGAAATTACAGCGAAGTTCCCAAATGTAAAATCAATCGTTCAAAACGTAAACACGAAACGTACAAACGTAATTTTCGGAGACACAACAACAGTCCTATACGGATCAGAATATATTTATGATTTTATCGGTGATATTAAGTTTGCTATCTCAGCACGTTCTTTCTACCAAGTAAACCCAGAACAAACGAAAGTGCTATATGACAAAGCATTAGAGTATGCGAAGTTAGATGGGAACGAAACAGTAATCGACGCATATTGCGGAATCGGATCAATCTCACTATTCCTAGCGCAAAAAGCAAAAAAAGTATATGGCGTTGAAATCGTTCCAGAAGCAATAGAAGACGCAAATCGAAACGCTGCATTAAACAACATGACAAACGCTGAATTTGCAGTAGGAGAAGCGGAAGTCGTTATTCCAAACTGGTACAAAGAAGGTGTAATTGCCGATACAATCGTTGTCGATCCGCCGCGTAAAGGCTGCGATGAAGCATTACTAAACACAATCATCGACATGAAACCAAAGCGCGTTGTATATGTATCATGTAATCCGGCGACACTTGCACGTGACTTAAAAGTATTAGAAGAAGGCGGATATAAAACGCAGGAAGTTCAGCCTGTTGATATGTTCCCGCATACGACGCATGTGGAGTGTGTGGCTTGGCTTGCGTTGGTATAATAGAAAAGCAGTTGATATAGAAAAAATCTATACCATCTGCTTTTTGGTTTATAAACATACCATTTAGGATCGATTTTAGTTAAAATAAACATTGCCGATTTTCACAAATTATAAATGCACAAATGTACTTGTGTTTGATAATAAGTTATGAAGCATGATATAAGTGTAACATTTGGCTTTATATTTTTTAATCGAGAGTTTGAAGTTGTAACCATATTGAGAGGATTTGAGTTTGAAATGATAGATAATTTTTGGCGTGATTTACCACGACCATTTTTTGTACTTGCACCAATGGAAGATGTGACAGATGTTGTTTTTCGTCACGTAGTAAGTGAAGCCGGTCGACCGGATGTATTTTTCACAGAGTTTACAAACTCGGATAGCTATTGTCATCCAGAAGGTATGAAAAGTGTACGTGGCCGTTTAATTTTTACAGAAGATGAACAGCCAATGGTGGCGCATATTTGGGGAGATAATCCTGAATATTTCCGTCAAATGAGTATTGGCATGGCAGAGCTAGGATTTAAAGGTATCGATATTAATATGGGCTGCCCAGTACCGAATGTGGCATCAAGAGGAAAAGGTAGTGGCCTTATTCTGCGTCCAGATGTTGCAGCAGAACTAATTCAAGCAGCAAAAGCGGGCGGACTGCCTGTTAGCGTAAAAACACGACTTGGCTTTAAGGAGGTAAATGAGTGGGAGGAGTGGCTAACGCATATTTTAAAACAGGATATTGCGAACCTTTCTATTCATTTACGTACAAGAGAAGAAATGAGCCAAGTAGATGCGCATTGGGAGCTAATTCCGGAGATCAAAAAATTACGTGACCGTATCGCACCAAATACGCTACTAACAATCAATGGGGACATTCCTGACCGTCAAACGGGGATGGAGCTTGCTGAAAAATATGGTATTGATGGTGTTATGATTGGGCGAGGTATTTTTAAAAATCCGTTTGCTTTTGAAAAAGAGCCAAAAGAGCATAGCAGTAAAGAACACCTTGATCTTTTAAGACTACAGCTTGATCTTCAAGATCAATATGCGGAAGTACTGCCACGTTCAATCACAGGGCTTCATCGCTTTTTCAAAATTTATGTAAAAGGATTCCATGGAGCTGCTGAATTAAGAAATCAATTGATGAGCACGAAATCAACAGATGAAGTGCGTGCATTGCTTGATAAGTTTGAGGCGAGTGTTGATGAGACAGGGGACAGTGAAATGGTGTAACTCTCAAAAGTTAGAGGGAAATGAATTACATCAACTCATGTGTACTTATTTTAAAAAAAAGCAGCCAGCTCTCTGATTAGGGGGCGCTGCTTTTTTAAGTTTTTTGAAAAGGATTAACGAAACTATATTGAATTCGAATATTTCCAAGCGATATTATAAGAGACGCTTTCTACTCGTGAATATAGAATTGAAGGCGTAAGTTTTTAGTGTTAGAAAGCTCTTTAACTTAGTTGAAAGTGAAAGGTATAGTTTTTCACGGGATTATCGGGGATTTTTTCCATTTTTCATTTGTGATAATATGAATAAAGCTTAAGTGGGATAGATCTTATGGAGGTTATTATGAAAAAAGTCGCTGTAATACAGGATTTATCATCCTTTGGAAAATGTTCATTAACAGCCGCGATTCCGGTTCTTTCGGTAATGGGGGTGCAGGCATGTCCTTTACCAACTGCTATATTGTCTTCACAAACAGGTTATCCAAGTTTTTTCTGTGAAGATTTTACATCTAAAATGCAATATTTCGAAGAGGAATGGAGCAAGCTTCATGTAACCTTTGACGGAATCTATACTGGTTTCGTAACTGGCCGAGAGCAAATTGATAATATTTTTCGTTTTTTAGATAAATTTCATACAAAAGAGAACATCTTACTTGTTGATCCTGTGATGGGGGATATAGGGGAGGCCTATAAACTTTTTACAGAAGAATTGTTAGTACGAATGAGAGAACTTGTGAAATGTGCAGATGTGATTACACCAAATGTAACGGAGTGCTGTCTATTAACCGGATTATCTTATGAAAAACTATATAGCTATTTAAATGAAAGTGATTTTATCAAAGCGTTAGAAGAAGCTGGAAAGACATTGCAGCAAGAAACTGATGCTAAGGTGATCATAACTGGCGTGAATCCACCGTCAGCAAATCCAGATAAGCAGTTTATCGGGAATATGTATTTGGACGAGAATAAAACCTTTTATGACGCGATTCTGTATAATGGTAAAAGTTATTCTGGTACAGGTGATCTATTTGCTTCGGTCATAATGGGAAGCATGATGCGAGGAGAGGACCTAGAAAAATCTGTACAGCTTGCAGAGGCATTTCTAACAGCAGCCATTCATGATACTTCCTTGGAAAAAATTCCTGAAGTAGAGGGAGTTAACTTCGAAAAATATTTGAGAATGTTATTATAAAGTGAAACTTTAATCAGGATAAAATGTTAAAGTATTAATTTAGCGGACAGTAGTTTGAAAATTATATTTAACATAATATATAAATCCAAATGAAAAAACGAACATCAACCTATTCTTTTTTTAGATGGGAGAGAGCATCCGGCCATGCATAGAAGCGGTCATTGCCTTTTTTCGCCCCATGCCAAGTGAAAACAAAAGGAGAAGGCGAGTGGAGATCTTCTTTTGTTTTCATAGCCGCGACTTAGGTGCTTGAAAATCAAAATGGATATATATGTTGGAAAATCAAGTTGGATATATATAGTTTTTTAAGCACGTTAGAGAATACACTTTGACGGTTAGATAAATAACCAACATTTCAGGAGGAATAGCAATGGCTATGAGCAATAATGATATATTAAAGAGAGTAAGATATGCTATGGATATAAAAGATATAGATATGGTGGAAATATTTAAACTTGGTGGCATGGAAGTAACGAAAGAAGAAGTAGTTGATATGCTTACAAAAGTAAAGAAAAGTCCACAACATGAGGCTGAAAATGCGGATGTAGTCGAAGAGGATTACGTATTAACATGCGATATGATGATGTTAGAGGCATTTTTAAATGGATTTATTACTTTAAAAAGAGGAAAACAAGATCCGAAACCAGGACAACCTGCGGCACCTTTACAGAGTAATGAAAGTGCCAATAATCTTCTTCTAAAGAAAATGAAAATAGCACTATCTTTAACGAGTGAGGATGTGCTTGCTATATTAGATAGCGTAGGAGTTAAGGTGACAAAAGGAGAGTTAGGCGCTCTATTAAGAAAGAAAGGCCATAAGAATTACAAAGAGTGCGGTGATAGATACGCAAGGAATTTCGTAAAGGGATTAGCTGTAAAGTATAGAGGATAAGTATTGTAACATTTATGGTGAAGCAGTAAATGATATAATAGATAGAGTAGGGTGTTTGTAACCTACTCTTTTTTATTTGTAAAAATAATATGAACAAATCCGCTATATAAATACGGATTGAAAAACCGACATAAAACCATTCCTTTTAGATGGGAGAGAGGATCCGCTCATAGGTAGAAGCGGTCATTGCCTTTTTTCGCCCCATGCCATGTAAAAACAGAAGGAGAAAATGAGTGAAAGTCTCTTTCTGTTCTTCATAGCCACAATTTATATGTTAGAAAATCAAATTAGATATATATAGGTGATGAAATGGTACATACATATTTAGGTGAGACAATTCATTTTCATATAACTTATAAGAAGAAAAAATCAGTACGTCTTTATGTAGATTCGTACGGGAATGTGGAAGTACAAGCTCCAAAAGGAACGCCTGTTGAATACTTAGTCCAATTGTTAGAGGAGAAATGGGATTGGATTCAGAAAACACGTAAGGAAATGAAGGAGAGAATGCACGGGCCACAGGAGAAGGCTTATAATCAAGGCGAGAGCTTTTTATATTTAGGGAACACATATCCGATACAGATTTCTCAAGATGCAAGTATTGGGCAAGACAATGCAGTGTTTGAAGGGGATAAGCTGCATATATATGTGAAAGAGCTTGAGGATGAGAAAATAAAACAAGCTTTAAAACGATTTTATTACCAGCAGTGTAAAGCGTTAGTAGAGAAGAGTATAAAATCTTATCAAAGTAACTTTAAAATAAAGCCACGTTCCATCCGTATTTCAGATAGTAACCGTACATGGGGAACTTGTGATTCCAATCTACAATTAACGTTTAATTGGAAGCTGGCAATGGCACCGCCGAGGGTGATTGACTATGTAGTTGTTCATGAAATGTGCCATATGGTTCATTTAAATCATGATCGCTCTTTTTGGCGTCTTGTTGGGAAGATAATGCCTGATTATAAGGGAATGGAAAACTGGTTAGCGCTATCAAGTTGGAAGATGACGGTTTAGTAGTGACATCGTTGGAGCGATTACTATTACACTACAGTTTTAGTTTATAATTGCTTCTCCTCTTATAACTGAACTCACAAACATCCTAATGTATTGCCGCATACACTCTGGACATGTGGAGTGTGTGGCTTGTTAAAAATGAAGAATAGATATATGACTGTGAGTAAGAGCCTCTCCATGTGGATAGGCTCTTGTTGATTTTTGAAGAATCAGAAGGAATATATAGCTATATTTATTTTTCTTTCACGTTATCAAAGTGGTTAAAATTAAATTCATCAGCAAGAGTAAATGCTCGGAATCCATTTTAAAATACTGATTAATGATTATACATCACTAACACATTACAATAATTTTATAGGGAGTGGTTTGAGCTGGTATACTTTTGGTGGTAGCGCCATAGACAACAATTAGGTTTCGGTTTATAGGAATTCTGGTAAAGGGTTGCCCATTTATTAATAAAATTTGAGTATATGGGGAAATATTTAATCTTAATTGGCCATCGCTGCTCTCTAATTGGTTGTTAAAATAGTCTACTTTCACATTTCGATCCAGTGTATCTTTGGCCATAACAATTGCTCGAAATTGTGGAGGGTATATGAGGGGAACAGGCGCGTTTGCATCATAATATCCAGTTACCCTATCTCCTACTTCTACTATTACATTGTCAACAAAGTAAGTAGTAGGTGCTACTACGAAATTTACTAAAGTTCCAAATCCATTATCTACAGATATTAATTTGTAACAACCCGCTCCTGCCTCATTTTCTCCTATCGGAAAATCACTAATCATGGTTATGGTACCGTTAAAAGATTGGAATTTTATCATTCTTGTACCTCCATAGCTAATTAAACTCATACCTATATAGATTATGCATTTTTAAGGTTGTTGTGTTATTTATCAATTCTTTCTGGGTTCTTCTCTATTCTAGAACGCTAAGAAGAACCCTAATTTTAATCAGGGTTCTTTTTAGAAAAAGTGTAATTTTGCTTAATAGCTTAAGAAGGGCACCTCACCTTTCTTGTATTTGAAATAAACAAAATCAAGAAAAGTAATTGAATATTAGGGAGTAACGGCTATTGTCCTACTTTCCATACCGAATCCAATACTCTCCATCTTGTTCTTCCATCTTGTACCCATGATATCCATCTGCTAATAGCTCTTGCTGACCAGCTATATCCTGCATTGGAAGTGTTTCAATAGCTTTCCAGTCTTTCTTTTCATCTATCTTCAAGTCTTTAACGAAAATATAACGGATACGATCGTTATACTTTTCCTTCAGCGCCGCAATCTCCATCCCTTGCGCAAACTTATCTTTTAAACTTGGAATATTAAACGGCGCAACTGTACAACAAACGTAATCATATTTGCTGTCTGACTGTGTTAATTGTTCCATAATCACTTTTGCTAATATTTTTTGCATTCCATTACCACGGCACTTTGGATGAACATTTGAGATTTCTTGATAGATGACGCGGTCTAATTCTTCATGTGTTAAACCGATATCAAGCCCTAAATGTTCATCATCAATAGGCGGAGCTAAAAGAGCACGAAATGCAATCAGTTCTTGCTCTATAAATGCACCAATCATCATACCGTTACCATCTAGTATGTATTGAAATTCTTCGCGTGAGAGCGGTTGTAAGCTAGCTTTATTTTCTAATGCTTCAATTACAACATCCTGCAAAGATAAAATTTGCTCGATGTGCTCTAAAGATAATGGTGTAACTTGAAAGCTTTGCTCGTTTTGTTTTAATGTTCCTTCATAAAGAATGTTCATGTTGTAGTCCTCCTTTAGCGAACAACGTCTTGAAAGACTGTTAATTCATGTAGTATATTTTCATTCACATCAACACCTAATCCAGGCTTTTCCGTTAAGCGAATAAAAGGTACGTCATAGGAGAGATTGCCGACATCTTTCGTGAATTTTAACGGCCCTGTCAGTTCGACGCTTGTAATGATTTTTTTAGAAAAGGCAACATGGAATCCTGCCGAAGAAGCAACAGATGATTCAACCATGGAGCCAACTTGGCATTCAATGCCGGCCATTTCTGCTTGATGAGCGAGTTTAACAGCAGGATAGATGCCACCGCATTTCATTAGTTTAATGTTTACTTTATCAGCTGCTTGCATTTTGATAATTTGGCGCATTTCACGAGAATTTTTTAGTCCTTCGTCAATCATAAGCGGTATGTCTGTTTTGGAGCGAATATAAGCCATAGCATCAATATCGTCAGCTATAACAGGCTGTTCAATCCAATCGATGTTCAAATGTTTAAGTGAGCGCAAGGCAGTTAATGTATTTGCACTGTTTTTCCAGCCTTGGTTTACATCAACACGAATAGCAATATTACTTCCTACTCGTTCACGCACAGCTTCGATTCTTTCCACATCTTTTTTGACATCTGTCCCGACTTTCATTTTAAAAGATTGATAGCCTTTGTTCATCATGGAAGCAGCTTCTTCTGCCATATCTTCTGGAGAAGCGATGCTTAAAACATGAGTAATCGGAAACTCTTCATGATAACGACCACCGATTAATTGATATACAGGTTGCTTTAACTTTTTACCCATCACATCAAAACAAGCAATGTCAATCGCAGCTTTTGCAGTAGGGACGCCGTAAATGGTTTGATTCATGATGTCGTGTATTTTCTCAATATTCATTGGATTCATGCCAAGTAAGGCTGGCGCTAACGTATGTTTTAAAACATGAAAAGTACTTTCCCACGTTTCACTTGTAACGTGGTCATCGGCTACACCTTCACCATAGCCGACAATTCCTTCATCTGTTTCGATTTTTACAATAATTGAAGGCATATCATAATAAGTGCCGTAGCTAATAATAAATGGATCACGTAGTGGTAAACGAATTGCATAGAGATGGATTGCTGTAATTTTCATTGAATAGACCCCTTCCTGTTTACAATACTTTTGTACATTTGATATAGTGACGTTAAATAGTCGTTAAATAGTAATAAGGAGCTTGAGCAAATGGTGATAAAAATTGCAGTTATTGGTTCACATGATTTTATGCAACAACTTTTACCTGTTGCCCACAGAATGGAAGATATAGAGATTGAACCTTATATTTATGCTCTTCCAAAAGAATCTCCAGAAATTATTCAGCATTTAAATCCATGTGATGTTATCTTTTTTTCTGGTGCTTTACCCTATTATATTTCAAAAGAAATAAGAGAACAAATGCCAATTCCAAGCGTTTACTTGCAGCAAGATGAAATGGCGTTTGCGACATCTTTACTTTCCGTTTTATATCATCAAAACATTCGTCCAGAGCGCATTTCAATTGACTTAGTGGATTCTTCTTTTGTTACAAATGTTTTTCATGATATTGGTATAAAGAATACTCCGCATGTTATGGGTTATCAAGACATGTTTCCTAAGATGATTGAAATAAACGAAATTGTTACCTTTCATTATTCTAAATATCAATCGGGATTAATCGATTTAGCACTAACGAGTGTTCATGCTGTCTATGATGAGCTTATAGAACGTGGTGTTCCTGCAGAGCGAATGCTCGATCCGACAAAATCGATGATACAAGGGTTACAAGATGCAAAAGCAAAGGCACAGTTAGCAAAAAGTAATTCAGCAACTGTAGCAGTTTGTTTCGTATCATTCTCGTCAGAACATCATATGCCAATTGAACATCTCAACATGTTTGCTCGTGGAATTCACGGTTCATTTCGACAAGTAGATAAAACTTCATATGTTTTGTATACAACACGTGGTGATATTGAAGGGTTTATTAACACAAGTTCTTTCCAAACTTTATTTAACAATTCGAAAGATCCTATAGCGCTTGGATTCGGCTACGGAAGCACAGTGAGAGAAGCAGAGCAACATGCTAAAATTGCTCAAGGTTTCGCAGCTAATCATCCAATAGAGAGTTGCTGTTATATTTTGACGGATGAAAAAGAGCTGCTGGGTCCTTTTCCAAAAGAAAAAAAAGTACATAGCCTTAAAAATGATCATCCTGAGCTATTAAAGATAGCGAAAGAAACAAAGCTTAGCCCGGCAAACTTATCAAAAATTATTCAATTTAGTAAATCGCGTTCATCGCTCCAATTTACAGCAGCGGATCTTTCGAACTACTTACAAGTAACAAGACGAACAACAGAACGTATTTTAAAAAAATTAGTTGATTACGGATATGCAAATATTTGCGGCGAGGAAATGCCTTATCAACAAGGACGTCCCCGCGCTATTTATGAGTTAAAGATTCCTATCTACTCGTTTTATCCGGCTACGAAAGAGCAGTGACTAGGCTTCTAAAGTTGTTTCTTGCTCCTTTTGCAGTTGTAGTTTCTCAGTTTCGGAAAGTTTTGTAATTGTAAAACCTGTGAATCCATACAAAATAGAAATGATAGGTACAATGAAATTTAATATAGCATAAGGGGCGTATTCAAATGCACCTACTCCAAGAGTTGCGAGAATAAATACACCACATGTATTCCAAGGTACAAAGACGGAAGTTAAGGTTCCGCCATCTTCTAAAGCTCTGGATAGGTTTTTTGAATGAAGTCCTTTTTCTTTATAGGCATTTGCATACATTCGAGAAGGAACGACGATAGAAATATATTGTTCTGAACAAGTGAGATTCGTAGCAAAGCAAGAAAGGATTGTAGAAGATATAAGTCCTTTCGCTGATTTAGCAAGTTTTAAAATTTGGTTTACAATGACTCGAAGGATACCGGTATGTTCTAGGACCCCTCCGAAAGTCATAGCGACAATGGTCATGGAAACGGTATTCATCATAGAATCTAAACCACCACGGTTAAATAAATCATCAACTAGTTTGTTTCCAGTTTCGATGACAAAACCATTTTGTAAAGCGCTGACGGAGTCTGAAACAGAACTACCTTGAACAAAAACTTGGGATAAGAACCCTAAAATAATGCCGACAAGAATAGCTGGAATAGCCGGTACCTTTTTCGCAACTAACACCATAACAATTAATGGAATAACTAATAAGAAAGGTGAAATAACGAAACTATCTTGTAATACGTTTAATGTTTTTTCGATACCTTTTGTATCAATCGTATTTGCACCAAAGTTTCTGCCTAAGAATGCATAGACAAGTAGAGTAATAATTAACCCTGGAATCGTTGTAAAAAGCATATGGCGAATATGGACAAATAAATCGGTATTTGTTAAACCGGATGCTAAGTTTGTTGTATCTGAAAGAGGAGACATTTTATCGCCAAAATAAGAGCCAGAAATAATCGCACCAGCAACCATTGGAGCAGGAATACCCATACTAATTCCAATTCCCATACCAGCAACGCCGATGGTTCCCATTGTTGACCATGAACTTCCAATCGCCAATGCAACAATGACACAAATAACTGTAATGGAAACTAAAAATAGAGAAGATGTTAAAAGTTTTAAACCATAATAGATCATCGTTGCAACAATCCCGCCGCCAATCCAAGCGCCAATTGTTAGACCGACAAGAATAATAATGACGATAGCTGGGAGTGCAAGACGAATCCCTTTATACATTGCTTCTTCAATTTCTTTCCACGTATAGCCAAAACGCCAGGCAACAAGCGATGCAACTGTTGTCCCAATAATAAGCGGAACATGTGGACTTTGTTTTAGCACTACAATTGTAATCATCATGACAACGATTGTAATAATTATTGGAATGATAGCTATACCAAAGGACATTTCTTTTTTCATATTTTACCTCCTAATGTATATTTGTTTAATAATTTTAAATTGTCGCAAAATGGACGTTTATTATGGTTATAATAAACGTATTTTCTTACACTCGTCAATGTAAAAGGTTTATAATTTGCTGAAAATTCAGTTATAAATAAGGGGAAATACATATTTTTTTGCACCTTAAAAAAGGAGTTATTTTATTATTAAGAAGAGTAATTTGACATCCGAATGAATATTCAATATATTTTTAAAAACATTAGTATTAGAAAAAACTATTTTATTTATAGAGTTTAGGGAAGGAGAACAAAAATTGAAAACAATAGAGCTGCAAGAGCGTTTAACTGAAATTTTTCAGCATTTACACGAAAACCCTGAAGTAAGTTGGAAGGAATATGAGACAACAGCTTATATTACTAAATTTCTAGAAGAAGAAGGAATTTCATATAAAGTATTTGATGATTGTCCTGGGGTGATAGCCGAAATCGGAATGGGAAAACCGGTTATTGCAATTCGTGCCGATATGGATGCACTGTGGCAAGAGGTAGATGGGGAATTTAAGGCGAATCATTCCTGCGGTCACGATGCTCATATGACAATTGCGATGGGGCTTATTTTACAGTTGAAAAATGTCAATTGGGAAAGCGGAACAGTTAGATTTATTTTCCAACCTGCAGAAGAAAAAGGGAACGGCGCTTTAAAGATGGTGGAGAAAGGGGCTGTTGACGACGCTGATTTCTTATTCGGTGTTCATTTACGCCCAATTGAGGAATTACCTTTAAAAAAAGCAGCACCATCTATCCGTCATGGAGCAGCAGGGTTCTTAGAAGTGAATATACATGGGGATGATGCGCACGGTGCAAGACCACATCAAGGTGTGAATGCGATTGACGTCATTTCCATGATTAATATCGGATTAAAAAATCTATGGCTATCGCCGCAAAAATCATACTCTGTTAAAATGACGAAATGCCAAGCTGGTGGAGACAATTTAAATATTATTCCAGGGAATGGACAATTCGCTTTAGACGTAAGAGCTGAGAATAATATATTGCTAGAAGAGTTAATGAAAAAGATAGAGCATGTCATTCAGTCGGCTGAATCAATGGGAACGAAGATTTCTTATGAATGGGTTGATATTGCACCTGGAGCAGAGGTATCGGAAGAGGCAGAACAACTTATGCGTAAAGGGATTCTTGAAATATACGGTGAAGAAGGTTGCACACCGCCACTTTATACAACAGGGAGTGATGACTTTCATTACTATACAGTGAAAAGACCGCATGTAAAAGCTGTTATGTTAGGGTTAGGGGCCAATTTAAAACCAGGGTTACATCACCCTTATATGAAGTTTGATCACGCTTGTATCATGGATGGGGTAGAAATATTGAAGCAAACTGTGTTAAAAGCTTTAAAATAAAAACCTGATTTTATCAGGCTTTCTAGAGTATCAGGAAACGAGTACCGACAGATTTTTTGTCGGTATTTGTTGTTTGAGCGATATCCTTTGTCGAATGGCCGATATATTGTGAGAAATGGTCAATATATTTGAAAAAACGCTGATAAAATTTCATTTACCCATTCTTGTTTTCCTTCACAACCTGAAAGGCCTGATTTTATCAGGCTTTTTTCTGTGGTGTATAATAAAAAGTATTATTTCTTAAATGGGAGCAAACCAATGAACGAACAATATTATGATGCGGTATTCAATATAAAAACAGTAGGAGAACAAAAAGGATTCAATAAATCTTTACATTACCATCGCTATGAACCAACACCATATAGCGGGCTAGAAGAACTGTTGAATCAATATGAAATAAGTAGTAACGATCGGATCATAGATTTTGGGTGCGGAAAAGGGCGGTTAAACTTTTATATTCATCATAAGTGCGGTGCTTCAGCAGTGGGAATTGAAATGAATGAAGAGTTCTATAAAGAAGCGATGGAAAATCGTGAACGTTACGCGAGAAAGGTGAAAAATAGTAAAGATAAAATTGGGTTTCAATGTTGTTTAGCGCAAGAATATGAGATTAATCCGCGTGACAATCGATTTTATTTCTTTAATCCATTTTCTGTGCAAGTGTTTATGAACGTAGTGAATAACATTTTGCTTTCGGTAGAAGCGGTGGAGAGGGATGTTGATCTCATCTTATATTACCCTTCAGAAGATTATATTTTCTTCTTAGAGAATCAAACTGCATTTGAGCTGAAAAAGGAAGTTAGATTGCCGGGGGCTTATGAGAAAAATGGGAATGAAAGGTTTTTAATTTATAGATTAGGATCGTAAAATAGAAGTTGGAAGAAGAATATATTTATCAATATTTGTCGTTAAGTCGATATTCCTTGTCGAATCGCTGATATATTGAAAAAATCGCCGATATAATTGAAGAAACGATCGATATATTTGAATTATCGCTGATATAATTTTATTTACTATTTGATAAACTCAAAAAAGCAGGTGCCAAAGGCACCTGCTTTTTTAAAATCCACGTCCGTTTTATTAGTTACGGATTAAGTAATCAAATGCACCTAAAGCTGCATTCGCACCTGATCCCATAGAAATAATGATTTGTTTGTATGGATTATTTGTACAGTCACCTGCAGCAAACACTCCTGGTACGTTTGTAGCGCCGTGCTTGTCTGTTACAATCTCACCGCGAACACGTTCAACAGTGTCGCCTAACCAATCTGTGTTTGGCACAAGACCGATTTGAACGAATACACCTTGTAATTCAACGTGGTGAACTTCTTTAGTTTCACGATCGATGTAAGAAATACCGTTTACTTTGTCAGTACCAGTAATTTCTTTCGTTTGAACGTTTTTCAGAACAGTTACGTTAGGTAAGCTGTTAAGACGTTCTTGTAATACAGCGTCAGCTTTTAATTCTGGCATGAACTCAAGAACAGTTACGTGATTAACGATACCCGCTAAGTCGATAGCTGCTTCAATACCAGAGTTACCGCCGCCGATAACTGCTACATCTTTTCCAGTGAATAATGGACCATCACAGTGCGGGCAGTATGCTACACCTTTGTTTTTGAACTCAGCTTCGCCTGGTACGCCAACATTACGCCAGCGAGCACCTGTTGAAACGATTACGCTCTTACTTTTCAGAATAGCGCCGTTTTCAAGTTCCACTTCAATAAGTTCTTTTTTCTCTAAACGTTTCGCACGTTGTAGATTCATTACATCGATGTCGTATTCTTTTACGTGCTCTTCAAGGCTTGCTACTAGCTTAGGACCTTCAGTGCGTTTTACGCTGATGAAGTTCTCAATGCCCATAGTATCCATTACTTGACCACCGAAGCGCTCAGCAACGATACCAGTGCGGATGCCTTTACGTGCCGCATAAATTGCTGCACTTGCACCAGCTGGGCCGCCACCAACAACAAGAACATCGTACGGATCTTTATCAGAAAGCTCTGATGCATCTGGACCGTTACCCATTTTAGCTAAAATTTCTTCAAGTGTCATACGACCGCTTCCGAAAGATTCACCATTTAGGTAAACAGTTGGTACTGCCATGATATCTTTACTTTCTACTTCCTCTTTGAATGCAGCGCCGTCAATCATAGTATGTGTAATACCAGAGTTTAGAACGCTCATTACGTTAAGAGCTTGTACAACATCAGGGCAGTTATGACAACTTAGGCTGATATAAGATTCAAAATGATATTCGCCTTGAATGTTTTTTATTTGATCGATTAATTTTTGTTCAACTTTTGGAGCACGTCCACTAACTTGTAGTAAAGCTAACACTAATGAAGTAAATTCGTGTCCTAATGGAATACCAGCGAATACTACACCAGTGTCTTCATCAGGGCGATTTACGCTAAAGCTTGGTGTTCTCTCTAGTTCAACTTTTTCTACTGTAATCTTAGATGACATAGTAGCTAATTCGTCTACTAGAGATAGCATATCTTTAGATATGTTATCGTCTCCTGCGCTAACTTTAAGTAAGATATCGTTCTCCATTAACTGAAGGTATTGGGATAGTTGTGTTTTTATATCTGCATCTAGTATCATTTTGATCGAACTCCTTAAATTTTGCCTACAAGGTCAAGGCTTGGCTTAAGTGTTGCAGAACCTTCTTGCCATTTAGCTGGGCAAACTTCACCTGGATTGTTGCGAACGTATTGTGCTGCTTTAATTTTGTTAACAAGAATGCTTGCATCGCGGCCGATACCGTCTGCATTGATTTCCATAGATTGGATAACGCCGTCTGGGTCAATGATGAATGTACCACGAGCAGCAAGACCTTCTTCTTCAACTAATACATTGAAGTTGCTAGTGATTGTGCGAGTTGGGTCACCAATCATAATGTATTCGATTTTGCCGATAGTTTCTGAGCTATCATGCCATGCTTTATGTGTGAAGTGAGTGTCTGTAGATACAGAGTATACTTCAACGCCTAGTTCTTTTAAAGTTGCGTATTGGTTTTGTAAATCTTCAAGTTCAGTTGGGCATACGAATGTGAAGTCTGCTGGGTAGAAGCAAACTACGCTCCATTTGCCTTTGAAACTTTCATCAGTAACTTGGATAAACTCTCCATTATGGTAAGCATTCGCTTTAAACGGTTTTACTTCTGTGCCGATTAATAACATATTACAATTCCTCCTAAATGTGGGTTTTAAGCAACATAAATTAGCTTGCTCATAAAATAAAGTTTTTAATTAACTATAATAATTCTAATTCGATATTTATTATCATATAGAATTGTTTATTTTGTCAAGGGGAATGTACAACTTTATTGAAAAGAATTATCAATTGATTTGAAGATGTAAGGTTTTTTCCCTTGAAATGGATGAACTACTGGTAAAATCTATTGTTTCCTTTAACTCTATTATAGTAGAAGGTACGATGAATAACTCGAATTATAATTTGAATATTATTTGAAATTTCAAGTCATTCTTTTTAAGTGAGGTCATTCCATAAAAAATACTTTTGTATAGGTAAATAAAGCGACTATGTATATTAAAAACCGATTGGTGAAAATAATCAGTAGAGGATGAAGAAAAAGCACTGATTAAAGTTTTATCATTTTAACTGAGAAGCCCTTTCTCTAAACAAGGTATAGGTGGGGAGGAATTTTCGATAGGTGGTCGCTTACATGTTTTTTGTACGCGATTTTGATCCTATACGATATAATAAATATGGAAATATAAGGGGAGGAGAGCGTATATGGCAACCACAAAAGAGGGTGTACATGTAAAAGGAACAAAAAAGTCACTGCCGGATGGGTGGGCTACCTATGCCTTTCGATACGCTATTTTCCCCTCGCAAGAACAAGCAACGAGATTAGAAAGGGCGTTCGGATGTGAACGAAAAGTGTATAACGAATACGTTGCTGGTTTGTATGAATATCTAGAATCTATCGCTTTTGAATGTGGGTTCATTCGCTATAAGGTTCCGAATTACACAACGATTACCGCCAAATACGATTATTTAGATAGAAGTAACGATTCTTTTGTGTATAATGACGCAAAATGAGATTTCAGGCAGCCATTAAAAAATATAATGAGACATATGCAAAACGCCCTGTACAATACAAAAAAGCAGTGCGAAAAAAGATGAAAACAATCGGATATGTTCCCACATTAAAAGACATCAAAGGTATGCCTCAATTCCACAGTAGAAAACAAGGGAAATTCAGCTATACGACGAACCAAACAAATGGAAATATTAAAATTACGCAAGTGAATGGTTCTTATTTGTTATGTATTCCAAAGTTCCAGGAAGGTATTTCGATTCATCTCCACCGAGAATTACCAATTGACGGAATCATCAAAAAAGCAACCATTAAGAGAGAAGGGACAAACTACATTGTTTCTCTTTCTGTTGATTGGTTTTGTCCACATGAAAAACAGGTAGAATTAATTACTTCTGAAGAAGTAATTGGATTAGATTATAGTCAAAGTGAATTGTATGTAGACAGTGAAGGACGAACAGCGCAGTATAGCCGATACAATAAACTCATCGAAAAACGACAACGAAGAATGAACAAATCTTTAGCGCGCAAATGGAGATGATCAGTTTCGTCTAGAAGTAGCAAAACGTAAATTTTCATTTATGACGAATGCGCAGGCTTTACTTCATGGTGATTTACATACTGGTTCTGTATTTGTAAGAAAAGACTCTACCAAGGTGATTGATCCAGAGTTTGCTTTCTATGGCCCGATGGGATATAACGTTGGGAATGTGATGGCAAATTTAATGTTTGCTTGGGTAAATGCTGATGTGGCAAATGAAATTGGAACACTTGGTGTATCCGTTTTAGCAAAATACTATAACATCCCATTTTATGTCGCAGCACCAACGCCGACAATTGACTTAAAAACGCCAACAGGTAAGGAAATCCCAATTGAAGAGCGAGATGCTTCTGAGGTCATTAATCGATTTGGACAATATTCAGCTCCAAAAGAAAGTAAAGTATATAATCCAGCGTTTGATGTAACACCACATGAAAACATAACGGCAATTATTACGGAAAAGGGAATTGTTAGGGCTCCGCTTACTGAGAACTTAAGAAAGCTATTTTAGTCATTATGAAATATATAAGTGCAAATTGAAAACATAATATAAGACCCTTCTTTTTTGCGCGGAAAATCATTATCGGTCAAGGGTCCTTCTTTAAAACAGTATTTAGCGGCAATTTATATTGATAAGGCTTTTATTTCCAGTAAAGCGCTGAGCTTCCATGAAGGTTTGACAGATACGTCTATCGATGAAGGGGAAGCGAAGCAAGCGATGCTTAGCAAATCGAGTGAAGTCATTGTTTTAGCGGATCATACGAAACTCGGAAAGATTGCCTTTTATGAAGTGTGTAATAAACAGTGCATTACAAAAATTATTACAGATGAGCTTGTACCGCTGACACTACTGCAACAAGAATGTATTAACAACTATAAAGAATATGGGACACCAATTATTTTAGCAAACTAATCATCAAAAGGTTCACATCAAGGGGGATGTATATATGTTACTACAAAAAGAAAGAGAAGAGATTGTAGCGTATGGAAAGAAAATGATCACTAGCGGATTAACAAAGGGAACTGGTGGTAATATTAGTATCTTTAATCGTGAGCAAGGTCTTGTTGCGATAAGCCCAAGTGGCTTGGATTATTTTGAAACAATGCCTGAAGATGTAGTTATATTGAATTTAGATGGCGAGATTGTAGAAGGTGAAAGAAAGCCTTCTAGTGAACTAGATATGCATCTTATTTATTATAGAAAGCGTGAGGATATCAATGCGCTTGTGCACACTCATTCGCCTTATGCAAAAACAATTGCATCATTAGGATGGGAACTTCCAGCAGTATCTTATTTAATTGCTTTCGCAGGACCGAATGTACGCTGTGCACCTTATGAAACATTTGGAACAGAAGAATTAGCTGAGGCAGCTTTTGAAGGCATGATTGACCGTCGTGCAGTCTTACTTGCGAATCATGGTTTAATGGCTGGTGGGAACAATATAAAAATGGCGTTTACTGTTGCGGAGGAAATTGAGTTTTGCGCACAAATTTACTATCAAACGAAGTGTATTGGAGAGCCGAATTTGTTGCCAGAGGAAGAAATGGCAACATTGGCGAAAAAGTTTGATGGGTATGGTCAACAGTAAGATGAATGAATAGAAAAATCCCTTGAGAGTAATTACATTCTCAAGGGATTTTTTCTATTTCTTCAATAATAGATACATAAAATAAGGAGCCCCAATCAAAGCAACCATAATCCCCGCAGGAATTCCACTTGGTTCTACAATATGACGACCAATTGTATCTGCAAGTAATAATAGCCATCCGCCGATTAATATAGCGACAGGGATAAATAGTTGATGCCTTGGCCCAACTAAAGATTTTGCGATATGAGGGGCCATGAGTCCAATAAAGGCGATTCCTCCTGTGACCGAAACGGCAGAAGCTGCTAATGCGACGGCAGCTATGAGAAGCAAGCGGCGTTCTTTTTCAAGTGCGACACCAACACCGATTGCTACATGCTCGTTTAAGGCAAGGAGATTTAATCGATTTGCTTTATAGAAAGTAAATGGAATGAGTACGGCTAACCACGGAAGGAGTGCTAACACAAAAACCCAGTCATCTCCCCAAATGTTTCCCGCAATCCACTTTGCGATAAAGTCTACTTTTGCACGTTCAGCAGATGAAATAAGGACAATCATCGTTCCAGAAAGAGCAAATGAAAATCCAATTCCTGTTAGTGTCAGTCTTATCGGCTGAAGTCCAGCTGTTTTACTATATGAAAATATGTAAATGAGACAAGCTGTAAGAAAGGCACCAATAAATCCAACGATTGGTAAGAGGTAAACAAATGAACCTGCGTCGATTGGAAAATATAAAAAGAAAAGGGCAACCGCAACGCCAGCCCCTGAATTAATACCGATAATACCAGGTTCGGCTAAATCATTACGCGTTATGCCTTGCAGTATAGCCCCTGATAAGGCAAGTGCCATACCAGCTAATAGTGTAATTACAATTCGCGGTAATCGAAGAGAAAATAAAATAAATTCTTCTTTAAATGTACCTTGGCCCAAAAGTGTAGGTAGCAGTCTATCATAAGATAGTGAGGCTGCTCCTAGGCCCATTCCAATCGCGATGGTTGTTGCAATAAGCATCAGTAAGGCAAGCACGATTACTCGTTGTTTTTTAGCTTGTTGAATCATGAGAACGATCTGCCTCCTTTACGTACGATGAATAGGAAGAATGGTAAGCCTATGATTGCGATAATGGCAGCGATTGGTGTTTCATATGGAGCGTTAATTGTGCGTCCAAGTGTATCCGCTAATAGCATAAAAGAAGCACCAGCAAGAGCAGACATCGGTATAACAAATCGATAGTCAGGTCCGACAATAGGGCGGACCATATGAGGTACCATTAAGCCTATGAATGCCATATTCCCCACAAGTGCAACAGAAGCACCAGCAAGTAAAATGATAACGATAAAAAGAATGATTTTAATGACGATAATTTTTTGACCTAATCCGACGGCTACTTCTTCGCTCAGGCTAAGAATGGTCAATTTCTTTGAAAATAAGATTGCAATGAATATGCTAACTGAAATAATTGGAACAACGACTTGTAATTGACTCCATGATGTTCCGATTACACCCCCAGCAGTCCACATAGATACGTCTTGTGAGATTTTAAAGTAAATCCCGACTCCCTCTGAAACAGCGATTAAGAATGCAGAAACAGCAGCACCAGCTAGTACAATTCGAAGAGGTGAAAGTCCACCTTTTTTCACCATACCAATTCCGAAAACCATAATGGCTCCGACAGCAGCTCCGACAAAGCAAGCAATCATCATATAAAAATAATTTACGGAAGGGATAAATGCAATTGTAATTGCGAGTGCAGCATTCGCACCGCCAGTTAGCCCGAGTAGCCCTGGATCAGCGAGCGGGTTTCGCGTGATGCCTTGCATAATCGCACCAGAAACAGCGAGTCCAGCTCCAACAAAAATGGCTGCAATTTCACGTGGCAAGCGGAGTTCACGGATGAGGGAGAATTTTTCTCCACTAACATTGGAAGTCAGCGCTATCCATACATCCTTTATAGTGGTATCTGCTGCGCCAAATACCATGGCAATCATAAATATAATAAAGAACATAATGATTCCTAAAATGAGTTTGTATACAAAGGAAGTGGAACGTAGATTGTCTTTTGTCATTAGTTTCACATCTTTTCTTTTCATAGAATAAAGGAAGAGGAATCCTTTAAATAAGAATTCCTCATTGTTGTTATATTATTTACCAAGAAAGCTTTTCTTGAAGAAATCTAATTGGAAATCTAATGTAATTGGATCATTAAAGTAGAATTCTTTCGCGTTTACTTCAAAAGCTTTATTGTTTTTCACAGCTGGAATGTTTTTGTACGATTCTGTTTCTTGGAATGAATTATTCGTATCGTTGTTTTTACTTATAATTAAGTAATCTCCAGCATACTCAGGTAGAACCTCAGCAGATAATGCGTAGTAGCCATCTTTTAGGGCTTTTTCTTTTACTTTTTCAGGCATTTTTAATTTCATTTCTTGATAAAGAATTTCTGTTCCGCGGCCCCAGTTATCGCCGAATACATAAATTTGTTTGTCAAAGTTTTCGATAACAGAAACAGTTGTATCTTCACCAATTTTTGCTCTAATATCTTTTCCAGCAGCTTGCGCACGTTTTTTGAAGTCATCAACCCAAGCTTTTGCTTCTTTTTCTTTATTTAGTAGTTTACCGATTTCTAAATGTTGTGTTAAGTAGTCTACTTTTCCATATTTGAATGTTACAGTAGGAGCGATTTTCTTTAACTTATCAATATTTTTAATGTTTGATAAACCAATGATTAAATCTGGATTTAATTCGATAATTTTTTCAACATTTTCATCAGATACTTCTGTAACATCTTTTAATTTATTCTCAAAACGTGGATTCATTTTAGACCATGAATCTACACCAACAAGATTTACACCTAGGGACATTACGTTACCTGCGAATGATGATAGTACAACAACGCGTTTTGGATTTGCAGGAACTTCAACTTTCCCGTTTTCAGATTGGTATGTAATTGTTTCTGATTTGCTTCCCTTTGCAGTTGAATCGTTTTTCTTATCTGTCGAGCCGTTGCTACAAGCACTCATAACGAGCACGAATAGAACTGTAAGTGAAATGAATAATTTTTTCATTTTTCTTCTCCTTTTATAAAGTGTATGTAATGTATAGCTTTCTAACAAGGTAGGTGTCTCATAATTAATTGTGCCCACAAATCTTGATATTGAGATTTTTTATCATAAAATAGTTGAGTAGTCTATAAATAAGTGAAGCGTTATTTTCTCTTCCAATTTTGTTAATCGCTTACATATTGATAATGATTATCAATATTAACTCTTTAAATAATATAATTTTATCTTTTTGTCTTGTCAATAGTAATTTTGATTGTAAATTTAACGGAAAAAAGGTATATTTTATTGAGAATGATAATCATTTAAAAGAATGGTCGAGGAGTGAACACAAATGAATCCAGAAGAATTATTTGATGTGACCGTGATTGGAGGAGGTCCGGCAGGGCTTTACTCAGCGTTTTATAGTGGACTAAGAGAAATGAAAACAAAAATAATTGAATTTCAGCCACAGTTAGGTGGAAAAATACATGTTTATCCCGAGAAAATGATTTGGGATATCGGGGGATTGCCACCGGTTACTGGAGCAAGGTTAATTGAGCAGCTTGTAGAGCAAGGGTTAACATTTCATCCAGAAGTAGTATTAAATGAAAAAGTAGAATCAATTACTAAGAATCCAGAGGGGATTTTTGTGTTAATCACTTCCTCTGGTCAAAAACATTTTTCAAAAACAGTCATCGTAGCTACTGGAAGCGGCATATTAAAACCGCAAAAGCTAGCAATTGAAGGTGCAGAGAGATTTGAAGTATCAAATTTAAATTATACTGTAAAATCTTTAAAACAATTTAAAGATAAGACTGTTATCGTCTCAGGTGGTGGGAATTCTGCGATAGATTGGGCAAATGAATTAGAGCCAATTGCGAAAAAGGTTTATTTAACATATAGAAAAGATGCTTTAGCTGGTCATGAAGCACAAGTTACCCAGCTTATGAATAGCTCAGTTTCCTGCATCTTTCATACATCGATTACGAAATTAATTGCAGGCGAAAATCATGAAGCGATTGAACGTGTGGAACTGACTAATCACGAAACAGGAGAGGTTTCCTATTTACCAATTGATGAAGTAATCATTAATCACGGTTATGAACGTGATATGACGTTATTGGAAAATAGCGATTTAAATGTTGAAATTGCTGATGATTATTTTATTGCTGGGAGTACGAATAGTGAATCTTCAATAGAAGGATTATATGCTGCTGGAGATATTTTAAAGCATGAAGGGAAATTGCATTTAATTGCGGGTGCTTTCCAAGATGCTGGAAATGCTGTAAATAAAGCAAAACAATTTATTCAGCCAGATGCGAGTGAATATGGAATGGTATCATCACATAATGATGTATTTAAACAGCGTAATAGGGAGCTTATTAAGCAAATGATAAAATAGAAGAAAAAACAGAGGGGAAACGAGTGTAAATCTCATATATCTTTTTTATAGCAGATATATGAAAGATGTTTCAATTACTTTTGATAACAAATAAACACCCAGTCACTTTCCTATCTTTATTAAGAAAGGAAGGAGGCTGGGTGTTTATCTGTTTACTATGTTTTTTATCATTTGTATTACACCGGTTTCTTCAGGTCACGCCTTTTACGTGTATTTTGAAAGAAGAGAATACAGAGACGTGAACATTTTATTTGTAAAATTTTTTTATCTCTTTTTAGAGATAAGGAAAATTACGCTGTTCCTTGTGTGTACTGATCAGGAAATTGTTTGTTTTGTACAGAAGAAATGTATTGTTTTCCATGTTTTCTAGCAACAGATTCTAATATGTGACGTACACGTTTTGTAAGTTGCCCTTTGCTTTGGAATGCTTCGCAGTATGCATCATAGTAAGCATATTTAGCCCAGAGAAAATCACCTTGCTTGAATAAGAAATGATTTTGATACCATTCTCCAATGGTATTATAGTTTACGTCTTCATTTGCAGTCTTTGTTTGCTCAATAATTCTTTTTGGTAAAGCTTTAGAAAGTTGAGCGGCAGTGTTTGTTGTTTCCGCTTGTAATGATTGCTCTAACATTGTAATGATGTGACGAGTTGCCATATGTTAACTCTCCTTTTTGTAAATGGATAAATGCCATCTATATTTTTTGAATACTCACTATATTATTATACAATATATGGAATGCATCTACCTGCTTTTTGATTTGTATTTACAAAATCTTTTTATTTTGTTTACAAAATTGTCCTATAATGAAGTAAGATGAATGCTGTATATGAAAAAATAATAAGGGAATGAAACCATTGTATATAACGATAAAAGAAGCAGCGGAATATTTAAATCTTCCTGAATCTTACATTGAAGAATTAGTTCAACAAAAACGAATTCGAGCTTTGTATGACGGTGAGCAATATTTGCTGAATAAAGAACAGTTCAACACACATTTAGAGCAAATGGAAAAATATAAGCAGTTAGTAGAAGAAATATTAAATGAGCCAATTCCAGAGGATATGGATGTAAAAGACGAAGATTAAATTTCTTGGGTTTATAGCGTCGTATTCTATGAAAAATTATACAGAACCAGTTTTATAAATACCGTTTCAAGAGCTGTAGGATAAGCATCTTGAAACGGTATTTTTTATGATGAAATAATAAAGTTTTTTGTATAAGATGGAGGACTAATATCAGGATGGGCATTGATAGAAGCCATGTTAGTCTTTTATACATAAGGGGTATATGTACTCCCGTGTTAAAAACATATTTTTGTATAATGAGACAATCGTAGAGAACGTAACCTGTATAGATACATATACTATCAGTGCAAACGACTTATAAGAAACTGAAAGGAGTTTTCTCATGAGCACCATTAGTAATGACTTGCTGTATGAATTGATTGGAGAAAGTGTTAGAGTGAATCGAGGTGGACGAGAGTCCCAAAAAGGTACAGTGGTCGCAGTGTATTTGGATTATTTCATTTTATTAAGTGAAAACAAAACGTTTTACTATTATCAACTTCAACATCTAAAAAGTATTACAAAGAATGCAAAAGACGTTGCTGCAGATATTGGAGTTTTACCAATATTTGCAGAAGGTGAAGATTTTCAAGATTTACTACAAATTTTAAAGCATCGTTGGGTAAAAATTAATTGTGGTGGTCTAGAAAAAAATGAAGGAATTCTACAAGATGTTTCTTCTGAATATGTGACATTAATTGTAAAAGAGGAAATTGTACAGATTCCACATTTTCATATTAAAAATGTAACTTATGACATACAGGCACTAGAAGATGAAATATATGGCTATCAAGACTATCAGTCAAATAACTAATAATCCAATCAAAATATAATATATGTTCCATATTCAAAAAGTAAGGGGAACAAGATAATCAAGTGGATAATCGAGGCAAATAGTAATAAAGCAAAAGGAGGGATAAAATTGGAAAATATATTACCTGAAAATCAAATAGAAAGCTGGGTTTATCAAAGCGTAAAAGTAAATCTTGGAGGACCAGAAAGCTATACGGGTGTTTTGTTAGAGGTAGGCGATGATTATCTCATTTTACAAGGAAATACGGGAGAAGTCATTTATTATCAACGGCAGCATGTAAAGGGTGTTGTGAAAAAGAAAAAAGAGATAGAATTAAGTCCTTATTTTATTGAGCAATATTATGTGGATGGTACCTCGTTTCAAGAGATACTAGGTAGCCTTAAGTATAAATGGGTCAAAATCAATCGTGGAGGACTAGAAAGTGTAGAAGGGGTATTAAGTGAAGTAAATGAAGAGTACATTACAGTAATAAACCGTGATGAAATAATCTACGTTATTAATTTTTACATTAAAAACGTGAATCAAATCGTTCAAACTCATAAAGATGAAGAAGAGTAATGTATTAGTAAGAAGAGGAAAATATTTTTCGTTGAATTGCTATTATTTTACTATAGTTTAGATGTCCCCTCTGCTATTTATGCTGGTGGACAGAGATTATTGTGTCGTTCTGCATACATGCTTTCCCCTTAGTATTCTTTTTTAGCTACATGTGAATGAGAGAAAGAGAGGGAGCCACTCTTTGAAGAAGGGAGGATACAGATGAATGAACTAAGCAAAAATATTGGAGAATATATCTATGTTACATTAATTGGTGATAAAAGGTTTAAAGGAATATTAATTGATGTGGGCAATGATATTGTTGTTATTTATGATGGAAAAGATCATATCTATATTTCCTTATATCATATTCAGTATTATAAATTTATGGCGAGTTTTGTGGCCGAAATACAAAGAACAGAAATGGATTCTATCATGAAAAGCGAGTCGCCGTCCATTTCCCTACGAAAAGTCTTGAGCACAGCTAAAGGGATTTTTACAGAGGTTTATGTGGTGGGTGATCACTCTATCCATGGTTATGTTACAGGTGTTATGAATGACTATTTAGTATTCTATAGTCCCGTTTATAAAATAGTATATATTTCTTTAAAACATCTAAAATGGTTAATCCCCTATCAAGAAAATCAAATTCCGTACTCCCTCAGTAAAAATGAACTTCCAGTTAATCCATTAAATATTACAATAGCTAGAACATTTGAAGAACAGCTAATCAAAATGTCAGGAAAAATGATGGTGTTTGATTTAGGAGAACATGCAAATAAAATTGGGAAGATGACGAAAATTGAAGATAGTCATATTGAGTTAGTTAAGGCGCGTGATGAAAAAATATATTTAAATATTAAACATGTAAAATCGGTTCATTTTCCGTAAGGAGTTAAGAAGGCTTGCTTTTTCTTTTATATATGTAGAAGAAAAGGTCGAGCCTATTTTTATCCCGCTATTTGCGGGCAGTAAGAACCAAGCCTCAAGAGTCAGCGAAAGCATTGTCCAGCTCTAGCGGCTAGAATCTCCGGTCGTTTAGCCCCATCGGACGAGGTAAAAAGCGCCTCTCTGCCTAGGGCGCGGGCGTCCTGCGATTTTGAGCGAGCTGCTTCCGCTTTTCTAAAGAAGTTAGGAGGTGAATCAACTACCTGTAAAAGCCTGATTGGCGAGGGCTGATAATCGATCAGTGGGGGGATGAAGAAAAAGCCCACTGATTAACGTTTCACCTTATGTCGTTTTTTAATTTAGATCTATAATAGCTATTTCATATGGGACGATGTATTATGAAATTTATATGACGTAATAACTAGATGAGGAGGAATCCATATTTAAAGTAATGTTTAAATATGGTCAAAGAGTTACAGGTTGCTCTGACAACAATTTCATAAGTATAATTTAAAGAATTAACCAATGCAACATACTGTTATATTGCTTAAGAGGGGTTATTTGGATGAGTAAATTACAAAGCTTAATGCAGGAAGAAAAAGAAGCTTTAAAAGTATTTTTATTACTATTTTATATTATTTTATTTGTATATAACATTGTATATATACTGCAATGAACATAAACGAGGCACAAGTCGGATGGCCAGAGGGTGGACTAGGATTTTGGATATATATTTTTGTAAGTTTATTATTTCCGACTTCCATGTATCTTCAAAAGATAGGGCATACATATGCTGTTAAATATTTATTTTTAATGGGCTATATGCTAATTGATGTTATCAATAATGTAATGATTTATTTAAAAGCAGATCGCGTATTTGAAAATGGAAATATGGTAGAAATATTTCTAATACTTTTCGCACCGGTCTTTGTCAATAAAAAATATTTTTATTTAGTTGCTTTCAGCGTAATTGGGAAGTATACGTTTTTTACTTTATTGTTAAAAGATATAAAAGTTATTATCCCCTTAGTACTGTGTATTTTCTTTTTCATTATTTCCAACTCTTTATTAAAGAGGTTTCAGTCGTATGTTCGTACAGTTGTGACAGTGCTCAAAGATAGGGAAAAAACAGAAAATCTTGTGTTGATTGGAAAAATGTCTACAGCAATTGGGCATGAAATTCGAAACCCGCTAACAGCTTTAAAAGGATTTACTCAAATTCAAAAAGAACGCAATCCAACCGATGCTGTTAGTTACGATATTATGCTACAAGAAATTGAGAGAATCAATGGGTTTGTTAGCGAGTTAATGCTACTTGGAAAGCCAAGACCAACAACTTATCAATTGTGTGATATGCAAAAGATTTTGTTATATGTTGTTCAATTAATGGAAAGTTATGCAATGCAGTATGATGTAAAAATCGATATACAGGTAGATGAAGACTTACCTGATATAAATGGTGACGAAAAACAATTAAAGCAAGTAGTATTAAATCTTGTGAAAAACGGAATTGAATCTATGATGGATGGCGGAAACTTAAAGGTTTATGCATCTAAAACAATTGACCAAAAAATTTGTATTTTCATTCAGGATGAAGGATGCGGTATGGATAGTGAAAAAATAGATAAACTTGGAAAAGCTGTTTATACAACAAAGGAGAATGGAACGGGTCTTGGCTTAATTATTACACACAAAATTATTGCAGAACATCGAGGGGATATCAAATTTGAAAGTGATATTTGTGAAGGGACAAAAGTAGAAATAACATTGCCAACTATATCGAAATTAGAAACAAGAGCACTTTTCTGAAAAGTGCTCTTGTTGTGTAAATATAAACATTTTATAAAAAGATTCGAGAATGCTTTTTTTTATAAAACACTTAGTTTATAATGGAGAAAAATATCGGTATGCAGCTTCTTGCTCATATAACGGTTTGTAGTTTTTTGTTTTACGTGAACTAAAAAGAGGGGTGCATACGCATCCTTTTTTCTATGCAGATATTATGAAAGAGGTGGTATGATGGAATTAACATTAAATTCGACTGTATGTTTACACAACATTCAATTTCGAAAAGAGCAAAAGAATTATATTGTAAAAGATACAATTACAGGCGAAAAATATGAAATGCCGCCACTTTGTATTGATGCACTTGCAATGATGCGTGACGGCTTTTTATTAGGAGAGATCGAAGAGAAATTAAAGGAAGAATATCCAAAAGAAGAAGTAAACATTCTAGAATTTACGAGGCAATTGTTAGAACTAGAGCTTGTTGAAATGGTTGACGGAGAAGAAATCATTTGTACGAAAAAGAAAGATAAAGACTATTTTGCATGGGTTCGTCCTCGAATTGAACAATTTTTCTTTCATTTAAATCGAAAATACCGAAGCAGAGATCAATGATGATCTCTGCTTTTTTATTGCAAGAACGAAAATAGATATTCACCCAACTAAGGATTCCAGCATATGGTAACTTATGTAAGTAGACTGCTATAAAGTGAAACTTTAATCAGTGGGGGTTTTCTTCATCCCCCACTGATTATTAGTTGAACCAATCGGGCTTTTACGGGCAGTTGATCTCCCACCTAACTTCTTTGCCTTCGCTGAATTTTAAGGTGGGAGTCTTACTGCCCGTTAATGCGGGGTAAAGGAGTGAGGGCAGTGACAGGAAAGATTTTAAATTATTATGCTGGAGGAAATACAGCGAGAGGTTTTTATAGCTTATATGAGGAAAATGTAAGTGGATTGGAAAGGCTTTTTATTTTGAAAGGTGGTCCAGGAACGGGGAAATCCTCACTGATGAAAGCAATTGGGCGTGAGTGGGTTGGAAGAGGATATGATATTGAGCTTTTGCATTGTTCTTCTGATAATAAATCCATCGATGGTGTTATTATCCCAAAATTAAAAGTAGGAATTGTAGATGGAACAGCACCACATATCATTGAACCAAAAACACCTGGAGTTGTAGAAGAATATGTAAACTTAGGTGTTGCATGGGATTCCGAGAAATTACGAAAACATAAAGATGAAATTACACGGTATATTTCAGAAGCAAGTGGCGCATTTCAATCAGCATATGCTTGTTTCAAAGAAGCATTAGCTATACATGATGATTGGGAAAGAATTTATATTGATAATATTGATTTTCAAAAAGCGAATGAATTAACAAATCAGCTTATACAAAAGTTATTTGCAGATAACAAAGGAAAACAAGCGGTTGTAAAGCACCGCTTCTTGGGGGCAGCAACACCAAAAGGTGCGGTTGATTTTGTTCCAAATTTAACAGAAGGTATTCCGCATCGCTATTTTATAAAAGGACGCCCAGGGTCAGGGAAATCGACGATGTTAAAAAAATTAGCAGCTGCAGCAGAAGAAAAAGGCTTTGAAGTTGAAGTGTATCATTGTGGCTTTGATCCAAATAGCCTTGATATGATTATTGTAAGAGAATTAGGTTTTGCAATCTTTGACAGCACTGCACCGCATGAATACTTTCCTGAACGAGAAGGTGATGAGATTATTGATATGTACGATCTCATTGTTACTCCGGGAACGGATGAGAAATACGCTACAGAAATTCGCGATGTTTCCATTCAATATAAAACAAAAATGAGTGAAGCGATGTCTTTTTTAGCGAAAGCAAAAGCAGTTCGAGATAAATTGGAAAGAATTTATATTACTGCGATGGATTTTACAAAAGTAGATGCTTATAAAGATGAAATACAGAGTGAATTTGAGCGAATTGCTAAATTTGTTGGCAAGCAGCAAAAATGAAGTGATTGTAGAGCTGTCGGGAAGGACCTGACAGCTTTCTGAGAAATTTATTATTTTACATACGAAAGAGTTACAGAATTTGTGAGCGGGAAAGCTCACACGCTTTAGCTGTGGGAGTGGTCAACGATATATCGATGTTAAAATTAGAATAACACTTCAATAATAAGTAGATTATATTTGTCGAATTTCCAGGGAAATGATCAAAAAATGAGGATGATACATATGAGAGATAAAATTCAATTGGAATTAGAGAGAATTGAGAAAGAAAATAATGTGAAAATTTTATTTGCTGTCGAATCCGGAAGCCGTGCATGGGGATTCCCGTCGAAAGATAGTGATTACGATGTTAGATTTGTATACATTCATCCGGTAGATTGGTATTTATCCATAAATGAAAAGCGTGATGTTATTGAGTATCCAATTAGTGATGTTTTAGATATAAGTGGTTGGGATATTAGAAAAGCACTGCAACTATTTGCGAAATCAAATCCAGCATTATTAGAATGGATCCGTTCTCCGATCTTTTATTCTAAGAACTCGGATCTCCCAGAACGTCTACAGAAAATGAGCGAAAGCGATTTTGATCCAAAAGCAACGATTTATCACTACTTACATATGGCTTCAAAAAACTATCGTGAATTTTTACAAGGAGAGCGTGTGAAGTTGAAAAAGTACTTCTACGTATTGCGCCCTATTTTAGCTTGTAAATGGTTAGAAGAGAAAGGGATATTACCGCCTGTAGAATTTGAACGATTCATTAATGAATTGTCGCTAGAACAAAAGCTTTTAAATGAAATTGAAGATTTGCTAGTAAAGAAAAAAGCGGGTGTTGAGCTGGATGCTGGTCCAAAAAATATAGTATTAAATGAATTTTTGGAGGAGCAGATAAAGTATTACCAGGAATATGTGAAGGGGATTGAAAAAGGAAGGGGCATTGAAGTTGAGAAGTTGAATGATTTGTTTCGAGATATGTTATTTGAAATAGAGCACCAGTAGATTGGTGCTCGGTTTGTTTTAGCTAGCTTTACTTTGTTGAGGAATAAAGAAAATAGCGATGGCTGCAATAAGTCCAGCGATTGCAAATAAGTAAAAGTTCCATACTTGATCATATTGTAGAGTCATTAATATTCCTACAATAATTGTGCCAGCCTCTGCAGGAGACAGGGCCCAGCTTTTATCTTCTAGAAGTAATGGTAAAGCGGCACCGTAAATACCTAGATCATAGCCAACAGATGAAAACGACAATTTTTGTAATAGAGTTTGAAAAGTTTGTTTTTGTGGATTCTAGATGAGATGGAGAAGATGGTTGCATAGTATACACCTCTTTTAAATAGATTAATATACTAATTTATTAAAAATTAACATTATCCTTCAATTGTCGAATTTTATCGGTGTTTAAATAGTTGCCCCATAAAAAGAGCAATGTCTTTCTATGGGGCAAATTTAGTTTAAGGGAACTTATTCTCCATCAACCCGTTTCAGTGGTTTCTCTGCCGGCCCCTCAATTACATCTCCTTCGATTGAAAAGCGGGAGCCATGACAAGGACAATCCCACGTACAATCACCGCTATTCCATTCAACTTCACAACCGAGGTGCGTACAGGTTGTATCGACAATATGTAGTTTTCCTTCATCATCTTTATAAGCACCTGCCCGTTTTCCGTTTACTCTTACAACGGAACCTTCACCGTTTTCAAGGTCTTCTGGTTTACGAAGTGCAAATTCTAACTTGCCTTCAATTAAATGTTTTGCTACATCAAGGTTTTGGGAAACGAATGTTTTTATATCTGGATCTGAATGGAATCGTGATGGAGCAAAGAGATCTTTGTAAGGGCTCTTTGTTTTTGTAATCGCAGCTGTTAATATTTGGGCTGCAGCGGTGCTTGTTGTCATACCCCATTTTCGATAACCAGTTGCAACAAATATGTTTGGATTATTTTCATTAATATGGCCAATGTAAGGAACTTTATCTAAAGTAGTTAAATCTTGTGTTGACCATCTGTATGAAATCTCGTGTATTCCAAATGTTTCTTCTGCGAAAGAGTATAGTGCTTCATAATGAAGCATTGTATTGATTCCTTGTCCCGTTTTATGGTTTTCACCGCCGACAAGAATGAGTTTTTCCCCATTCATTGTTGTATAACGTAAGGAACGTGTAGGATTATCAATGCTTAAATACATACCTCCAGGATAATCTTTTTTTGCTTTTATAGCTAAAACGTAGGAACGTTCTGCATACATTCTTGTAAAGAAAAAGCTGGGGTCATAGAAAGGGAAATGGGAACTCGAGACAACATATCCACATGTAATACGATGTCCATCTTTTGTAATAACTTGTGGATATGAACCTTTCTCAATATCAATTGCAGTCGTTTGCTCATAGATTGTTCCGCCCGCTTCAACAAACTGATCTACCAGATTTTTTAAATAATGAAGAGGGTGAAACTGTGCTTGGTTTTTCATAACAAGCGCTGCCTGAACTGAGATAGGAATTGGAATGGAATCTACATAGTCACAAGGAATATTTAGCTTTTTATAAGCTTCGTATTCTTTTGTTAATTTGTGTAATCCGTCGTTGCAAGTTGTGTATAAGTAGGCATCTTCTTCAGTAAAGTCACAGTCGATGTTATTTGTTTGGATTGTTTCTTTAATAAATTGTAACGCTTTTTCATTTGCCTCATAGTATAGACGAGCTTGATCAGCTCCAAAATGATGAATCAACTCATCATAAATCAGGTCGTGTTGTGCAGTAATCTTTGCAGTCGTATGGCCTGTCGTTCCATTTAAAATGTTTCCGGAATCGATTAAAACAACTTTCATACCCTTTTTTGAAAGTAAATAAGCGGTTGTGATGCCTGTAATTCCAGCACCGATAATTGCAACTTCAGTTCTTATATTTTCTGCTAGTTTAGGAAAAGTAGGGAGTGAAGTAGAATCACGCCAGTATGGTTCTGGAAATCGGGGAAATGAATCGTTTGTCATCATATATTCCTCCTGTTTTAAAACAATTTACTACTTAATTTTTCCAATTTATATGAAATTCATGTAAAGTATTTTCTATTTAGAAGCAGAAAATAATATAAAGCGAACAGAAGGTAATTATAAATATTTATAAAACGAAAAATTATATTAGTATAATAAAAATCGCATGTTTCGTCATAAGGGTATTTTAAATGACAGTTAATTCTATAAAGAATTATTTCTGTTCGTATATAAGCTATTCTTGAATAAAACTAATTTTCTTATATGTGAAAGCATTGATATATATAATGGATAAAGGCTTATAAAATCTATGTTTTTTCTTTGGTAAAATAAAATATTATTATAAAAATATAACCACATTTTATTACTAGGTCATAAAAGTTATTGACAATACAGAAAGTCTATTGATATGATTCATCATGTGGAAAGGTTGATAAAGAGTAAAAAGAGAAATGTTTTTCATTAATAATAAAAGCAAAAATGAGTGACAATAGAGTGAGTATGATTTATGTATATAAATGCTTTTTATAATTACCTAGTTTTATCAATCTGGAAACAAGAATTGATTTATGCAAGTTGCGTAAGCGCGGCATAAGAAAGGGGCAAAAGGATGAAGGAGCTTCATACGTTTGGATGGTATGCAGCACGTGTATCGCCGCATTTGCCAAAAAAAGCATTTAAACCAGTTCCAACTCGTTTGTTTGGTGGACTGGCTTATTTACTTGTGGCGGTAGCTGGATTAATAACGATTGGTTTATTCGATTTAAATGTGTGGGCAAATCTCGGGATTGCAATTGTTCTCGGATTATGTTTTGCTTCACTTGGATTTTTAGGACATGAAATTTTGCACGGGACGGTTGTAAGAAAAGCTTGGCTTCGTGATTTCTTAGGGGCGATTGCATTTATGCCGTTGTCTACAGGACCGAAATTATGGAGAAAGTGGCATAATGCAACGCATCATGTTCATACGCAGCATGAAGAACATGATCCTGATGCGTGGCCAACGCTTGAAAAGATGAAGAAGAGTAAATTTTTAAGATGGGTGTATCGTATGCCCCTTCATGTACGTTCTTTCTTTAGTTTTCTGTCACTAACAATTCAATTTACAATACATTCAACTCGGATGTTCTTTCATTTTATAAAAGAATTTAAGTCATCGAATCAACGATCTGTATGGCTTCAACTTCTTTTGCCATGGACAGTATGGATTAGCTTACTATTTATTATGGGGCCTGCAAAGTGGCTGTTTGCTTATGTGATTCCGTTACTAATTGCAAACTTTATTGTAATGGCATATATTGCAACCAACCATCGTTTAAACCCAATTGTTCCTGTGAATGATCCACTAGCTAACTGTTTATCTGTAACAGTGCCGCGCTGGGTTGACGTTTTACATTTTAATTTCTCATATCATACGGAACATCATCTGTTTCCTGCTATGAGTTCAAAATATTATCCGTTAGTAAAAGAGAAGATTAAAGAAATGTGGCCGGAGCGTTATCATGAAATGCCGATGACAAAAGCATTAGCAGCGCTTTGGAACACGCCTCGTGTGTACTACCAAGGTAGTGAATTAGTTGATCCTCATAAGGAACATTTCTATGGTTCTCTAGGGAATGGACTAGATCCTGAGAATATTTCATATCGTGAGGAGCATATAGAGGAGCAAGAAACGATCAAAAAAGTGAATCCATGATTTTTGATGAATCATTTAGAAACCTCCAACTACAAAAGCAAGCTACCAAAGAGTAGCTTGCTTTTCTTTTTTAAAGAGAGACCGCCTTTTCTTTCTCTTTATTTACTTGTAAAGAATTACTTTGTTTACGCTGAAGTCTTTTCTCTAAGAGGTTTACGAGATAGGTAAATAAAAGTACGAGTGCAAGATAGTATATCCCAACAATAATATATGTTTCTAATTGTTGGAAGTTACCAGCAGCTATAGAGAGGCCGGAGCCCCATAATTCTGACATACCTACATAGGCAACAAGTGAAGAATCTTTTAATCCGATAATAAATTGGTTTCCTAGGGGCGGAATAGAGAAACGAAATGCTTGTGGTAATATAATACGCCGCATAGCGAGCGGATAAGACATTCCAAGAGAGCGTGCAGCTTCTAATTGCCCTCGATCGACAGATTGAATAGACCCGCGGAAAATTTCTGTAATATACGCCCCGTTATGAATAGCCAAAGCGATTGCACCAGCCCAAAAAGGTGTGAAGACAATAACAGATGTAATACCAAAGTAAAGAATTGCGATTTGTACGATTAACGGTGTACCACGGATAATAGCGATGTAAACATGAGCGATATTATTTAATACTTTATTATTAGAGATACGAAAGAAGGCAAATAGTAATCCAATTAATGAACCAAGTAGTAAGGAAGTTAATGTTAATTGTAATGTTATGACAACAGCCTTTAGAAGGGTAGGATACGTAGATGTGAAAATTTCAATCATTCGAGTCACCTCAATATAGAATTTATTTTCAGAAATAGATACAAATGCCCCACAGCTGAGGTGGGGCATCGCTTATGGGGTAAAAAATGATTTGTTCTTTAGAAGAAGTAAATCGTTTTATTTTATCTTTTCCTCTTCTCCAAGAATGTTTCGTCCAAACCATTTTTTACTGATTTTTTCATATGTGCCATCTTTAATGATTTCATCTAATGCCTTGTTTACCTTCTTCACCATTTCTTTATCATCTTTGCGAATTGCAATTCCCATTTCATCAAGATTCAATGGTTTGCCAGCTTCTTTTACATTCGACTTACCTTCTTTAATCATACGAAGACCAACCATTTGATCAGTAATAACTGCATCTACTCGGCCTGGTTCTAAATCCATAAGAGCAGTAATATCACTGTCATATTCTGTGATTTGATCTGTTTGTTTTGCAACTAGTGTTTTAAAGGTACTTGCTTTTACAACACCAACTTTTTTCCCCTTTAAGTCTTCTGCGGAAGAAATACTATCATTCTTTTTAGCTACGAAAATTTGAGCGCCAGAACGGTAATATGGGTTTGAAAAATTAACAGCCTTTAGTCGATCCTCTGTAATTGCCATACTTCCTAATATGACGTCATATTTTTTTGCTTTTAGACCTTGAATTAATGTTTCCCAAGGATTTGTAACTGGAACAGGCTTCATTCCCATTTTTTTTGCGAGTGCTTCACCAATCTCAACATCAAAACCAACTAACTTCCCGTCATTTTCTTTAAAGTTAAATGGTTTATATAAGCCGCTCATTGCATAGCGAAATTCCTTCTCGCCACCACCCGAAGTCGTACTACTTTCCTTACTACAGGCTCCAAGTAGGAATGATGCACATAGTGTAATAGCTGCAACAACAGTAAATATTTTCTTTCTCACAAAACCCCTCCTAGATATTTATCTTTTACATACGGACAATCATGCCACGTTTCAAAGTACTATGAGAGTTTTTCTATTGGGAGATAAGCTGTCCGTATGAGATTAAAATATTTTTATAAAATGTTTCGTAAAAACTGTTTTGCTCTCTCATTTGACGGCGCTGAAAAAAACTGTTCTGGTGGCGCATCTTCTACAATTTGTCCATTATCCATGAAGATGACGCGATCTGCTACATCTCGTGCAAAACTCATTTCATGGGTGACGATGACCATTGTCATTCCTTCGCCAGCTAGCTCCTTCATAACTTGGAGTACTTCTCCAACAAGTTCAGGGTCAAGAGCTGATGTAGGTTCGTCAAATAGCATGATTTTTGGATTCATCGCAAGTGCGCGTGCGATTGCAACACGTTGCTTTTGTCCACCAGATAAAAGGTGAGGTGTTACATTTGCTTTGTCTTGTAATCCGACCTTTTTTAATAAATCGTTTCCAATTTCTCTCGCTTTTGTTTTGTCCATTTTTTTTACATGAATAGGTGCTTCTACGATGTTTTCTAATGAGGTCATATGTGGAAAGAGGTTAAAGTGTTGAAATACCATTCCAACATTTTCGCGGATTTTGTTTAAGTTTGTACTTTTAGGATCAATTCGTTCCCCTTGTAAGTGAATTTCACCTTCATCGTACATTTCTAAAAAGTTAAGGCAACGAAGTAAAGTGCTTTTTCCAGAACCACTTGCGCCAATTAAAACAACAACTTCTTTTTCTTTTACTTCTAAATTGATACCTTTTAAAACGTCTAATGAACCAAATGATTTTACTAAATTTTGAACTTGAATCATACCAACCCCCCAGTCAAAATTGCCTTTTACAAATGTTGTCCCTTATTTTTGTTATTAGTCATAAAGTGTCAAAACCCTTTATTTTTTGCCAAAAACATTGTTTTAATCTAGATTACGTGAGAAATATTTTCTTGATTTTTATGATTAGTAAGGGAGGCCTCTTATTTGAAAAGGGATTCAATTTCCAAGATGTATTGAATGACAGATAATCCAATTAAAAGTCATTTTTGTTTTATCCCGCATTAACGGGCAGTAAGATCTCCACCTTAAGATTCAGAGAGAAACAAGGAAGATAGATAGGGAATCAACTGCCCGTAATTTGGAAAAGTTTGTCCCGTAGTAAGTGCGTTGCCAGTCCTTAATATCAATATCAGGCCAATTGACATAGTCGCTTAATGTATATGGCGACATAGCGTTTCGTAAATTTTTAATCCATTGTATATTTTCTTCTTCCTCTTCATCACATTCCCAAGATGAAATATATTCTTGGGCAATAATTGCTTTTCGGTGAAAATAAGCTGCTTCATTTGGAGAGATATCTTCTACAGCTTCTACAAGTGATTGGTGCCAAACGCTAGCTGAAGGGTTGGGAGCATGACTAAGAAAATGTTTTAGAACTTGAATTTCTTTAAGAGGAATTGGTTTATATACATAGGAACCAGAGCGTTTGAAATTTTCAGGGATTAGTGTTGAAAAGAAATCTTTTACCTAGTATATTAGTATATGTGATTTTAAAATAGAAATTTTTGGCACACTATTCGAAAGGGTAGGTCGCAAAGCTTAGAGTCTAAGGTAATACATTACTATTACTAGGATTGTCGGGTTGCAATTAAAAATTGCAACCCGACAATCTTTTTATTTTGCGAAATTGTTAAAAAATAACGCGAGGACAGTATAGACTCGCATTCGTCTTTACCTGAAAGGGGGTGATATCTAGAAGTAGTATGGGATCTTACGAATGAAGGAGTGTGAGTATGAAGAGTAAACAGGTTAGTATATTTGTCATTTGTTTAATGGTAATACAAATCATTGCACAGCCGTTTATACATATGGTAGAAGCAGCAACATATGACAAAGAAGCGAATGTCAGCTTAAAGCTCTCGGTAGAGGGTGGAGATGGTTCGCAAAAAGATGTAGACAAAGATTTTGTATATCAACTTGATTTAAGTACATTCGGATTAGAGGGTGGACATAAAGATGCAAAAATTATTGTTAAACTACCACCTGAAGTCGAATATGTAAGACATGGGAAGATTAGTGGTACGGATGCGATATATGATAAAGAAACGCATTCGGTCATTTATACATTTAAAGATTTTCTTCCAAATGGAGATTCTAAAGCGGTTCCTATTACAGTTAAGTTTCCGAAAGGAACAAAAGATGGAACGACAGCTACAGCTGTAGCAGATTTTGTATCTGATCAAGGAGGAAAAACTTCTAATAATGTAACTGTTGTAGCACATGAAAAAGAAGTCCCACCTGAACCACCTAAGAAACCAGAATGGAATATAGGTAAGACTCCTAATAAGTGGACAATTAAGCCAGGAGAAGAAGTCGAATATACAATTCGAGCTAAACATGTTAGTGGTCCAACGACGCTAGATTCTCTTTCAATCAAAGATCTGTTACCGAAGGAAGCACAATTTATTTCGGCGAGTGATAACGGAAAATATGATGCAAATTCACATACCGTAACATGGGATTTGAAGAATGTAGAAGGCGAAAAGGCTGTTACAGTTAAGGTGAAGTTTCCGGAAGAAAATTTTGGTGAAAATCAAAGTAAATCAATTCCAAATAGGGTTGAAGCGAAGCTGAAGCCAAAAGGTGAAGAGGAACTGACAAAACAAACACATGCATATGTTACAGTTTCAAATAAAGAAACAAAACCTCCTGTTATTCCACCAGATCAAGCTTTTTCAAATTTAGTAAAGGCTGCTCAAAAGCCTGAATACAGTAAAAATGAAGAAATTGCTTTTACACTGTATAACATTAAAAATCAATATTCTAAGGAAATAGATAATTTTGTTCTTCAAGATGATCGCTTTGATGAACAACTACGTTTTACGAGAATGCACACTGGTGTATTCTTAGGTGTAAGTGAATATAAGCTTTTATATAAAACAAAAAACAATCCAGAGTGGAAAGAATGGAAAGTCATTCGTAACAATAGAGGAGAGTGGCTAGATGTTTCCTCTTTATCCTTAGCTGAAGGCGACAAAGTAACTGGAATTCGATATGAATTTGGTAAAGTACCTGCGAATTTTGCTATAAGTTCTGGAGTTTGGTTGTACTTTAAAGTGGATGATCCCAATTTTAAAGAAGGCATTTTAAAAAATACAGCACATATTTCATATGATATCGATGGAAAGCAGTACCAAAAAGATGCTACCGCACAAGTGACAGTAAAAGAAAATCCGGAATCAAAAGTTACATTTAAGAAAAAAGCATTAACAAAGCCAGGAGAAAAGTATATCAAGGGTGATATAGTTGAATTTGAATTAACTGGTAACGCAGATTGGCAGTCTGCTCCTTTCAAACAACCGATCATTGTAGATTGGTTACCAAAAGGTTTGGAGTATGTTCCTGGTTCTGAGCAGTATACCCTTGCCAAAGGTGGTTGGGATAAGAAGTCATATGATGCTGCAAAAGTAAAGGTAGAAACAATAGCAAACTATAAAGAAAAGGGAAGAACTCTCTTAAGATGGAATTTTCCTGAGTTGGATATGTCATCAGGTGATGCGATAACTGTGAAATTTAAAGTGAAGGTAAATAACTTTGCAATGGCAGGTAAGTATTACAACAAAGCAGGTCTGATGTCTAATGTATCAAAGATTAAATCTGCGAATGAGTGGCAGCAAAAAACATTAAAAGATGAAAATGATCTGGATGGTGATGGAGATGTTACCGATCCAATCATTGAAAGTGAAGATGCTATAGAAATTGAAGAAGAACAATCTTTAAAATCAATTAAATATGTAAAAGGTGAATTAGATAAGGGTTGGAAAGGTTTACCAGAAGTTGCAACGACGGTACCAGGTGGAGAAGTAAAATACCGCTTGAAAATTGAAAATGGTGGAACTGTAGCAGTAAGAAATGGTGTCTTAATTGATATATTCCCGGCAGAGGGTGATCAATCAGTTTTACAAACAAAGAATCATGTTCAAGAACGTGGTAGTAAATGGACTCCATATTTAACTTCACCAATTCAACTTACCGAAGGCGACTTTATTAAAATTTATTATACGACTGCATCAAATCCGAAACGTGATGATTTGATACAAGATAATGATGTTTTCGTGAATCCAAAGGGAGCCAACGACCCTAACTGGTCTTTAGAGCCACCATCAGATTTAACAAAAGTAACTGCTGTTAAGTTTGAATTTGATAAGAATAAACTTGTATACCCTGGAGAAGAAGCGATACTAGAATGGTCAATGCGTGCGCCAGTTGATATAGATGATTCTACTGGAATTGCATGGAATTCGTTTGGATATAGTGCAATAAATGACGTAACTGGAAAATGGATTCAACCAGCAGAGCCAAACCGAGTTGGTGTACAGTTAAAAGCTTCGAAAAAGAGTTCATTAGGAGATTACGTTTGGCTAGATAAAAACAAAGACGGAATCCAAAATGACGGAAACACTGGTATGAACGGTGTAGTCGTAGAGTTACTAGATAAAGATGGAAAAGTCATTAGTATGACGAGAACTGGTAATGACAAAAAAGGAAATCCGGGTTACTACAAATTCGTAAATTTAGATCCAGGTGAATATCAAGTTAGATTTAAAATGCCAGATGGATATAAGTGGACGCAAAAGAATGCTGGAAATGATGAAAAAAGCGATTCTAACGTTGATAAAGATGGATACTCAGAAATTATCAAACTTGGTGAAGATGAACACAATATGACAATCGATGCTGGGCTAGTTGAAGATACAGTTGATGCTGGAGAGTTAGAAGTTACGAAAGTAGAAAAAGGTAGTAACAATCCGTTAGAAGGTGCTGTTTTCGAAGTTCGGGGTAAAGGTGATCAGGTCATCCAAACAATCACATCGGGCGAAGATGGAAAAGCTAGAGCAACTGATTTACCAATCGGTGAATATAAGTTAGTTGAAGTCACAGCTCCAGAAGGTTATAAACTAGACGGTAAATCATATGATTTCGAAATAACGAAAGACACAAAAACGCCGATTGAGATAACCGTTGAAAACGAATTGTTAGAAAAAGGCGTAATTGAACTTACGAAGGTTGATGCGAAAAATGTCAATCTGAAATTGAAAAATGCTGTATTCCAAATTTTGGATAAAGATGAAAAAGAAGTTGGGAAATTAACGACAGATGAAAATGGTAAGGCAATTTCTGACCAATTAGTATTTGGAAAGTACACGATTAAAGAAATACAAGCTCCAGATGGCTATATGCTTTTAAGAGATCCAATTGAAATAGAGGTCGGATCATCAGTACAAAAAATAACGATAGAAAATACGAAGAGTGAATGGGTAATTCCGGACACTGGTGGAATAGGGACCACTATTTTCTATCTTCTCGGTACGATACTTATGGTAATCACGGTATTTTTATTTTTCCGTAAAAGAAGCAGTAACTAATAGAGTTAAAAATTAATAGAGAAGGAGATAATAAATATGAAAAAGATTTTTAGTATGCTTTTAATGTTTGTATTAACATTTGCAACATTACCGAGCATGTTCGCAAATGCAGCAGCTCCAGAGAAAGGTTCTTTAACAATTCATAAGTACGAACAAGAAAAAGGTGCAGCAACAGGTGAAGGAACTGGTGAAGCGGGTCAAACAATTCCAGGAGATGCTAAGGCACTAGAAGGTGTAACGTTTGAAATTAAACAAATCAAATCTTTTGAAAAGATTACAAAAGATGGAGAGATTGTAAAAGAAGCTGTAAAAGATGTTGCAGATGCAAAAGCGATTACAAAAATAACAGGTAAAGATGGACAAGCTGCATTTACAGATCTTCCTTTAGGTCGTTATGAAGTAAAAGAAATTGCTGGTCCAGCTCATGTTAACTTAAATAAAAACACATATTATGTTGATATTCCAATGACAGCGAAAGACGGTAAAGAATTGAACTATGATGTTCATATGTACCCAAAGAATGAAACAAAACGTGGTGCAGTAGAATTAATCAAAACAGGTGCGAAAGATAAAGTATTAAAAGGCGTAGAATTTACTTTATATCATAAAGATAACACAGTAGTTGAAAATGGAGAAGGTTTAAAAACTGGCGATGATGGTGCAATTCGTGTAGAAAACTTACCATATGGTAACTACTACTTTAAAGAAACAAAAGCGCTAGATGGATATGTTTTAGATCCAACAAAACATGCGTTTTCAATTAAAGAGTCAGGTACAATTAATGCAGATGGTACAATTAAGTCTGGTGTAGTAGTGCCAGTAACAGTGAAAAACTATGAAGAACCAACGATTGACAAAAAGATTAATAATGATCTGGAACTTTTACCGATTAATCCGCTAAAAGATTACAACTATGATATTAAAACGTTGATCCCAGAGGATATTAAAGATTATAAGAATTATGTTGTAACAGATACTTTAGATAATCGATTAGTGATTCAAGGTAAACCAGTTGTGAAAATTGACGGTGTAGAAGTAGATTCAAGTGTGGTAGAAGTAGTTGTAGAAGGGCAAAAAGTAACAGCTACTGTAAAAGATTTCTCAAAATTAAATGGTAAAAAAGAGCTTCATTTACAAATCAAATCACAAATTAAAGAAGAAGTAGCAGCTGGAACAGAAATTCCAAATACAGCAACAATTGATTTTACAAACAACAATGATGTAAGTGGCCACAAGGAATCTAAGCCAGTAATTGTTGTTCCAACAACTGGTAGCATTGCATTAACAAAAGTTGACGGGGCTGATGGTAAAAAACTAGAAGGCGCAGAATTTAAACTACAAGATAAAAATGGAAACACTGTAGTAGTAAATGGTAAAGAAATGACAGGTGTATCAAATAGTGATGGTGTAATTAAATGGGAACAAATTCCATATGGTGAGTATCAAATCGTCGAAACGAAAGCACCAACTTATACAAAAGAAGATGGTACAAAAGCTTCTTATCAAAAATTAAAAGAGCCAATTAATGTAACGATTGATAAAGATAACCAAACAGTGAAATTAACAGTAGAAAACAACAAGAGCGGCTGGATTCTTCCTGCAACAGGTGGTATGGGTACAGTTCTATTCACTGTAGTAGGTCTTGTGTTAATGGCTGTAGCAGCTTTTGTATTCTTTAGAAAAAAACCTGTAAAAAACTAAGGTTATAGAGAAATATAGTGATGTAATGTGAAAAGAGGAGGGCGAGTAGCTCTTCTCTTTTTTGTGTTTTAGCACAATTAAAGAGGTGCTATGAAATGTAATATTATTTTTGGATGTGTTTTTTATTAGGACGTATATTCAACTAATTGTAAGTAATTTGTTAACCAAAAGAGTACGTGTTCTGTGGAATACCATGCATAGAATGGCTTTGACGATTTTGTTCTTGAAATATAGTTAATAACAATAAAACAAGGGTATTGTTTCTAAGAAAAATGTAGATATTTAATGATAGTATGAAAAATTCTCGTTGCAAACTCTCCATATTTTGTTATGATAGTGTTACGAAAACGTTTGCATAAATTTTAAAAAGGATGCAAAAGGAGAGATTATTATGAAGAAAACTTGGTGGAAAGAAGCGGTTGCTTATCAAATTTATCCACGCAGCTTTATGGATTCTAACGGCGACGGTATTGGAGATCTACAAGGTATCATTGCAAAACTCGATTATTTAAAGGATTTAGGAATAGATGTAATTTGGATTTGTCCAATGTATAAATCACCAAATGATGATAATGGATATGATATTAGCGATTATCAAGACATTATGGATGAGTTTGGAACGATGGCTGATTTTGACGAGTTACTAAATGAAGTGCATAAACGTGGTATGAAACTTATTATTGATTTAGTTATTAATCATACGAGCGATGAGCATCCGTGGTTTATTGAATCCCGTTCTTCTAAAGAAAATCCAAAACGTGATTGGTACATTTGGCGTGATGGAAAAGACGGAAAAGAACCGAATAACTGGGAGAGTATTTTTAATGGTTCTGCCTGGGAGTACGATGACGTAACAGATCAATACTTCTTACACATATTCTCACGTAAACAGCCGGATTTAAACTGGGAGAATCCAGAGGTTCGTGAAGCTTTATATGATACTGTAAACTGGTGGTTAGATAAAGGAATTGATGGGTTCCGTGTGGATGCAATCAGTCATATAAAGAAAGAAGAAGGCTTAAAAGATATGCCGAATCCAAAAGGCTTAACATACGTACCTTCTTTTGATAAGCATATGAATGTTGATGGGATTCAGCCGCTTTTAGAAGAGTTAAAAGAAAACACATTTTCTAAATACGATATTATGACTGTTGGAGAAGCAAATGGTGTGAAAATTGAAGATGCTGATCTTTGGGTTGGAGAAGAAAATGGTAAATTCAATATGGTATTTCAGTTTGAACATTTAAGCTTATGGGATGCAGAAAAGAAAAAAGAGCTTGATGTTGTGGAACTGAAAAAGGTGTTAACAAAGTGGCAAAAAGGATTAGAAAATAAAGGTTGGAATGCGCTGTATATTGAGAACCATGATAAACCTCGTATCGTTTCTACATGGGGAGATGATGAGCAGTATTGGCGTGAAAGTGCAACAGCTTTAGGAGCGATGTACTTCTTTATGCATGGAACACCATTTATTTATCAAGGGCAAGAGATTGGAATGACAAATGTTCAATTCCCGAATATTGAAGATTATGATGATGTAGCAATTAAGAATTTGTATCGTCAAAAGATTGAAGAAGGCGTGTCGCATCAAGAGATGATGGAAATTATTTGGGCATCTTGCCGCGATAATTCACGCACACCAATGCAATGGAACGATGAAGAAAACGCTGGTTTTACAACTGGTACACCATGGTTTAGTATGAATCCAAATTACAAAGAAATTAATGTTCAAAAGCAGAAAGTAGAGGATGACTCTATTTTTAATTTCTATAAAAAGATGATTGCACTTAAAAAAGAGCATAATGTATTTAATTATGGAACATATGATTTAATCTTAGAGGACGATCCACAAATTTATGCGTATACACGTACGTTAGATGATGAAAAAGTGATTGTTATTAGTAATATTTCAAATGAGGAAGCTGTGTATAATGAGAACTCGTTTGCGTTAGAACGCAAACGTTTGCTTTTAAATAATTATGATGTAGCTGAACATAATGATAGTACTACAATTACGTTAAAACCTTATGAAACAAGGGTTTATCGTATTTCTTAATAAAAAAGGATGCTCTTGTAGCATCTTTTTTTATGAAAAATAATAAATTTATATTGCAATGTGAAAACGCTTTTATTAAAATAGGTTTATGAAAACGTTTGCGTTGAAAAGGTATCGTTTTCATAAGTAAAAAGAAATTATTATCTATATCATTAGGGATTTTATAAATAAAGGGGAGGAAGAAACAGATGAAAATTACGTCTTTTGATTTTTGGCAGAAGTTCGGGAAAGCATTGCTAGTTGTTGTAGCAGTTATGCCAGCAGCGGGCTTAATGATTTCCATTGGTAAGCTAATTGGTATGTCTGCTGGGGATATAAATGCAGTACATACGATTGCTAGAGTAATGGAAGACATTGGTTGGGCAATTATTACAAACCTGCATATTTTATTTGCAGTAGCAATTGGAGGATCATGGGCAAAGGATCGTGCGGGTGGTGCATTTGCAGCGCTGTTAGCATTCGTCTTAACGAATAGAATTACGGGAGCTATATTTGGTGTAAACGCTGAAATGTTAGCGGATTCAAAAGCGAAGGTTTCTTCATTATTAGCAGGAGATTTACTTGTAAAAGATTATTTCACTTCTGTACTTGGTGCACCAGCATTAAACATGGGAGTATTCGTAGGGATTATTACAGGTTTCTTAGGAGCTACTTTATACAATAAATATTATAACTACAATAAATTACCACAAGCATTAGCGTTCTTTAATGGAAAACGATTTGTACCGTTCGTTGTTATCGTTTGGTCTACAATTACTGCGATTGTTTTATCACTTTTATGGCCATTCATTCAAAGTGGACTAAATGAATTTGGTCGCTGGATTGCAGAATCTAAAGATAGTGCACCAGTTGTTGCACCATTCGTATACGGGACATTAGAGCGTTTGCTACTACCATTTGGATTACATCATATGTTAACGATTCCGATGAACTATACAGAGCTTGGCGGAACATATACGATGTTAACAGGATCGAAAATTGGTCAAGTGGTCGCAGGACAAGATCCACTATGGCTTGCATGGATTACAGATTTAAATAACTTGTTAGCAAATGGAGACACAAAAGCTTATAACGATTTATTAAATAATGTCGTACCAGCGCGTTTCAAAGCAGGGCAAGTTATCGGTTCTACAGCTGCATTAATAGGTATTGCATTCGCGATGTACCGTAATGTTGATAAAGAAAAACGTGCAAAATATAAACCAATGTTCTTATCAGCTGCATTAGCAGTATTTTTAACAGGGGTAACGGAACCAATTGAATTTATGTTCATGTTCATTGCACCAGTATTATATGTTGTATATGCAATTACAACTGGACTTGCTTTTGCACTAGCAGATTTGATTAATCTACGCGTTCATGCATTTGGTTTTATCGAGCTAATTACGCGTACACCAATGATGGTGAATGCAGGATTAACAAGAGATTTAATTAACTTTGTTGTTGTATCAGCAGTATTCTTTGGTTTGAACTTTACATTATTCAATTTCTTGATTAAAAAGTTCAATTTACCAACGCCAGGACGTGCAGGTAACTATATTGATAACGAAGATGAATCTTCAGAACAAGCAACAAATGTAAAAGAAGGCGCATTAGCATTAAAGGTTATTGATTTGTTAGGTGGGAAAGATAATATTGCGGACGTAGATGCTTGTATGACACGCCTGCGTGTAACAGTGAAAAATCTAGATGTAGTTGCACCAGAAGCACAGTGGAAGCAAAATGGGGCTTTAGGCCTTATTGTAAAAGATAAAGGTGTTCAAGCAGTATATGGTCCAAAAGCTGATGTATTGAAATCAGACATTCAAGATATGTTAGGTGCATAATAAATGAAATTACTCACTTTAAACTGTCATTCTTGGCAAGAAGAAAACCAAGTAGAAAAAATAAAACATCTTGCTAAGACGATTCAAGAAGAAGATTACGATGTGATTGCCTTACAAGAGGTTAGTCAGTCTATTAAATCTCAAAATGTATGCGGTAACAAGAAAAAGGATAACTTTGGACTTGTATTACTTGCAGAGCTTGAGAAGTTAGGCTTAGAAAAGTACACTATTGTTTGGGATTTCTCGCATATTGGTTATGACATATATGAAGAAGGTTCAGCGATTATAACGAAACATCCAATTGAAAAACAAGGTTCTTTCTTTGTCTCAGAAAGTAAGGATACAGCGTATTGGAAAACACGTAAGATTGTTCATGCAACAATTTCTTATCAAGGTAAGAACATAACATTTTATTCTTGTCATCTTGGCTGGTGGAATGATGAGGAAGAATCGTTCCGAGGACAAGTGAATCGTTTAATAGAGTATGTAAATGGAGATGAACTTTCATTCTTAATGGGTGATTTTAATAATAATGCTCGTTTGCAAGGTGAAGGATACGAGTATCTTATGCAAAAAGGATTTTACGACACATATGAGCTAGCTTTGAAAAAAGATGAAGGAACAACTGTACAAGGAAAAATTGCTGGTTGGGATGAAAATAAGCAAAACTTACGAATTGATCTTATTTTAAGTAACAAACCAACAACAGTTATTTCTTCAAAAGTTATTTTCAATGGTGTAAATCGCAATGTTATTTCAGATCATTTCGGAGTAGTAGTTCAATTGGATATATAATATAGAAAGAATCCTCATAGCTATGTAAGCGCTGTGAGGATTTTTTTCTACGAATACAAGTATTTCCAAGATAAAATACTTGTATTTTTTATGACATTTCCTATATATTTGTTATTACTGAATGTAAAACCAATTTGGTCATTTTGTATGAATACTTTATCGACTTCGTTATATAATGAAGTAAGTGAAGTGTTTTGATTGGAAAAATCGTACATTTTCGTTTAATCCACGATGTAGAAAATGATATAATGGCAAAATGCATGTATCATTTTCGAAAGAAGGAAAAATATATAATTAGGTGATAGCTTATATGAAACAAATATGGCGTATTTATAAGACGGACTTACGGAATGTAGCCAAACATTGGGCTGCGATTGTAATTGTATTAGGGCTAATGATTTTACCATCGTTATATGCATGGTTTAACATTAAAGCTTCTTGGGATCCATATGGAAACACAAAAGAAGTTCCGATTGCAGTTTCTAACCAAGATGTTGGATCAAATTTAAGAGGAAAAGATATTAACATCGGGAAAGAAATTGTAGATTCTTTGAAAAAGAATAAAAACCTTGGATGGAAATTCGTTGATGAAAAGCAAGCAATTTATGGAGTAGAGCGCGGAGACTATTATGCAAGTATTACAATTCCTAAAGATTTCTCTGAAAAAATTGCAACAGTAATTAGCGACAATCCACAAAAACCAGAACTAGATTATTATGTGAATGAAAAGGTAAATGCGATTGCACCGAAAATTACAGCAAAAGGTGCATCAGGTATAACCGAAGAAATCAGCAAAAACTTCGTTAAAACAGCAAACGGTGAGATTTTTCAAGTGTTTAATGACCTTGGAATCGATTTAGAAACAAACTTACCAAGCATCGAAAAAGTAAAAGATCTTGTATTCAAGCTAGAAGCACAGTTCCCAGAAATGTATACGCTTGTGGATACAGCGTTAGATGATGCAACTAGAGCACAAGATCTTGTAAAAGTTGCACAAGAGGATCTGCCTGTTGTAGAAAGTGTGATTAATGATGGGCAGGCAACATTGAAAAGTTTAGATGAATTTTTCGCACGAAATGATGAAACGTTAAAGAATGCTCCAGGAACAATTAAGAGAGATTTAACGGTATTGAAAAAAGGTATGGATGGTGCGGCGGCCATAACTGACTTTTTAATGGGGCCAGGAATTAACTTGGATGTTCCAAATCTTTCACAGTTACCTAAACTTCCTGAGTTTCCGGCAATGCCGCAACTACAAATTCCGGAATTAAATACTGAGGGATATAAAAATATTGCAAGCACGATTAATCAAACAGTAAACAGTGTATTGAATTCAGCACGTACAGGAACGGCATATGCGAAAAGTGTGATGGATGGGTTACAAAATGGAAGTATTGATCCTGAAATAGCCAAGAAAAACATCACAACTGTTTCTAATAATCTCCAAACCCATATAGATAATCTTTCTTCAATCATTACGATGATGTCTACACTTCAGCAAAATGCAACGACTGATTTTGGTAAGAAGTTCTTTGGAGATAGAGTAAATCATTTAACTGCTATTAGAGATAGTCAACAAGATTTAAATAATCGATTTAAACGTCTTAATGAGCTAATTAGTACAGGGCAAGAAGTAAAACAAGATGTGAGAGATGGAATTAACCAAAAGCTAGATGCAACGAATGCTTTAATTGATAAAGCTGAGAAAGACTATAATGAAACGTTTGTAGCGGATTATCAAAAAGCAGTTAGTACTGCCGAAGAAATAGGACGGCTTAAAGATCAAGCTACTAATACAATAAATGAAACATATGAAAAGACAAAGACTGAATATAATAAAGTAAGAGATGGTATTGAAGAGGTTAAAACTAACGCCCAAAAAGCAGTGGAAGATATACAAAATAAAGGTATTAATGGGTTAGATGGAACGAAAGTAGCCTTAAATAGTTTAAACGGTCAATTCCAAGCAGCTTCAAATATGATTGGTGACATGATACCTGTCTTAGAGAATGCCAACAAAGTTTTAGCTGATGTAAATAGCGATAAAAACTTTAATGATCAAATTGCGAAGTTGAAAAAAGCACAAAATGGTCTACAAAAAGGCGTGGAATTAACGGATAAAGGGATTGACGCTATTAATAAAGGACAGCAACCAGCAAAAGATGTTATTGAAAGTATTAATGAAGTATCGAAAAATGTTTCGGCTGAATTAGGTGACATTTTAGCAAGATACGATTCAGAAATCGTTCCGAACTTCAATGCAGCAATTGCTCGTACAAAAGAGATGTCAAAAAATACATCTAAGATTTTAAACGATGCAGATAAAAAGCTTCCAGATGTAAAAAAACTGCTAGAAGATTCATCTAAAGGCTTAGTAGAAGGTAAAAAGAAAGTGGAAGATATTAAAGCTGAAATGCCAGCTACTGAGAAAAAGATTAAAGAATTAGCAGATAAAATTCGCAAGTTTGAATCGGAAGAGGATATAAAAGACATTATCCGATTATTAAAAAATGATGTTGAAAAACAAAGTGACTATTTTGCAAATCCAGTGAATTTAAAAGAAAATAAATTATTTGCGATGCCGAACTATGGTTCTGCGATGTCACCATTCTATACAGTGCTTGCGTTATGGGTAGGGGCATTGTTAATGGTTTCATTATTAACAGTAGAAGTACATGAGCCGGGCGCGAATTATAAGAGCCATGAGATTTACTTTGGACGTTTCTTAACGTTCTTAACGATAGGGCTTATGCAGGCGTTTATCGTATCAATGGGAGATATGTTCTTACTTGGTACGTATGTGGTTAATAAGTTCTGGTTTGTTGTATTCAGTTTATTTATCGGTGCAGTCTTTGTTTGTATTGTATACTCACTCGTTTCTATTTTTGGGAACGTAGGGAAATCGATGGCAATCATTTTACTTGTACTGCAAGTAGCTGGATCAGGCGGAACATTCCCAATTCAAATGACACCAACATTCTTCCAAGCAATTTATCCGTTCTTACCGTTTACGTATGCAATTAGTGCAATTCGTGAAACAGTAGGTGGAATGCTTTGGGATATTGTCTTGCGTGACCTTCTTGTATTAAGTGTCTTTGTCGTAATTATGCTTATTATGGCGTTATTACTGAAAACACCAATTAACAAATCGAGTGAAAAATTTGTTGAGAATGCAAAAGGAAGTAAAATTATTCACTAAAAAAAAGTTCCTACCGAGAGCGGTAGGAACTTTTTTATTTTAATCAAACTTTAATTTTTTTAATGCCTCTGCTAATGCATTATTTAATGGCTCTTCTTCTTTTTGTTGCTGCTTCATATATTTTTGAACGTAGCGCTTATCAGCTTTACTACCAGACTCTTTCTTGCGACGCTCTTGGAATGTAGAAAGTTTTTCGCGATAGCCACATTTACATGCAAAGATTTGTCCAGCTCCTTCACCGCGAAGTTCTAGCTTTTTCTTACATTGCGGGCATCGTGCATTTGTCGTACGGGATACATTTTTACGATGACCACATTCGCGATCTTGGCATACAAGCATTTTTCCCTTTTTCCCATTTACTTCGAGCATTGGTTTACCACAGTCTGGACAAGTTTTCGTTGAAATGTTGTCATGTTTATATTTTTTATCGCTCACTTTAATTTCGGTAACAATTTCTTTCGTATAGCTTTTCATTTCTGAAATGAATACTTCTTTTTTTAATTTTCCTTTTGCAATTGCTTCAAGCTTTTGTTCCCATTCAGCAGTTAGTGTGGGAGATTTTAGTTCTTCTGGTACTAAATCGAGTAACTGACGACCTTTTGATGTAATGTGAATATCTTTACCACGTTTTTCAATTAAGAATGAATTAAAGAGTTTGTCGATAATGTCAGCTCGCGTAGCTACAGTACCTAATCCACCAGTCGACTTTAACGTATCAGCAAGTTGTTTATTTTGTGTGTCCATATATTTTGTAGGATTCTCCATCGCTGAAAGTAAAGTCGCTTCGTTAAATCGTGCGGGTGGCTTTGTTTGACCTGATGTTTGAGCAACTAGTTTTATGTTTAATGTATCGCCTTCTTCAATGCGAGGTAAAATTTGCTCTTTTAAATCTTCAGCTGCATCGTCATCTTCAAATCGGTTTTCATATACTTCTTTCCAACCGGAATGTAAAATCGTTTTGCCGCGTGCAACAAACGTTTCATCACCAATTTTCGTGCGTAGTGTTAGTTGTTCATATTCAAAGGCTGGGAATAAAACTGCTAAGAAACGCTTTACAACTAAATCATAAATTTTACGTTCCTTATCTGTGAAAGCAGAGAAATTCACATAGCTCTCCGTTGGGATGATTGCGTGATGGTCACTTACTTTACTATCATCAACAAATGCTTTAGTGGATTTTATAGGTTTATTTAAAATTTTATGAGCGAAAGGACGATATTCTCCTACTCCACACGCTTTTAGACGCTCTGGAAGTGTTCCGACGATATCAGATGAAATATAGCGTGAATCTGTACGAGGATACGTTAGCACTTTATGTTGCTCATACAATTTTTGCATAATATTTAATGTTTCTTTTGCAGAATAACCAAAGATTTTATTCGCATCACGTTGTAGCTCTGTTAAGTCATAAAGACCAGGAGAAAATGATTTTTTCACCTTTTTATCGATTTCCACCACAGTAGCATTTTGTTTGTCGAGTTTTTTCACAATCGTATCAATTTTTGCTTTATCAAAACTGCGACCGTTTCCTCTAGCATCTTGCCAAGTCAGTTTTAATTTATTTGTTGTTTGAGCTTCAATTCCGTAGTACGTTTGCGCTTTGAAATTTTTTATTTCATCTTCACGACCAGCGATAATAGCTACAGTTGGTGTTTGTACACGCCCACAGTTTAATTGAGCATTGAATTTTGTTGTTAATGCACGAGTAGCATTTAAGCCAATATACCAATCTGCTTCAGAACGTGCGACAGCTGAAGCGTATAAATTGTCATATGCTTTACCTGGCTTTAAGTTTGCGAATCCGTCTTTGATTGCTTTATCGGTAACAGATGAGATCCATAGACGTTTAATCGGTTTATGAACGTTAACTTTATCGATAATCCAACGAGCGACTAATTCTCCCTCGCGACCAGCTTATCTCCATAATGATGTACAATAATAATATACTCAATATTAAAGAACATCAAAGATGCTTAATTATTAATTTCATAAGGATATAGGGGATGATAAACTTTAAAATTCATTGCACATAATTAAAAAAGGGGGAGAGTTAGTGGGGGAATTAATCTCAGTAAAAAGTGTAAATGAAAATTTAAAATTTATAACACAACCAGTTTGGATTGATTATGTAATTGAAGAAAGCCAAACAGTTAAAGAGAAAAAACATATTTCATTAATTGCTCTTAAAAACATCAAAAAGGACACATATGTAATTCATCACCTCAGCAATTTTATTATTGAAAAATGGGGGTATAAGTCATTTAATACGCAGAAAAAGCATGCTACAAATATAGTGAAGTTTTTAAATTACTTAATAACATATTATCCAAGTTTGAAAATCAAAAATTTAACAGAATTGACCCTCTCACATGGCTCAGCATACTTAAATTGGTTGGGTACCAATAAGGTTTCTCAAGATACTGTTAAAGACGCTGAAAGAACCCTAGTGCACTTCTATACTTGGGGAATAAACAAATTACTATTCTCAAAAGTTAGCTTAACTGATTTTAAACAAGAAAAAAACGAATACAATACGTTATATTATAAATCTCCTTTTACAGTGGTTTATCCACAAAAGAAAATTAAAGAAATTGAACACATTTTACCATCTGAATATATACCATTATTTTTAGAGATTGCCTCTACGCATACTCCCAGAATCGCTTTAGGAATATATCTACAAATATTTGGAGGGCTACGAGTTTCAGAAGTAGTTAATTTAAAACGTACACAAATATCAAAATCTATAACAAGTAAAGAGTTGATATTAAAAGTAGAAAATCAAAATTTTAGAACAGATCTAAAAGAACATGCCTCAGTAAAAAAGACACGATCTCAGGTAGCGTTAGATGTGAACGGTTGGGGAACTACCTTGATTCGACAGCATTTAAAGCTATATTCTTCTAAGCAAACTAATGCTTTGTTTTTAAACACCAATGAACAACCGATGTCAGGTAGAAGCTATAGACAGTACTTCGACAAATGCAAAACTAAATTAATATTCACCCTAGAAACTTCAAATAATATTGAACATCGCTTAGTAGCCCAGCATTTAAAAAGTATTAAATGGTCTACGCATATAGGACGTGGCACATTTACAAATCTCATTGCGAATGAGGCACAAAACCCTTATGAAATTGCACATTTACGAGGTGATTCTAGTTTAGAATCTGCACTCTCCTACATGGTTTCAACACCAAGAATGCATAAAAAAATTGAAGAGAAATTAGATAACATGCATGAGAAATACATTCCTAATCTTATTGAAAGGAAGTTGAAGGGGTATGACTCAATTGAATAAAGATTATTATTCAATTAAAGAAGCTTCGAAGATTCTTGGTAGAAGTATGGCTTCTATTCAAAATAGCATTTATTCAAAACAATCCAAGCATAAAGTGAATGTGGAAAAAATAAATGGGCAAGTTTTTATATCCAAAGAAGAGCTGATACAATACAAACAGTTTCTCCAAGAACGTGATAATTTTGTAGAGATTGACTGTGAATATGCGATGGATAAAATATCTAACGAAACAGAACAAAATAATTTGTTTAAGGAAACTCGAACGCTATTTATAACGTATTCACAAGCCTATTTTAACAAATGTACAGGCTCTACAGTTCATAAACAAACTACTATTGGTCAATTTATTAACTTTCATAACAAACTTCAAAAAAATTTATCTAGGGAAATCTTTGAAGTTGATATAGAGGAATTAAATCAATTGTTTTTAACTGAAGGCTTGCTTACTTCGAAGGAAAAATTGTTATTTACTAGGTTTCTATCATACGTATTTGATCAAAAAAATATGCCTTTAAAGAATAAATTGTTAGCTGTTCAAAAGCCTAAACATAAAGAACAGGAAATTTATTCGGCTTCAACTTTTAATCAAATATATAAGCATGTACAAAATATAGAACTTCATATCGAAAAAAGCCTTAATAGTAGATCGTATGCAAATATGTGGGTATATGTTACTTTACTATGCTGTGATTTTATCCGAGGAAGTGATTTGGTTCTTAACACACCTAGCTTAAATTTAATAGAACTTGATATTCAGGAAGCTGATTTTTACAGTAATAACTTTAAATTGAATGAGCATCAAGTTCAAATAGTAATTAAGACTTTGTATCTTTCTTTTAGAAATAAGCGTGCATCTAAAACAGGTGAGCTACTTACTTTCTTAGTGCCTTCTAACTTAGAGCTACCCCTAGCTTACGCGTTAGTTTTATCCGAGCGATTAAGAGAAAATGAAACATGTCAGTTAGAAACCTTTATTGCGGGGAAGTATCGCAAAATTAAAACTCAAGGTGGTAGGACTCATTTAAAATTTTTTAATGAGTATAAAAAATTTGAGGGATTTAGATTCAGTAGTTTAATAATGAATCGCTCTTTAGCAACATACCTATATGGATCTGTAACCGAAGGGGATGCTTTTGATTCCGAGTTAGCACTGACTTTAGCTCAAAATGCAAGATCACATAAAAATGAAGATACTACAAAAACTTATATACAGCTTATGAATAAAGATGGCTCTATTGGAAGAGTTGCCATAAATATTTTTCGAAGAGGAAATTTTGGATGGCTATATGAGCAATTATTAAGATTTACGTATACGGATAACTATAAAACCCTAAATCTAGAAGATAGAACCACTATTATTGAAGAAATAAAAGAACACATCTCTCTTAAAGAAACCGAATCAATAGCTGCTTATGTTTCTAATTATTTAACCCCTGCCATTATAGAGGAGGCTGATAATGATTCGGTTGTGGAAGTAATGAATGCAATCTATGAAAAGAGGCTAAAAGTTATACATCAAGTTATGTGCCTAAATAAACAGCAATTGCATGACTTATTTTCGGAATTATCAACCCATTCTATGCCATCTAAAATTGAACATGCACAGTGTTTAGTATTCCCAAATTGTGCTTATCCAGCTTTAATGAATTGCATGTATTGTGAATATGTTCTTCCACAAAATTTGATTCTAATTCAATTAAATCAGGAACTTCTAAGACTTTTAACTTCAATACAGGAAAGTGATAATGAAAATCTTTTAAAAAGGCAAAGTCGCTTTCTACTGCAATGTTTATTGATACTGAGTGAAGCTAATGACACTTTCGGTAAAAGTTATGTAAAAGCTTATGTAGATGTGAATCAAATAAATGATTTGTTAAAACGATATGCTTACAAAATCTATTTACCAGGAGATAACCATGGAGATTAGAAAAATTTTAAATGAATCACATTTTTATAAAATAGAGTCCATTCAACAAATTTCTAAAGATGACTTGTTATCAAAAGATTATAAACAGATATTTGGTGATTTAGTCAAAAGCGCGGTTATAAAAAATAAATCTTTTGAAGACAACCTGTGGTTTGTTTATGATCCTTTATCACAATTAAATTTGCAAATGAAATTTGATTTAATTAGCTATCCACAAATCAATGAACATCTAAAATACTTTATTTTACTTAGAATTATATCTGGAAAAACGCCTAAAACTACTTATGATGAGTTATCTGCATTACGAAAGGTTATACTTGAATCCCAAGGTTTCGAAAGTTTAGTTCAATTAAAGAGTATATTAGTTGAAGGTATTGATAAATATAAATATCTTGGTTATCACATGGTTAGTGTTACGTCTAATTTCATTGATTTTTATAGAATTGATAATTATCAAGAAATCCTTAATATATGCTCTAGTATGCCTAAACAATCAAAAGTATCCAGAGATTTACCTGACTTTCAAGATGTACTTGAGTTAGATGATGTTATCAATCATTATTTTAAAAATAATTCTTTAGAAGAAACTATAAGTTACATGCCAATTTTAGTTTGGTGGTTACTAACTAATACATTGCCTATGCGTCCAAGTGAGCTTCTAAAACTCAAAAAGGATTGCCTATCTTATAATGAGAACAAAAATGATCCGTATACAATTTCGATTCCACGGATAAAAAATAAGTCTGCTACCATTGATTTTTCTATAAAATATGATTCTGTTGTGATTGACCAAAAAACATATCAACTTTTAATAGAAGTAAGGGAGAAGGTGAATATGTATTTTCCTTACTCAGAATATTTTTTTCCATCAGAAATGTTCAGCTTAAATTATAAAATTAAAAGAAAAAAGCAGAATCCGATAATGAATTTACGTAATTTTAATGACTTAAAAGATCGATTCTATAAAATAATCGTAGAAGAGAAATATGGAAAATACAATTTGGAACGCGTGAAAGCTGGTGATACTCGGCATTTTGCTATCATCAATATGTGTTTGCAAGGTTTTAGTATGCATAATATCGCTACCCTAGCTGGACATAGTGAACTAAAAATTACGCAAGGTTACTTTAGTCATGTTAAGCATTTTGCACAATCGTATGTATATAGGCTAGCTCAACTAAAGCTTGAAACAGAGATTGGCTATAGAATGGACAATTCTATTATAGGTTGGAAAAAATATATTGTTCATAAATCTAACATTGAGAAAGAGAAGATAACTGAAAAGCACATAGGTAGAGTTCAATATGGTTTATGTTCAGAACTAAAAGAGAATTTCCCAAATACTTGTATTGAGTTCTGTGAGTTTTGTCCAAAATATATTTTTTCACCTAGTATAAATGAAAAAGACGAAGCTATTAAATGGCTGTCTAGTCATTCTGTAGATTTAAAACAAAGAATTGAAGAGTCTATTTCCCTTTTAGAAAGCTTATTTGGATTACCCCAAAGATACGGTCATGATTTAAATATAACTGAAAGAAAGTCAGCGGCTAAGAAGTTACAATACTATATGGAATTGAAATCGAAAATAGATGCTAATATTGCAGGTGATAAAAATGGTAAAAACTAAAAGAGGTAAACCACAACAATGGTCTGATGAGTATTTAAAGAACATTGCTCTAGAGGTTAAATATAAGCAGCCTAATCGAAAATTAACGTCGTTATTATTAGAAAAAGAAACTGGAATCGGAAGGAATACATGGAGTAGGCGAATGAAAGAATTTATAAATCATTTAAATTCACCTATTCATATTCCTAAACTGGACGAAAGCGGTATTATAACGATTCCTAGTGTTGAAGACCTTTTTTTAAAATATGGTGCTAACACAATAGAATTGAAAAATGAGATTGCCAAGTTATTAAACATTATTAGTGATCTCTGCACAGATGCTAAAAAATTAACAACACTTGAAGAATCTGTACCAAAAATGCAGTTAGAAATAGAGTACTTAAAAGAGCAATTATCTAAAGTGACAGGTCAGAAGATTCACTACGAAACACTGTATAATCAAATTGTTGCTGAAAGTTATTTTCCTCACTTATACGAACAATCAGAAAAGTTAAAACAAGCTAATGTGAAGGCAGAAGTTATTACCTTACCAAATCAAGCTTCACAAGTTTTAGAATTAAATAGCCCTAATAAGGTTTTTCAAAATGAATCAGAAATTGCAAATACTATTGATGTAAACGATAAAAAGATAAAAAAGCTTAATGAGTTATTTAATCTCGATTGGGAATAGATAGAAGAAACCCACACACTTTGAAAAAGTTTGATAAAAATGTGTGGGTTTTAATTTTGGATTCCTTAAGTTTTTATAAAAATGATTGAACATTTTATGTGGCCTACTTAAATAAATGCAGTTGTCAGTTTAATTACATTCCTTCATGATATAGCGCATATCGACTGCATCGTGTATGACATTACTTCTAAGCCACCAGCAACTATCGAGTGGGAATAATCTAGTGACACCTTACACATCCCAAAACGTTGATTTTGCGCTGTTTAGGTAAAACTCATAAGACTTAACGAAACCAAAATTCACTTGAATTGTCTCCAAGATTGTCGCCAAAAACTCTCACCGAATGATTGTCGGTGGGAGTTTTTATTTTAGGCTTTAGCCAGTCGAGTGCGTGAAACGCGCAAAACATAAATCCACCTGCTATGAAGTGACCTCATAAAGTTAGACATTATCTAACTATTGAAGGTGCAGTTCATAGGACGGGTGGTTCTGATTATGGCTGAAAATGTAGACAGATTGTAGACATGTGATTGCAGGAGAAGGATCTACCGAAGTATTATATACAAATGTCACGGTGGCATGGTGTATAATGTGGAGGTACAATCGTGTCATTAGAACCTATCTATCTAGAATTGCTGTTATAATCAATGTATAAGAAGAAAAATTGGAGGTATACAAATGTCAATTGCAGCACAACGTTCAGAATTACAATCCCAAATCTGGAAAATAGCCAATGATGTCCGTGGCTCAGTAGATGGATGGGATTTTAAACAATATGTTTTAGGAATGCTTTTTTATCGTTTCATTAGCGAAAACTTTTCTAGTTATATTGAAGCTGGAGATGAAAGTGTCATTTATGCAGAACTTCCAGATGATATTATAACGAAAGAAATCAAAGAGGATGCCATTAAAACAAAAGGGTATTTCATATATCCAAGTCAGCTGTTTGTTAATATTGCGAAAACCGCCAACACAAATGAAATCTTGAATACAGATTTAGCAGCGATATTTGCTGCTATTGAAAGTTCAGCAAATGGTTATCCATCTGAACTAGATATTAAAGGATTATTCGCTGATTTCGACACCACAAGTAATAGACTGGGTAATACTGTGAAAGACAAAAACAGTCGTTTAGCTGCTGTCATTAAAGGTGTTGCAGGGCTTAATTTTGGTAAATTTGAAGATAATCAAATTGACCTTTTTGGTGATGCCTATGAGTTTTTAATCTCTAATTATGCTGCCAATGCAGGGAAATCTGGAGGAGAATTCTTCACACCTCAGCATGTATCAAAACTTATAGCTCAATTAGCAATACACAAGCAAACAACAATCAATAAAATTTATGACCCTGCAGCCGGTTCGGGTTCACTTTTGTTACAAGCAAAAAAACACTTTGATGCTCATATTATCGAAGATGGGTTTTATGGACAGGAGATTAATCATACAACTTACAACCTTGCTCGTATGAATATGTTTTTACACAATATAAACTACGATAAGTTTAATATTGCTTTAGGAAATACGCTTTTAGATCCTAACTTTGGTGATGACAAGCCTTTTGATGCGATTGTATCTAATCCACCTTATTCCGTAAAGTGGATTGGCAGTGATGACCCAACCCTGATTAACGATGAACGTTTTGCTCCTGCAGGCGTATTAGCCCCAAAATCTAAAGCGGATTTTGCCTTTGTGCTTCATGCGCTTAGTTACCTTTCAAGTAAAGGTCGTGCTGCTATCGTTTGCTTTCCTGGTATTTTTTATCGCGGTGGTACAGAGCAAAAAATTAGAAAGTATCTGATTGATAATAACTTTGTTGAAACGGTTATTTCATTAGCGCCTAAACTTTTTTACGGGACTTCAATAGCGGTTAATATCTTGGTTCTTTCTAAGCATAAGAGCGATAATAAAACACAATTTATTGATGCAAGTGGAGTAGATTTCTATAAAAAAGGAACCAATAATAACATACTTACAGATCAACATATTGAAAAAATTATGAAAATGTTTGACAGCAAAGAAGATGTTGATCACATTGCAAAATCCGTTGATTATGATGCCATCGTTCAAAATGATTACAACCTATCTGTGAGCTCCTATGTGGAAGCAAAAGACACAAGGGAGGTCATCGATATAAATAAGCTGAATGCAGAGATAAAAACGACTGTAGCAAAGATAGAGCAACTTCGTGCTGAAATTGATGAGATTATTGAGGTGATTGAATCATGATTAAGCCGAATTATATGGAGAAATTGCTTGATGGGGTTGAGGTTGAGTGGAAGACGTTGGAAAATGTAGCTATTAAGATTTCATCTGGTGGAACTCCTCGCACGAGTGTTTCAGAATACTATGATGGTGAGATTCCTTGGCTCCGCACTCAAGAAGTGGATTTTGGTGAGATTTGGGATACTGGTGTAAAAATTACAGAATTAGGCTTGGAAAATTCCAGCGCAAAAATGATTCCTGCAAACTGTGTGATTATTGCAATGTATGGGGCAACAGTTGGAAAAGTAGGTATTAATAAGATACCTTTGTCTACAAATCAGGCTTGTGCCAATATTCAACTTGATGATAAGGTCGCAGATTATCGTTATGTTTTTCATTATCTTACAAGCAAATATAATCATATAAAATCACTTGGTTCTGGCTCACAAACGAACATTAATGCACAAATAGTAAAAAATTACCCCATACCCATCCCACCTCTTAAAGTTCAGGAAGAAATCGTCCGTATTTTAGACATCTTCACAGAGCTTACAGCAGAGCTTATAGCAGAGCTTACAGCAGAGCTTACAGCTCGTGAAAAGCAATATGAATATTATCGTGAAAAGTTGTTAACTTTTAACGAGGGTGAAGTTGAGTGGAAGACGTTGGGAGATGTAGGCGAATTTACACGAGGCAAGAGGTTTGTAAAAACCGACATACTTTCAGAGGGTTTCCCATGTATTCATTATGGTGAAATGTATACGCATTATAATATCTGGGCGGAAAAGACAAAATCGTTTGTTAGTGATGATTTAGCTTCAAAGCTAAGAGTTGCAGATCATGGTGATGTGGTAATTGTTTCCGCTGGCGAAACGATTGAAGATATTGGAAAAGGCACTGCATGGCTTGGTAATACAGGGGTTGCTATTCATGATGCTTGTTTTTCATATAGAAGTTCTTTGAATCCTAAATATGTTTCATACTTTACAAGAACCAAGCAATTTCATAATCAAATTAAAAAACATATATCTTCGGGGAAAATCTCGGCAATTAATGCGAACGGTTTGAGTAAAACAATAATTCCCATCCCACCCTTTGAAGAACAAGACCGTATCGTATCTATTTTAGACAAATTCGATGCCATGACATCATCAATTACTGAGGATTTGCCTCGTGAAATAGAGTTGCGTCAAAAGCAATATGAATATTATCGTAATATGCTTCTTACCTTTCCAAAAGAGGAGGTAAAGGCGTAATATGGGTGTTTCATTAATTGATATTGCAAAAACGTTAAAAGATAACGATAAAAAAGTTCAATTAATTTATGGCTTTAATGGAAATGGAAAAACCAGACTTTCAAAAGAATTTAGATTGTTGGTTGCACCTAAAAACGATGCAGAGACGGACGAAACGGGGCTAGCCACCAAAAAAATCATATACTACAACGCTTTTACGGAAGATTTGTTCTATTGGGACAATGATCTAGCAAATGATGTTGAATTAAAACTTAAAATTCATACCAATTCTTTTACTGAATGGGTGCTTAAAGAACAGGGACAAGATCAAAATGTCATTAGTCATTTTCAGAATTATACCGATCGTACATTAACACCTAAGTTCAATTCGGATTTCTCGGAAGTTACATTTTCTTATGAACGGGGAAATGAAGAACCTTCTCCAAATATTAAGGTTTCAAAAGGTGAGGAAAGCAGCTTTGTTTGGAGTGTTTTTTATAGCTTGCTTAACCAAGTGATTGATGTATTAAATATAGCTGAGCCAAGTGAACGAGAAACAGATCAACTTAATCAGTTGAAATATGTGTTTATTGATGATCCTGTAACTTCATTAGACGATAACCATTTAATTCAGCTAGCTGTAGACTTGGCTCAATTGATCAAAAGAAGTGAATCTAGAACACTAAAGTTTATTATTACAACACACAATCCTATTTTTTATAATGTGCTTCATAATGAATTCAATACAAAGACCTGCTACATGCTAGGTCGTCTAGAAGATGGTACTTTTGTATTAGAAGAAAAAGAAGGTGACTCCAATAGGGGGTTTTCTTATCATTTGCATTTGAAGAAGGTTTTAGAAGAAGCCATTGAGAATAATCAAGTGCAAAAATATCATTTCACTCTCTTAAGAAATCTATATGAAAAAACAGCTGCTTTTCTTGGTTTTAAGAAATGGTCAAGCTTACTACCTGGTGACAAACAAGCTTATTATAATCGTATTATGCACTTTACAACTCATTCCACACTAGCGAATGAAGGTGTAGCTGAACCATCTCCACAAGAAAAACAAACTGTTAGACTTTTGCTTAACCATTTGACAGATACCTATAAATTTTGGAAGGAGGCATAAAGATGAGCGACTACAAACCCATCGCAGAATCAAATCACTATATAGTTTTAGATAAGTATACCAAGATAGCAGAACAAGGTGTTGGCTATCAAACGGAAGCTAATTTAGAACGAGAACTGATTCAAGATTTAGTAAATCAAGGTTATGAACATCTACCAAGTGTAACCACTCCTGAAAAAATGCTTGCTAATGTCCGAGTGCAACTGCAAGGTCTTAATCGTGTACAATTTTCAGACGCTGAATGGATTAGATTTTGTGAGCAGTTTTTAGATAAACCGAGTGATAACCACATTGATAAAACCCGTAAAGTTCATAACGATTATATATATGATTTTGTCTTTGATGATGGGCATATTCAGAACATCTACCTAGTAGACAAGAACAATATTGCCAACAATAAAGTGCAGGTCATTTCCCAATTTGAACAGAAAGGAACGCATGCGAATCGATATGATGTTACCATCTTAGTCAATGGCTTACCGTTTGTGCAAGTCGAGCTTAAAAAGCGTGGGATTGCGATTCGTGAAGCCTTTAATCAGGTTCATCGATACAGTAAAGAGAGTTTCAATTCAGAAAGCTCTCTCTTTAAATATTTGCAGATTTTTGTAATATCTAATGGTACAGATAGCCGTTATTTTGCAAATACGACTAAACGTGGTAAGAATAGTTTTGATTTCACTATGAATTGGGCAAAATCGGATAATATCCTAATTAAAGATATAAAAGATTTCACAGCTACATTTTTTCAAAAAGATACTTTATTGAATGTACTATTGAAATATTCCGTATTTGATTCGAGCGACAACCTGCTGGTTATGCGACCCTATCAAATTGCCGCAGCAGAAAGAATATTATGGAAAATCAAGAGTGCATACCAAGCAAAAAAATGGAGTACCATTGAAAGCGGCGGATATATTTGGCATACAACAGGTTCGGGAAAAACACTTACGAGTTTTAAAGCAGCTCGCTTGGCTACTGAACTGGATTTTATCGATAAAGTATTTTTTGTTGTAGATCGGAAAGACCTGGATTTTCAGACGATGAAAGAGTATCAGCGTTTTTCTCCTGATAGTGTTAATGGTTCAGAAAGTACCGCAGGATTAAAACGCAACATTGAAAAAGATGATAATAAAATTATTGTGACGACGATTCAAAAACTGAATAACCTAATGAAAAGCGAAACAGAGTTACCTATATATAATAAGCAAGTGGTATTTATTTTTGATGAAGCTCACCGTTCACAATTTGGTGAAGCTCAAAAAAATATCAAGAAAAAGTTTAAGAAGTTCTATCAATTTGGATTTACAGGCACGCCTATTTTTCCAGAAAATGCGTTAGGTTCTGAAACGACTGCTTCTGTCTTTGGTCGAGAGGTACACTCTTATGTAATTACGGATGCCATTAGAGATGAAAAGGTTTTAAAGTTCAAAGTAGATTATAACGATGTACGTCCCAAGTTCAAATCGATCGAAAAAGAACAGGACGAGAAAAAGCTATCGGCAGCAGAAAATAAAGAAGCACTACTGCATCCTGAACGCATCAAAGAAATTTCTCAATATATTCTTAATAATTTTAGAGTAAAAACCCATCGTCTAAACGCGAATGGAAAAGGATTTAATGCCATGTTTGCTGTGAGCAGTGTTGACGCAGCCAAACTCTACTATGAATCATTAAATAAATTACAACAAGGAAGCAATAACACCCTTAAGATTGCTACAATCTTCTCCTTTGCTGCTAATGAAGAGCAAACTGCGATAGGTGAAATTCTTGATGAAACTTTTGAACCTTCAGCAATGGATAGTAGTGCAAAAGAGTTTTTAAGTTCAGCCATCAAAGACTACAATGCGATGTTTAAAACCAATTATGGCGTAGAAAGTAAAGAGTTTCAAAATTATTATCGAGACCTTGCTAAACGAGTAAAAGACAAAGAAATTGATTTGTTAATTGTTGTTGGAATGTTTTTAACTGGTTTTGATGCACCTACATTAAATACTTTATTTGTTGATAAAAATCTTAAGTATCATGGTTTAATGCAAGCTTATTCGAGAACAAATCGTATTTATGATTCCACCAAAACTTTTGGGAATATTGTTACTTTTAGAGATTTAGAACAAGCAACCATAGACGCTATTACTCGTTTTGGAGATAAAAGCACTAAAAATGTAGTACTGGAAAAAAGCTACAAAGAGTATATGGAAGGATTCACTGATGTGGCAACAGGTGAAGCCCGTCGTGGTTATGTAGACGTAGTAAAAGAATTAAAGGAACGTTATCCTAATGTTGATGAGATTGTTACTGAAAGGGATAAGAAAGAATTTGCTAAACTTTTTGGGGAATATTTGCGTATTGAAAATATCCTACAGAACTATGATGAATTTTCAGGTTTAAAAGCTTTACAAACAGTAGATCTGACTGACCCTAAAGCTTTAGAAGATTTTAAGTCTACTCACTATGTAACGGATGAAGATATAGCTGTTATGCAAGAGATTCAAGTGTTAGAAGAAAGAGCTGTTCAAGATTATCGTTCTTCATATAATGATATTCGTGATTGGCTTCGTCGTGAAAAAACTGGAAATGAAAAAGGAAATGCCTCTATTGATTGGGATGATGTTGTCTTTGAGGTAGATCTTTTAAAATCCCAAGAGATCAATTTAGATTACATTCTTGAACTTATTTTTGAGCATAACAAAAAAGTAAAAGATAAAGCATCCTTGGTTGAAGAAGTTCGTCGCTTAATTCGCTCTAGTGTAGGAAATCGTGCAAAAGAAAGCTTGGTAGTTGATTTTATCAATCAAGCTGATTTAGATAGTATTCAAGATAAAGCAAGTATTATTGATGCCTTTTTCTCATTTGCTCAAACTGAGCAAAAACGTGAAGCAGAAGAATTGATTAGTACTGAAAATCTTAATGAAGAAGCTGCAAAAAGATATTTTTTAGCTTCATTAAAAAGAGAATATGCCAGTGAAAATGGAACGGAGCTTAATGAAGTTCTTCCTAAAATGAGTCCTCTTAATCCTCAGTATTTAACAAAAAAGCGGAGCGTTTTTCAGAAAATCTCAGTTTTTGTAGATAAGTTCAAGGGAGTAGGTGGAAAGATTTAATAAATCTAAAATAGCGGTTAAACACCAGAATATTTTAGTCTCATTCTAAAGGAACAAAATTGCATTGGTGGTGGTGTAGAATTATTTCAGTCTACATCATCACCTTTTTATTTTCCGCTAAAATTGTATTTGTTAATCACCTCAAGCTCTATCGTTTGCACTCTTTTTAATTCTGTAATGTATGACAAGGAAGATTCTACCAACAATTTTAACGTATGTTCATCTAATGTCCATGGCTCACCTTTCATTTCTTTAGTTATCAAAGTCCCGAATTTCTTATAATCTGAAATAATTATATTGCGAGCCCTTAATCCCAATGAATCCTCGTTCGGAATAAATTTCAGAAGAAATCTAGTTAAACGTGAGACAAAATTATTTAATTTCTTATCTAGTTTCTTCAGAGATTCCCCTTCTTGCATTATGAAATCTACAAATAAACTATGAATTTGTTTTCCGCACTTATAGTAAAGAAATTCAATTGCGTTTTTTTGTATGGATTCATATTCTTCAAAAATATCATCTTCTTTAAGATTATAAAAATGAGAAAAAATACTTAATTGACTATTAAGAAATTTAGGCATCTCTATTTCACCAACCACAAATATTTGCCAATATGAGTGATATTCAGCATACGGAACATAGTCGAACAGCACGTTATTATATAGTTTTTTTAATTCGTCATCATCCCCATATAAAACATCAATAAGAAGTTTTATAAATAAAACTTTAGATAGGTCACTATTTTCAAAATCTCCCCATAGTAATTTGCGTTTATCCTTTTTGAATCCCAACTCCTTTGTTAAATGTACTAATAGTGATTCAGATATTAGATTTGGATTTTTCTTGGAATAGGCTTTCCCTCCTGCAATATTTTTAATAATAGAAAGATCGTATTTTTCGTATCTTAGTTGCCTATCTTCTTTACTATCTTGAGTTAAATCCTTCTGATGTCCATCATAGTCAGCCTTATTTTCATAACCTGCTAAAATGAGGTTTATAGAGAGAATAAGAAATTAAGACAAGAAGTAGAGATTCTTAAACAAGCTATGTCAATTATGACTGCCAAATAGAGGGTGTTCCTTACTATTCTTCTTGAAAACTGTGGTATATTAAACGGTATATAGTTAGTAAAGGAGTTTGAATAAATGGCAAAGAGTGTAGTAATTGCTGAGAAACCATCAGTTGCACGTGATATAGCAAAAGTATTAAAGTGTACAAAAAAAGGTAATGGATTTTTAGAAGGTGACAAATACATAGTGACTTGGGCTCTTGGGCATTTAGTGACGCTCGCAGATCCTGAAGTTTATGATAATAAGTATAAAACATGGAATCTTGAAGATCTTCCAATGCTTCCAGAACGTATGAAATTAGTTGTTATAAAACAAACGGGAAAACAGTTTAATGCTGTGAGACATCAACTTAGTCGAAATGATGTTAATGAGGTGATTGTGGCTACCGATGCAGGGAGAGAGGGAGAATTAGTCGCACGTTGGATAATTGAAAAGGCTAAAGTGAATAAACCAATTAAACGTTTATGGATTTCTTCTGTTACTGATAAAGCAATTAAAGATGGATTCGCTAATTTAAAGCCAGGTAAAGCATACGACAATTTATATGCTTCAGCAGTTGCACGTTCAGAAGCTGACTGGTATATCGGTCTTAACGCGACTCGCGCTTTAACGACTCGCTTTAATGCCCAGCTGAATTGCGGCCGTGTGCAAACACCTACTGTCGCTATGATTGCTAATCGTGAAGATGAAATCAAGAACTTCAAAGCTCAGACTTACTACGGCATCGAAGCTCAAACAACGAATCAGTTAAAGCTAACTTGGCAAGATGCTAACGGTAATAGCCGCAGTTTTAATAAAGAAAAAATTGATGGCATTGTAAAAGGTTTAGATAAGCATAATGCTACTGTTGTGGAAATTGATAAAAAACAGAAGAAGTCATTCTCTCCTGGTCTTTATGATTTAACTGAATTACAACGTGATGCAAATAAAAAGTTCGGTTACTCTGCAAAAGAAACATTAAACATTATGCAGAAATTGTATGAGCAACATAAAGTGCTAACGTATCCTCGCACAGATTCACGCTATATTTCATCTGATATCGTTGGAACACTTCCAGAACGTCTAAAGGCGTGCGGAGTTGGAGAGTATCGTCCTTTAGCACATAAAGTATTACAAAAGCCTATCAAGTCTAATAAGTCATTTGTTGATGATAGTAAAGTAAGTGATCATCACGCAATTATTCCGACAGAAGGATACGTTAACTTCTCAGCCTTCACAGATAAAGAACGTAAAATTTATGATTTAGTTGTAAAACGTTTCTTAGCAGTTTTATTCCCAGCATTTGAATACGAGCAACTAACGTTACGCACAAAAGTTGGTAATGAAACGTTCATTGCACGCGGAAAAACTATTCTGCATGCCGGCTGGAAAGAAGTATATGAAAATCGCTTTGAAGATGATGATGTAACGGATGAAGTAAAAGAACAACTTCTACCTCGCATTGAAAAAGGCGATACATTAACTGTAAAGTTAATTATGCAAACATCAGGTCAAACAAAAGCACCTGCACGATTTAACGAAGCTACTTTACTTTCAGCAATGGAAAATCCTACAAAATATATGGATACACAAAATAAACAACTTGCTGATACGCTAAAATCAACTGGCGGATTAGGTACTGTAGCGACACGAGCTGATATTATCGACAAGCTATTCAATTCATTCTTAATTGAAAAACGTGGTAAAGATATTCACATTACTTCAAAAGGCCGTCAGTTACTTGATTTAGTGCCAGAAGAGTTAAAATCACCTACACTAACTGGTGAGTGGGAACAAAAGCTCGAGGCAATTGCAAAGGGTAAACTGAAAAAAGAAGTATTCATTTCAGAAATGAAGAACTATACGAAAGAAATTGTTTCTGAAATTAAATCGAGTGATAAAAAATATAAACATGACAACATTTCAACGAAGTCTTGTCCAGACTGCGGTAAACCGATGCTAGAGGTAAACGGCAAAAAAGGAAAGATGCTCGTTTGCCAAGACCGTGAATGTGGTCATCGTAAAAATGTATCTCGTACAACAAACGCTCGTTGTCCGCAATGTAAGAAGAAGTTAGAATTACGTGGTGAAGGTGCAGGACAAATCTTTGCATGTAAATGTGGCTATCGCGAGAAATTATCCACATTCCAAGAAAGACGTAAAAAAGAATCTGGAAACAAAGCTGATAAGCGCGATGTTCAAAAATATATGAAACAACAGAACAAAGAAGAAGAACCATTAAATAACCCATTCGCAGAAGCATTAAAGAAATTAAAATTTGATTAAATAAAAAGAATTGCCCATCTAAAGTTTTGATGGGCAATTCTTTTTTTATATGTGAATTTTGATCAAAAGATTTTCAAAAGAGATTCTTTGTTCATCGTATAATACGGATTTATGAGGTATTTTTAATCAAGATTTGTTAAAGAAATATAACAACAATAGGAGGTTTACACTTTTGTAATCAATTACACTTTTGTAATTGATTACAAAAGTGTAATTGAATTTAAATTTTAGTTGTATTATAATTAACTTATAAATTTTCGTTTGTTAAATAATTAATGTGGAGGGTATTATATTATGACTAAATTTAAAAATGACCTTGATTTAAACGATAATCATAATGAGATGAATGATGTTACAGGTTCATTTGAATCATTAATGGAATCATTAGAAGCATACCAAGGTTATATTGGAAAAAAAGTATCTGAACACGCATCTAATAAAGAATGGCAATCAGTAACAGAGTTATCTAACCAAGGGGAGAAAGTTGACTTATTTATAAAGAAGGTTCATGAATTAAAAAATGAATGGACTAATTTAATATTTGATGAAGAAGAGCAAGTAGATAGTGATGGAGCAAATAGAGAAGAGATTTCTGCAACAGCAAGAACTAGTTGGAAAATTACTGAGGGGAAAATTCGTATCGAAACTGTGAGAATTGAGGGTACACCATATTCTAATGTCATTCCACTAGCCTTATTTAAAGGTATTGTTTTTTGTGCCCTCAACTATGTAGAAAAACATAAATATGTAAAAACCACGAATGTATTAAACGACATGGGTAATGAAATCATGTCAAAGAGCGAGTATAAAAGGGCCCCGCGCATTCCCATTTACGCTACATTTAAAGTATTAATGAAAGAGAATCTTTTTAAGAATGACGAGGGAAACTCTCATAAGTATTTACTGGCTGGCTCAAGGGAACAGTTAATTAACTGGGTTGATAGCTTAAAATAATAATGAGTTGTTAAGAAGTTGATTCGAAAAATCGTTGAATGACGGTTTTTTTGGTCAGTTTCTTTTCATTTTTACTGTCTTTTACTTCTGTTGTGATTCATATCATTTAAAATCGGTCGTGATTTTTGAATAATACTATTATGAAATGATCAAACTTTATTTCAAAGTAACATTCAAACAAGGTATGCGATAATGTTAGCCTGTTTTATTCCTTTTTAATTAAAAAATTCTAAGTCCGTTTTAGTAAAACTTCTTTATAAAAACTAACTCCTTCACCAAGTTATATCCACTTATTTCGTTCAAAATTTTTCGAAATGGGTGGGTTTCTTCTATATAATATAAAAGAAGCGCGTAATTTAAGGATAAATTACGCGCTTCTTTTTATGTGCAATTGTAAAAGTATTAGATATCATTATTAACTTAAGGATGAAAGGTGTTTTAGGATTTATGTGCAGTTACACTTTATAGAGATAAATCACTGTCTGTAGCTACAATTACTTCATTTACATCCTTTCTGATCAGTTGGCTTTTAACAGCATTAAACTGTTTGCCAGTTTGTTTAATTACTGTCAATTTCAAACGCTCAGGTAACATTGGCAAATCTTCTAAATTCCACTTTTTGTATTTCACATCATAGCTTTCTGGATCTGCTAATGTAACAAGATGTCCTAAAGCCCAAGTAACGATATATTTATTACCTTCAAGATAACCATTTCCTTTTTTATCACACTTCAATACACGTGCAATATCACGTGCAACAGAAGGTTTTTCAGCAATTACAACACTTTTTGCCATATTTCAAACATCCTTTCAAATTTCCGTAAGTTAAATATAGCATACATCCTTTGCGGATTCAGTTATGCCGAAGATTCTAACCTTTTGTTATTAATTAAATACTCTACATCTTTAAATAGTTAAGATGTGAAAGTTTTTAGTATTTCGTATATAACAAAATAATTGTTTTTCTTTTTGAAAGGAAAAACAATTATTATGCAAAGTGGAAAAGTATCAAAGCGCGACGTCGCGAAGTATATGAAACAACAAAATTAAGATGATGAACCATGTAATCTTGCGTTAGCGGAAGTGTTGGCGAAAATTCAAGTTTGGTTCAAAAATATAAGAAAAAAGCCTGTTTTTCCTTACCTCAAAAGGGAATTGGGCTTTTTTATTAATCTTATAGACAGGGTAGGTTTCCTTATATGAATAAAAAAGCGATATAAATAAATGGTATGCGTTGACACTGTAAATGAATTTCATTATCATTAAAGGAGGTTGTCTGATTATTGCTAAAATGTCAGATATAAAATCAATTATTAAATATAGTAAAGTATAAGTTTAATTGATAATCAAAATCATTTGTATCCCGCATGAACGAGCAGTAATACTCCCACCTCAAAATTCTGTGAAAGCAAAGAAGTTAGGTGGAAGACAAACTGCATGTAAAAGCTCGATTGGTTCAACTAATAATCAGTGGGGGATGGAGAAAACCCACACTGATTAAAGTTTCACTTTATGTTTTATATCATTCTATGTATAGATGAGGGGGATAAAATGATAGGATTATAGTCTGTTTGAAATCAAATGATAACGATAGAATATAATCTGCACCATGAAGAAATTATGAAAAAAAGATATTTGTTTATCATGCTTATTGTTTTATCAATTGCGTCTATTTTTATCGGTGTAAAAGATATTAAGCCGACAGACATTTTACATTTAGATCAAGGACAGCTCCAAATTTTACTTGTTAGCAGATTACCGCGCTTAATTAGTATTATTGTAGCCGGTATTAGTTTAAGTATAAGTGGCTTAATTATGCAGCAATTGAGCAGAAATAAGTTTGTATCTCCAACAACTGCGGGGACGATGGATAGCGCAAAGTTAGGCGTTTTAGTTTCATTGTTGCTATTTACGTCAGCAAGCCCACTTGAAAAAATGTTGGTAGCATTTATTTTTGCGTTAGCGGGCACATTTTTATTTATGCAAATTTTAAAGAGAATTAAGTTTAAGGATACAATTTTCATTCCACTTGTTGGGATTATGTTTGGAAATATTATTAGTTCCATTACAACATTCTTTGCTTATAAATATGACTTAATTCAAAATATCAATTCATGGCTACAAGGTGACTTTTCAATGATTATGAAGGGAAGATATGAAATTTTATATTTAAGTATCCCGCTTGTGATCATTGCCTTTTTATACGCAAATCGTTTTACCGTTGCTGGAATGGGAGAAGATTTTGCAGCGAATTTAGGGATGAATTACAACCGTGTGCTAAATATCGGTCTCATTATCGTCGCTTTAGTCTCTGCATTGGTTGTCTTAACTGTCGGAATGATTCCATTTTTAGGGCTTATTATTCCAAACATTGTTTCGATTTACCGCGGGGATAATTTGAAAAATAGTTTGCCACATACTGCTTTACTCGGAGCAGTTTTCGTACTTGCTTGCGATATACTTGGTCGCGTCGTGATTTATCCGTACGAGATTTCTATCGGTCTTACAGTAGGGGTAATCGGAAGCGGAATCTTCCTTTATTTATTGATGAGGAGAAACGCATATGCAACATAGAAAACAAATAAATCATAAAAAAATGTTGGCAGTGCTTGCCATTTTATCAGTTATAGCCATTGGGATATTTTTATTTATTAACTTAAATATGAATACATTAGATTATGCATTGCCAAGAAGAGGAAAGAAATTGTTGGCAATGGTTATAACAGGCGGAGCAATTGCGTTTTCGTCTATGATTTTTCAAACAATTAGTAACAACCGTATTTTAACACCTAGTGTCATCGGTTTAGATTCACTTTATATGTTTATTCAAACATTTGTTGTGTTTGTGTTTGGATCACAGCATATCGCGATGATGAATACAAATATTAACTTTCTTATATCGATAAGTTTAATGGTTGTATTTTCGCTATTCCTTTATAAGTTTCTCTTCAAGAGGGAAGGCAACAATATTTACTTCTTATTGTTAATCGGATTAATATTTGGTACATTCTTCCAAAGTTTATCTTCCTTTATGCAAGTGCTCATTGATCCAAATGAATTTCAAATTGTACAAGGAAAAATGTTTGCTAGTGTAAATAACGTAAAAACAGAGTTACTTGTAACGTCTATTATCGGAATTGTATTAGTTATTGCATATGTGTATAAGGAACTGAAGTTATTAGATGTATTATCACTAGGAAGAGAAGAGGCTATTAATTTAGGTGTAGACTACGATAAAGTTGTGAAAAAACTGTTAATTGTAATTGCGATTCTAGTTTCTATTTCTACAGCATTAGTTGGACCAATTACATTTTTAGGATTACTTGTAGTTAACGTTGCACGTGAATGTTTACGTACATATCAGCACAAATATTTAATAGCAGGTTCTATCTTTATTAGTATTATTGCTCTAGTAGGAGGACAATTGATTGTTGAAAGATTGTTTGAATTTAATACAACTTTAAGTGTTATTGTGAATTTTGTTGGTGGAGTATACTTCATCTATCTTCTATTAAAGGAGAGCAAGACATGGTAGAAGTAAGAAATGTATCAAAACAATATGGAAATAAAAATGTTGTTGAGGATGTCTCTATTAAAATAGCAAAAGGGAAAATAACATCCTTTATTGGGCCGAATGGAGCTGGAAAAAGTACAGTTCTTTCGATGATAAGTAGGTTATTAAAAAAAGATTCTGGTGAAATTTATATAGAGGATAAAGAAATTGGCGAATGGAATAGTAATGAACTTGCCAAGAAAATCTCTATTTTAAAGCAAACAAATCATATTAATTTAAGACTTACAATTCGGGAATTAGTTAGCTTTGGAAGATTTCCATATTCACAAGGCAATCTATCAAAAGAAGATTGGAATCATATTGAAGAAGCAATCCGTTATATGGAGCTTGAAGATATTCAATATAAGTATTTAGATCAGCTCAGTGGTGGGCAACGGCAAAGAGCATATATTGCGATGGTCATTGCTCAAAATACAGAATACATTTTGCTAGATGAGCCGCTTAACAATTTAGATATGAAACATTCTGTCCAAATTATGAAAGTGCTGAGACGCTTAGTTGAAGAGCTTGGCAAAACAATTGTAATTGTCATTCATGATATTAACTTTGCTTCTTGTTACTCCGATCGCATCGTTGCTTTGAAAGATGGAAAAGTAATGAAAGAGGGAGCAACACATGAAATTATTGATCCGGTTGTTTTGAAAGATATTTACGATATGGATATTCATATTGAAAAAATAGCTGGCAATAATATATGTATTTATTTTTCATAGTGGAAGTTATTTTGATAGTAATAACTTACTATCGACTTAAAATAATTTTAAAAATTTTATAGAGGTGAAGGAAATGAAGAAATTAGCAATGCTATTATTAACTTTCATGCTTGCTATTGTAGCTGTAGCATGTAGCAATAATGCTTCTTCTGATAAGAAGACAGAAGCAAGTGAAAGTAAAGAAATTACGATTAAGCACAAATTAGGAGAAACAAAAGTTAAAACAAACCCGAAAAAAGTTGTCGTATTTGACTTTGGTTCATTAGATACATTAGATAAATTAGGTGTTGACGTAACTGGTGTACCACAAAAGAATATACCAAAATACCTTTCTAAATATGAAGATAAAAAGTATACAAACGTTGGTGGTTTAAAAGAGCCAGATTTTGAAAAAATTAATGAAATTAATCCAGATTTAATTATCATTTCTGGAAGACAATCTGATTCATACAAAGAATTTGAAAAAATTGCTCCAACAATTTATGTAGAACAAGATACAAAAGATTATATGAAGTCATTTAAAGAAAACACAGAAATGTTAGCAAAAATTTTCGGTAAAGAAGATAAAGCGAAAAAAGAAATTGCAGCAGTTGAAAAAGATATAAAAGCATTAAATGAAAAAGCTACGAAAAGTGATAAAAAAGGTTTAATTATCTTAGCAAATGACGGTCAAGTAAGTGCATATGGTCCAAATTCTCGCTTTGGCATTATTCATGACGTATTTGGTGTGGCTCCTGTGGATACAGAACTTAAAGCGGATACTCATGGTAATAAGATTTCATTTGAATATATCTTAGAGAAAAACCCAGATTACTTATTTGTAATCGATAGAGGTGCTGTTGTTGGCGGTAAATCTTCTGCAAAACAAGTTGTGGAAAATGAAATTGTTAGCAAAACAAATGCTGCGAAAAACGGCAATGTAGTTTACTTAGATGCAAACTACTGGTACCTATCTGGTGGCGGTCTTGAGTCTGTATCAGCGATGGTAAAAGAAGTATCTAAAGCCTTAAAATAATAAGATGAGAAACAGTGATAGGATTCATTTCCTATCATTGTTTTTTTATAAGAAAGTAAAGAACTTGTTATTTTACGAGAATAAGAGTAGACTCTGAAGTAGATGAATAAGAGCACATGGGAGTTTGCGGATGCAGACTGAGAGTACGGCTAAACCGCCCGTTGACCATTGGAACCTGTTGGATAATGCCAGCGTAGGGAGAGTGTAAGCAGCACATGTTCAGGCACTTTGCATACGCGAAGTGTCTTTTTGTGTATCTCCCATAATAAAGTTAGGGGATGAAAAGAATGAATATACAAGAAATCGCAAAAGTAGTGGGGAAAGTAAGAGAATTCAATCCACTTGTGCATAATATTACAAATGTCGTTGTAACAAACTTTACAGCTAATGGTTTACTCGCATTAGGAGCTTCACCTGTTATGGCATACGCAAAAGAAGAAGTGGCAGAAATGGCAAGCATTGCCGGAGCACTTGTTTTAAATATGGGTACACTTCGTCCTGAAGAAGTAGAAGCAATGTTACTTGCTGGGAAATCAGCGAATGTGCATCACGTACCAGTATTATTTGATCCAGTTGGTGCAGGTGCAACTTCTTATCGAACAGAAGTTGCAAGACATATTCCGAGTGAAGTGAAACTAGCGATGATTCGCGGGAATGCAGCAGAAATTGCTAATGTTATCAATGAAAAGTGGGAGATTAAAGGTGTTGACGCTGGTACTGGAAATGGTGATGTTGTCGGAATTGCGAAACAAGCAGCAGATGAACTAGATACAGTCGCTGTTATTACAGGAAAAGAAGACATTGTAACAGATGGTGAGCGAACAATCATTGTTCGCAATGGTCATCCAATTTTAACGAAAGTGACAGGAACAGGCTGTTTATTAACTTCTGTAATGGGAGCATTTGCAGCAGTTGAAAAGGATTATGTAAAAGCAGCGGTTGCAGCATTAACGTTTTATGGGGTAGCAGCGGAAAGAGCTGCAAGTAAAACAGTAGAGCAAGGACCAGGAAGTTTCCAAATTGAATTTTTGAATCAGTTAGCAAACACTACTAAAGGTGATATTGAACAACATGGAAGTATCCAAGAGGTGCAGTAAGAAGGGATGAGAGGAATGGCACGTATTGATCAACAACAAATGTCAAAATTATTGCAAGTATATTTTATTATGGGGAGTAATAACTGCAAGCGGGATCCATTACAAGTAATGAAGGAAGCGTTAGATGGCGGAGTGACGCTTTTTCAATTTCGTGAAAAAGGTGAAGATGCTTTAACTGGAGAAGAACGAGTGCGTTTTGCAAAGCAGTTACAAGCGCTTTGCAAAGAATATGATGTACCTTTCATTGTGAATGATGATGTAGAACTAGCAATCGAGTTAGAGGCAGATGGTGTTCATATCGGACAAGATGATGAAGGAATTACATCAGTTCGTGAAAAAATGGGAGATAAAATTGTCGGGGTATCTACTCATACAATAGAAGAAGCTCGTTTTGCAATTGCAAATGGCGCGGATTATTTAGGTGTGGGTCCAATTTTTCCAACGAGCACGAAGAAAGATACAAAAGCGGTACAAGGAACGAAAGGCTTGCGGCATTTTAGAGAGATGGGAATTACAGTCCCGATTGTTGGAATTGGAGGGATTACCGTTGAAAATGCTGCTTCTGTTATAGAAGCGGGGGCAGATGGAGTTTCGATTATTTCAGCGATAAGTTTAGCAGATTCACCTTATGAAAGTACGAAAAAAATGACTGGTCTTTACTGACAGTCATTTTTTTGTGGAGGATATGCTATATATCGTTGAAACTCCGATATATAGAAAAACACTGATTATAGAAATGGCTCTTTTTTACAGAATAAAATAAACTATGCCGCTCAAACTAGGATATATGAATACATCTTGTTTCGGAGGGTACAACATGATTTCATTACAGGATATTGTAGCTGCTCATGAGAAAATGAAAGGCATTGTCCATATGACACCGCTAGATTATTCGAGCACGTTTAGTGAACTATCACATAATGAAGTGTATTTAAAGCTCGAAAATTTACAAAAGACAGGTTCTTTTAAAGTGCGTGGTTCTTATAATAAGATGGTTTCTCTTGATAAAGGTGAATTAGAAAATGGAGTTGTTGCAGCATCTGCTGGAAATCATGCACAAGGTGTCGCCTATTCTAGTAATATGCTCGATATTCCCTGTACGATTGTGATGCCAAAAGGTGCACCGCTTAGTAAAGTACTTGCGACTAAGCGATATGGTGCACATGTAGAGTTGCAAGGTGATGTATTTGATGATGCATTAGCTTATGCGCTAGATTTGAAAGAACAAACAGGAGCGAAATTTGTACATCCATTTGATGATGATGCTGTAATCTCTGGTCAAGGGACGGTAGGGTTAGAAATATTGCAGCAGCTTGAGGACGTCGAAGCTGTTATTTGTCCTGTTGGTGGTGGCGGTTTAATTGCAGGTGTTGCAATGGCGATTAAAGAACAAAAACCGTCGGTGAAAGTATATGGTGTACAAGCGCTTGCTTGTCCCGGGATGAAGCAATCCTTCAAAGAAAAGAAAGTGATTACTGTGGAATCTTCACCAACTATGGCAGATGGAATTGCAGTGAAAAGACCAGGAGAACTTACATTTCAGCTTGTAGAGCGATATGTAGATGATATTTTTTGTCTGGATGAAATGGAAATTGCGAGAACGATGTTAATGTTATTGGAACGAAATAAATTATTAGTGGAAGGTTCGGGTGCTAGTTCATTAGCTGCTTTGCTCTATCAAAAAATTCCTGTGAAAGAGAAAAAAGTGGTGTCGATTTTAAGTGGTGGAAATGTTGATGTTAACTTTATTACTCGTATTATTGAACATGGGATGGTTGAAGCGGGCCGCTTTGTTCATATTGCAACAATGATTAAAGATAAACCAGGACATTTGCAACATTTACTCGAAATTGTAAAAAGTTTTGAAGCAAATATATTACATATTCATTTAGAGCGGATTGGAACAAAAGTGTTTCCAGGATATGCACAGCTCCATTTGTCATTAGAGACAAAAGATAAAAACCATATTGAAGAAGTATTGAGTGGGATAGAAAAGAAAGGATATAACGTAGAAATTGTTGAATGAACAATTTCTACGTTTGATGAAATGAAAAAGCACAAACTTTATTCAGAATAAGTTTGTGCTTTTCTATGTTAAAACATAATTGAAATAAGTAGCATCCCAATTCCAATCGAAGCAAACGTTGCGACAAGACCAGGAATCATAAAGCTATGATTTAATACATATTTACCAATGCGTGTTGTTCCTGTACGGTCAAAGTTAATCGCAGCGACAATTGTTCCATAGTTTGGAATGAAGAAATATCCGTTTACGGCAGGGAACATCGCAATGAGAAGTGCTGGTGAAATACCAAGTGATAATCCAAGAGGCATTAAAGCACGTACTGTAGCTGCTTGGCTATACAGTAAGATAGATAGGATAAATAACGCAATAGCGAATAACCATGGTGCACTTGTTACTAGATGTTGAATGGATCCTTGAATCATATTTAAGTTTCCGTTAAAGAATGTGTCTCCCATCCAAGCGATACCGAAAATTGCAACAACAGCTGTAGCACCGGCTTTAAAGACATTTCCAGATACAATGCTTTCTACATTTGGTTTACAGAAGATAATAATAAGAGCAGCAATTGTAAGCATGACCATTTCGATTGTATTTGGCATAGAAAGACGAACTAATTTTCCGTCTATCATCCATCCTGGACGAAGTACTTCGAATGAACCAAGAAGAACAACAAGAACAGTTGCGAATAAGAAAAGAATAACAGATAATTTGGCACCTTTCGCACCGATAAATTCTTTCTTTTCTTCAAGTTTAGGAATCATACCTTCTTTTAAACGCTTTAAGTATTCTGGATCTTTATTTAACTCTTTGCCCATTTTGCTTGCAACGAAAGCTGCTAACATACAAGCAATAAAAGTAGAAGGAATACTTACTTTTAAAATATCTAGCAATGTAATTTTATAATCAGCTAGCATTGCTAATAGAGCCACAGTTGCAGCAGAGATTGGACTTGCTGTAATTGCTTGTTGTGAAGCGATAACGGCAATTGACATCGGGCGTTCCGGTCTAATTCCTGATTCGCGTGATACCTCTGCGATAACAGGAAGTACGGAATAGGCAACGTGTCCAGTTCCAGCACACAATGTAAATAAATAAGTTACAATTGGTGCGAAGAATGTGATGCGCTTTGGATTTTTACGAAGTGCTTTTTCTGCAAGATGGACAAGGTAATCCATTCCGCCCGCAGCTTGCAATGCACCGGCAGCAGTAATGACTGCTAAAATCATCAGCATAACGTCAATAGGAGGAGCGGTAGGTTGTAAGTGGAAGACAAAAACGAGGATTGCCATACCAACTCCACCCATTACTCCTAGGCCGACTCCACCAAGGCGTGCACCGATAAAAATGCAGACTAGTAAGGTAAGAAATTGTAGCCAAAACATAATAAAATACCTCCAAAATTCATATGGTAAGATATTTTTGAATAATTTAATTTGAGTGATAATTATTAAATTAAACAAATGAAGTGCTGTTATATAAACCTTTTTTATTATATAACACATAAAAAGTAACATTCATTATATTTAGTAAAATTATTTTAAGAAAATGTGAAATGAGGATATTAAGAGAGGAAAAGAAAAAAGCAGAAACGAGTTTATTCGTTTCTGCTTTTTTCTTTTAAAGAATGCTATTGTTTTCTTTTATATGCACAAAAATATTAATAGTAAAGATAATAATGGAAAGAACAACAAGAATACTTCCACCAGCAACAAAAGGGATAGCTGCATGGTAACCGTAAATTTCAAAGGCAAGTGCAATCATCATAATCGGTAGTCCGATATTTAAGAGCCAAAAATGTAATTTACCAAGTTTTGAGGTGCCGGCTTCTTTAAAAATATAATATAAAATACCAGCTATCATCATAGAAGTCCATCCTAGTAATAAAACATGCACATGAACTGCGGTCAATTTGAAATTAGATGAAATTGACATGAATAATCCCATACAAACACCGATGACAAAATAAATAGAAGAGATTTGAATGAAACGAATTCCCATTTTTACCCCCCTTAATATACTTGTATTTTTGCTATGATAAAATATATGACCAATAGATTGTAAGCAGTATCATATTATAAAAAAATGTGGATTTGTTTGTTTGAAAAAATAAATCATGCTACAATGAAAACGAATTAAGACCGGGGAGCCAATTGGCTGAGAGGATGTAAGAAAGCATCGACCCTCAACCTGATCTGGATAATGCCAGCGTAGGGAGTTACTTAAAGTGATGTAAGCACATGTTATTGTATAATAACTTGCATACAAGGCTTTCCTGCGAATTTTGCAGGAAAGCCTTTTCTTTTTTATACAACATTTTGCAAGGGGGATTTTAGTATGTCACAACAAGTTACCATTTCATTTTCAGTTGTACCACAAGCGAAAAACAAAGATGTATATTCCGTTGTTGATAAGGCAATTGAAGTCGTGCAACAATCTGGTGTTCGTTACGAAGTAGGTGCAATGGAAACAACGCTGGAAGGAGAATTAGACGTGCTTCTTGATGTCATTAAGCGTGCGCAACAGGCTTGTGTCGATGCTGGAGCAGAAGAAGTGATTACTTCTATTAAAATTCATTATCGTCCAAGTACTGGTGTAACGATTGATGAGAAAGTTTGGAAGTACCGTGATGAATATGAAAAACCAGAAACGATCTAATATAACAATTACAACGATTTGGCTTATCCTTCTCATTGCTATATGGGAAGGATCTGTTTCATTATTTCGAATTGAACCGTGGATTTTACCGAAACCTTCTGCAATCGTTCAAGAGTTGATTGGAATGAAAGATTTATTGTTACCAAATACAATGCAAACACTGCAAGAAGTTATCATTGGCTTATTTTTTGCGATTTTACTTGGAACAAGTATTGCAATTATTATGGATGTTATTCCGTTATTTCGCATTTTAATTAACCCGTTACTGGTTATCTCACAAACCATTCCAATTGTCGTGCTAGCACCTTTATTTATTATTTGGTTTGGATATGGAATGCTTCCAAAGGTGATGGTCGTTATTCTTGTTTGTTTCTTTCCGATTGCTCTCAGTATTTTAGAAGGTTTTCAAACAGTAGATAAAAACATGCTTAAGTTATTACAAACAATGCGTGCAACCAAATGGCAAATCTATCAAAAGGTAAAATTTCCAGCCGTGCTCCCATACTTTTTCTCTGGGCTGAAAATTGCCGTTACATATAGCGTGATGGGAGCGATTATTGGGGAATGGCTTGGTGCGAGTGAAGGATTAGGTGTCATGCTTACGCGTGCAACAAAATCCTTTTTAACAGCTCGTGTATTTGGCATTGCAGCAATTATCGTAATGGTGACATTACTCTTGTATTTTATCGTAGAATTTATGGCAAGACTAACAGCACCATGGATATACAGAAAGGACGACAAAAAATGAAAAAAGGCTTAAAAGTGATGCTAGCAGCGCTGCTAACGGTAGGCGTGGTTGGTTGTAATGCAGCGAAGAAAGAAGAGAGTGCAGATAAAGAAAAGAAAGTAAAAGTTGTGTTAGATTGGTTTCCGAATACAAACCACACTGGTTTATACGTAGCAAAGACGAAAGATTACTATAAAAAGCAAGGGTTAGATGTAGAAATCATTCAGCCAGGTGATAACGTATCAGCAGAGCAAATGATTGCATCAGGAAAAGCAGATTTCGGTGTAAGTTATCAAGAAAATGTAACATCAGCTCGTGTTGAAGGAATTCCAGTTGTCTCGATTGGGGCAATTATTCAACATAATACATCTGCATTTGCATCGCTGAAAAAAGATAATATTACTTCTCCAAAAGATTTTGAAGGTAAGCGCTATGGCGGTTGGGGTGCACCAGCAGAAGAAGCGACGTTAAAAACCATTATGGATAAACATCAAGCTGATTTTAGTAAAGTAGAAAAGATTGTTCTTGGACAAACAGACTTCTTTAAATCGATTGGTAGAGATGCAGATTTTGAATGGATTTATTATGGTTGGGACGGTATTGAAGCGAAACGCCAAGGAAAAGAATTAAATACAATCATGATAAAAGATTTAGATCCAGCATTAGATTTCTATAGCCCTGTCATTATTACAAGTGAAAAATATACGAAAAATGATAAAGACTTTGTGAAAAAATTCATGAATGCAACGGCAGAGGGATATAATTTTGCAATTAAAGAACCAAAAGAAGCGGCTGATATTTTAATTAAAAATGTACCAGATATTAATAAAGAGTTAGTTCAAGAGAGCCAAAAATGGTTAAGTACGAAGTATCAAGATGATGCGAAAGCGTGGGGAGTACAGAAGGAAGAAATTTGGACGAATTACATGAATTTCTTACATGATAACAAAGTTATTAAAAAGAAAATTGATGTAAAAGATGCATTTACAAATGAATTCCTTCCAAGTGAAAAATGAACGGATTACAAATAAACGATGTTGTGAAAGCATTTGATGGAAAAAATGTATTAGAAAAGATTAGCGCTTCTATACAAGAAGGGGAATTTGTCTCTTTTGTAGGTCCAAGTGGTTGCGGGAAAAGCACGCTGTTAAATCTGATTGCAAGTGTTGAAGAGGCGACTAGTGGTGAGGTAATTTATAACGATACCCTTGTTCAAAAACAGGATATTGTAAGTTATATGCCGCAGCAAGATTTGCTACTGCCATGGCGCTCAGCACTTCAAAATATTGTCCTCCCGCTAGAAATTGATGGGAAAGCAAAGAAAGAGCGATTGGCAGAAGGTATGGAAGCATTGGAGCAATTTGGTTTAGCTGAATACGCTAATCATTATCCAGATGCATTATCTGGTGGTATGCGTCAGCGCATTAGTTTCCTCCGTACTTATTTGTGTGAAAAACCGATTATGTTACTTGATGAACCATTTGGTAAACTCGATGCATTTACAAAAATGGAAGTGCATCGTTGGCTTTTAGATTCATGGCATCAAGAGAAGCAAACAATCGTGATGGTAACACATGACTTAGATGAAGCAATTCTATTATCTGATCGTGTATTTATCTTATCGCAAAGACCAGCGACGGTTATTGGTGAAGTGCGTGTGAATTTACCGCGTCCTCGCACAATGGATATGCTGACATCCATTGAGTTAAAAGAAGACAAAGCGAAGATTTTAGAGATATTAGCTCCTTATATGCGTAAGTAATAAAAGCCTCTTAACAATTTTTGGTATAATGATTGTTAAGAGGCTTTTTTATGTGGAAATCGTTAACTTTAGAATTTACTAGCCCTTATGCAATGGAGAAAATGTATGAAGAAATCTTTAGTGAAAAAGAGGAACAAAAAGATCGATAACGAATAAAATATAAGAGCATGGTATATGCTTATTATAAGACAATAATGATTTATAAAGGAGTGAAAGGATAAGATGACTTTATCAACTGTTCTTCAAATGGTTTTAGCTTGATATGGGAGAAGTCTGCCCATTTTTAAAGTGTAAGCCAAATTGAAGACAGCAGATAAAGAGCCTTAATCCTTTTTTACGATAATTATTTGTAATGGGTAAGGTGTGTTCACCTTACCCATTTTTCATGTATACACAATTAAATAAGACCTTTATTTTGCTGTTCTCTCTATTTGGCTTGTTAGTGGTAAAGAAAAGGAGAGAGCAAAAATGAGTGTATTAACAGTAGAAAATCTTACCCATACGTATGGAGATAAAAGTATTTTATATAATGCTTGTTTTCGATTATTGCAAGGTGAGCATGTTGGACTTATAGGAAGTAATGGTGCTGGGAAATCAACGTTGCTTCGTCTGTTAGCAGGAGAGATTCTACCTGATGGGGGAACAATTGAATGGTTTCCACATGTGAAGGTCGGTTTTTTAGAGCAGCATATTGAGTTACAAGAAGGAACAACAATTGAAGAATATTTACAAAGTGCTTTTTCTCACCTGTATACGATTGAACGTGAAATGATGGATATTGCTGAAAAGATGGCCAAGGAAACGGACTTAGAGCAGCTATTAACGCAATATGGAAAATTACAAAATGTACTAGAAGGTTCAGATTTTTATCAAGTTCATACAAAAATAGAAGAAATAGCAGCTGGTTTAGGGTTGTTAGATTTAGGAATGAAAAAAGATGTTTCAAAATTAAGTGGTGGCCAGCGAACAAAATTATTACTTGGGAAGCTTCTTTTAGAGAAGCCACACATTTTATTGCTAGATGAACCAACAAATTATTTAGATGCGGTTCATATCGATTGGCTAAGGGCGTATTTACAAGCATATGAAAATGCTTATATTGTCGTTTCACATGATGAATCATTTTTAAATTGTATTACAAATGTTATTTATCATTTAGAAGGGCAAACAATAAAGCGCTATGCGGGGAATTATGAAAGATTTTTATCAAGCTACCAACTTCAGAAACAACAATTACAAGCAACTTATACAAGACAGCAAAAGGAAATTGCAAATTTAGAGAGTTTTATTCAAAAAAATAAAATTAGAAAAGCGAAGCAGGCGAAAAGTCGTGAAAAGGTATTAGAGAAAATGAAAAAGCTAGGAAAGCTTAACGATGCACCAAGGCCGCGTTTTCATTTTCAAGTTCACACTGAACCTGTGAGTCGTATATTACAAGCGGAGCAGATTCAAATTGGTTATGCAGAACCATTGTTAGTTACAGGTCTTAATTTACAAGTAAAAAGAGGCGAAAAGATTGCAATTGTTGGTCATAATGGAATTGGAAAAACAACAATGTTAAAAACATTACTAGGGCAATTAAAACCATTAAGTGGAACAGTAAGTATCGGAGAACGGGTACACCCTGCATATTTTGCTCAAGAAGAATTTGCGGAAGAAATTACGCCACTTGAGCAAGTCTGGTTAGGGCGTCCGGATATGACGCAAAAAGAAATCCGGCAATCTTTAGCAAGGTGTGGTTTAAAAGAAGAGCATATTCGGCAGCCTCTTTACTTGTTAAGTGGTGGGGAACAGACAAAGGCACGTTTATGTGAGCTTATGTTAACGCGAAGTAATGTATTAATTTTAGATGAACCAACGAATCATTTAGATGTGTATGCGAAAGAAGCGTTAGGAGAAGCTTTGCGAAATTATCAAGGAACAGTTTTACTCGTTTCTCACGAGCCTTCTTTTTATAAATCTTGGGTGACACGAGTTTGGAATCTAGAGGAAATGAATGTTACGAAAAGATAAGAGGGAAATTTATTTTGGAGCGTAACTATATAAATACGCATTGAAAGACCGAGATAAACCATTCCTTTTAGGTGGGAGAGAGCATCTGTTCATGGATAGAGGCGGTCAGTGTTTTTTTTAGCCACATGCCATGTGAAAACAGAAGGAGAAAATGAGTGGAGAAATTCTTTTTTTTCATAAACATGACTTAGAGGTCGGAAAATTAAAATGGACAAAAGCATGAGAGCAGCTACGTTTTGTAGCTGCTCTCATACTTTTTACTGATTTACTTGCAAACGTTCTTGAATGAACAACAGCAACTTAACAATGCTGTCTTCTGTATAAATATCAAATTTTTGATGATGAAATTCACCATGTTCGTGATAAAAAATAAGTTCACCTTTTCCAGCCACTTCATTTATCAGCATATGAAAACTGAGTGGTGTTGCTACAATTGAGCCGTTATCATCTCTTAACAGAATTTGACAAAGCGTTTTTTGCTGTTCAACCTCATATAAAAAATCGTAATGAAAGGATTGAGCTATTTTTTCTATTTGAGAGAGGAGTAGGGTTTGTATAGCATGTGTTTCGTGCATAAAATGTAACCTCTTTTCTTGTATGCGCTGTTATCTAGTATAGTAATAATGAGTATACTTTGTACATAATTATTGCTCGTTATTTCTAGAGAGTGTCAAAATAAGTTGAACAACAATACGCAGTATATTCAGAAAAATATTATTGACAAAATTTTTTGTAAGATTTACTATTAGTACCATAACTTTTACAAAATTTAATACGGATACTCTTATCCAGAGAGGCGGAGGGACTGGCCCTATGATGCCCGGCAACCGAGCTTATGAAGAATCATAAGCTAAGGTGCTAATTCCTGCAAAACGATTTTCGTTTTGGAAGATAAGAGAGGAGCTTATTTTGTCTATTTGACACCTCTCTTATTTGAGAGGTGTTTTTTGTTTAAGAACAGATATAATATGAGGGGGAATTGTATATGAAAAAATTGTTGCTAAGTATTGTAAGTGGAACGGTATTATTATTAGGCGCATGTAGTGCGGATTCAGGTAAGGAAGCAAAAGCGCTAGATGAGAAAAAAGTTACAGTTGGTGTAACGGGGGGACCGCATGAACAAATTTTTGAGAAAGTAAAGGAAGTAGCAGCAAAAGATGGCTTACAAGTTGATTTAAAGGTATTTAATGATTATGTAGCGCCAAATGTATCGTTAGACGAAAAAGATATTGATGTAAATAGTTATCAAACGAAGTCCTATTTAGATGTATTTAAAGCAGAACGCAATATGAAATTAACAGAAGTATTTTCAACGGTAACGTTCCCAATGGGAGTATATTCGAAACACTTGAAAGATGTAACCGAGTTAAAAGACGGCGATGCGATTGCTGTGCCAAATGATCCAACAAATGAACTTCGGGCTTTAAAATTATTTGAAAAAGCAGGTGTTTTAAAAGTTGATCCAAAAGCAACAGAGAAAGCAACTGCAAAAGATGTGATTGAGAATCCCAAGAATTTAAAAATTGTTGAGTTAGAGGCGTCACAATTACCAACGCAGTTAGATGAAGTGAAAGCAGCAGCAATTAATACGAATTTTACATTAGGTGCGAAACTAAGCCCTGCTAAGGATTCTATTTTCCGTGAAGGAAAAGATTCACCATATGTAAACTGGGTGGTTGTTCGTACAGAGAATAAGGATGATGCAATCGTAAAAAAATTGAAGAAAGCGTATCAGTCTAAAGAAGTAAAAGAGTTTATCGAGAAAAAATTCGATGGTTCTGTTTTACCGTCTTGGTAGGAGCTGACTATAATGATTGAATTGAAGAATGTATCTAAGGTGTTTACAACAAAAAAAGGTAAGGTAGAGGCTCTGAAACCAACTTCCCTTAAAGTAGAAAAAGGAGAAGTGTTTGGAATCATTGGATATAGTGGTGCAGGGAAAAGTACGTTAATCCGCTGTGTAAATCTATTAGACAAACCAACAACAGGAAACATCATTGTAAATGAAAAAGATTTAACAACTTTATCTACAAAAGAATTAGCACAAGCAAGACAAAAAATAGGGATGATTTTTCAAGGATTTAACTTATTAAAAACAGTCAATGTTTATGAAAATATTGCATTGCCTTTACGTCTAGCTGGGATTTCAAAAACTGAGATTGAAAGAAGGGTAGAAAAATATTTACGTATTGTGGACCTTTTTGATAGAAAAGATGCATATCCAAGTGAGCTTTCTGGCGGCCAAAAACAACGTGTTGCAATTGCACGTGCACTATCTTATGAACCAGAGATTTTGCTAAGTGATGAAGCGACAAGCGCGTTGGATCCAGAAACCACGGAGTCAATCTTAGACCTGTTGCTAGAAATTAATGAGAAAATTGGGATTACGATTTTGCTAATCACACATGAAATGAATGTAATCCAGCGTATATGTGATCGCGTTGCTGTGATGGAACACGGAGCTATAGTAGAAAGCGGCACAGTGAAGGATATTTTTACAAACCCACAACATGTAACAACGAATAAATTTGTGAATAGTGCTTTGGCAGTTAAAATTCCAGAAGAAGTACAAAAAGAACTGGAAAATGCTGGTGAAACTGTAACACTTTCTTTTATAGGAATTTCCTCAGGGGATCCAGCACTTGCTGTTGCTACAAAACGATTTCAAGTATACCCCAATATTTTATCGGGTAATATTACACAACTAAAACATGAAGCGTATGGTAAGCTCGTTGTTCATATGCAAGGTGAAAAACACGAGGTACAACGGGCCTTAGCATTTTTAAAAGAACAAGGAATCATCGTAGAAGGAGGTAAAGAAGAGAATGGGAAACAAATCCTTTTTGGATGAATGGGGTAAGATGATATGGGAAGCGACGATTCAAACATTTCAAATGACATCTATTTCGTTGCTTATATCAATTATTATTGCCTTGCCACTTGGTGTAACACTTGTTTTAACAAGGCCTGGTGGTCAACTAGAGAATAAAATTGTATATCCTGTTTTGAATACAATTATTAATATCATTCGTTCTATTCCATTTATTATTCTATTATTCTTCATTCTACCGTTTACAAAGCTCATTATGGGGACCTCAATTGGTGTGAAAGGTGTGATTGTACCGCTTGTTGTATTTACAGCTCCTTATATTGCGCGTTTAATGGAGACAGCTTTACTAGAAGTGGATCGCGGTGTAATTGAGGCATATCAAGCGATGGGAGTTTCTACTGTGAAAATTATTTGGCACGTTATGGTTAGAGAAGCACGTCCATCTCTTGTGCTTGGTTTAACAATCGCAACGATTGGACTAATAGGTGCAACAGCAATGGCTGGGCTTGTAGGAGCAGGGGGACTCGGAGATTTAGCATATCGATTTGGTCATCTACGGTATGAACCAGAAGTGATGTATGCAACGGTATTTATGTTAATTATTCTTGTTCAAGGCTTACAGTCTTTAGGGAATGGGATTGCTAGAAAATTAAAGAAAGATTGATGAAATGCGGTGGCTCTATTATAAGAGGTACCGCATTTTTTATTTTTAGCGTATATAAACCAAAATAAAAAATGCCATAAACTCTTTTTTTAGGCGGGCGAGAGTAGTCGGTTAGATCCTGTTTCTGCACCATGCCAGGTTAAAACAGAAAGAGAAAATGAGTGGATTCATCTGTTCTTCTTCGGACAGTAACTTATATGTCGAAAAATCAAAATGAATTTATATAGGTATAAATAAATATGGAACCTGATTTTTTGTAAACTATATTATGGTATAATTAGAATTTTTAATGTAAAATGATGGTAAAAACATGTAAGGGAGGGAGCGGCATGGATGTTTTCTTAAGCATTGCTGAAGAAAGAATTCGTCAAGCAATTAATAATGGTGACCTTGATGACCTTCCGGGGAAAGGGAAACCACTACAATTAGAAGACATTTCAATGGTACCTCCAGACCTTAGAATGAGCTACAAAATTTTGAAAAACGCTGGTATGATTCCGGCAGAAATGGAATTACAAAAAGATATATTGAAAATAGAAGATTTAATCGCTTGTTGCTACGATGAAGTAGAACGAGTGAAACTAAAAGAGGAGTTAACGGCAAAAACTCTTCGATTTCAACAGCTAATGGAGAAGAGAAAAATAAAAGGAAATTCAGCATTTCGTATGTACCAAAATCAAGTGTTTAGTAAATTGCGCTAAGAGGGATAACATGAGAAAATTCCAAATGATGGAATGATTAGTAGCATATATTGAGGCAAAAGATTTAGTGCTGTTATTTATCAAAACTGAAAATTGTGGTGTTTGTGATGTGATGCTCCAGAAAGTAAATCACTTATTAGCGGAATATCGAACTGTAGAAAATATTGTAATTTCACTACAGGATATGCAAGAAATTTCATCCAAGTATTTAGTATTTACAGCTCCAACGGTTTTATTATTGCATCAAGGGAGAGAGATACTTCGTGAATCACGTTTTATCTCCCTAGAGAAGATAGAACGAGCATTACAATTATTTGAAGAATAAGGGAGGGGCTTAAATGGGCTTTGTGATAGCGGCATTATTGTTTTTAGTTTTAATGGGAATGATTGCAAAATCGATTAAGAAAAATAAAAGGAAAGTAAATCTTTATAAAACAGGAAATGGTGATAGTACGACAACTACTACTGCTTCTACACCAGTTTTCTTTGCAGGATCTGATAGTTCCAACGATTGTGGAAGTTCTTTTGGAGGTGACAGCGGTTTTTCAGGCGGTGATGGTGGTAGCTGTGGCGGTGGTGGGGATTAATGAGAAATACGCTCTTTACGGGCGTATTTCTTTTTAAACAAACGTTTGATTAGTTGGCTTGAACCCGCATAAAATCAGCTAAACAAACGTTTGTTTAAGAGTTTATAAGCTTATTGTATTGATAAATAAGGAATATATGATGTTATAAGGGGAATGAGCATGGAGAAGAAACCAAAGATCAAAAATAAAGGGAAGGTAGCATTATTTTTATTCGTTGCAGGTGGAGTATTTATAGTCAAACTTGCTTTTAAAGTCGGAGCGATTCATACACTTAAAATGTGGTTTGAAAATATTTTTTCCTAAATAAGGAATATATCCTCTTGTAAAAGAGGTTTTAGATTTGTTAATATTAGACTGAACGGTCGGTTTAAGTGAGGTGTGAACATGAGAAAAAGTGCAGAAGAGATAAAAAAAGAAATAGCGTACCAAGCAGAAGAGTTATTTTCACAAAAAGGATATGCTGCAACATCTATGGAAGATATTTGTGAAATTACAAAGCGTAGTAAAGGTAGCATTTATTATCATTTTAAAAGCAAAGAAGAATTATTTTTATTTGTAGTAAAACAACATACGTATGATTGGCTTGAAAAGTGGAATGAAAAAGAAAAGCAGTTTCATACAAGTACTGAAAAATTATACGGACTTGCAGAGTACCATGTGGAAGATATACAACAGCCTATTTTTAGTGCAGTAGAAGAGTTTTCTACAAATCAAGTCGTGAGCAAAGAAGTTTTGGATGAAATGCTGGCTTTAGCAAGAGCATCATACGGTGTTTTTGAAAAACTGATTGAAGAAGGTATGAAATCTGGAGAATTCCGTCAAGGAGATACTAGAGATCTTATGTACATTGTAAATGGTTTATTATCTGGGCTTGGGGTACTTTACTATGAACTAGACCCTACAGAAATGAAGCGCATTTACAAGAAGGCAATTGATGTACTGCTACAAGGAATGGCAGCTGAATCTTAAATCAGCACCTTTTCTTTTATATTAAATTAGACTGAACGGTCGGTTTAAAAAAGGAGGAATAACATGAAAGATTTATTCAAAAATCGAGCATTTATGCTTGTTATGGCGTCTGATATTTTACAGCAGTTTGCAATTTGGATTCGAAATATGGCACTTTTGTATTTCGTTATGGAGCGAACAAATAATGATCCCGTTTCAGTTTCATTATTATCTGTTATGGAATACGCGCCTATTTTTATTTTTTCATTCATTGGTGGTGCGCTAGCAGATCGCTGGAATCCGAAGAGAACGATGGTAGCAGGAGATATGCTAAGTATGTTATCTATTATAGGGATTATTTTCTTGTTAAAGATGGATTATTGGCAGGCTATATTTTTTGCTGCGCTTGTTTCAGCGATTGTTGGACAATTTTCTCAGCCTTCATCTTCACGGATATTTAAACGCTATGTAGAAGAAAAACATGTTGCAAACGCAATTGCAGTAAATCAAACACTACAGTCGCTATTTATGATTTTTGGGCCAGTTGTAGGATCGATTGTTTATACACAGCTTGGACTGTTTATTTCACTATATAGTTTAATTGGATTGTTTATGTTATCAGCTATTACTCTTTCATTTTTACCAAAGTGGGTAGAAAAAGAGAAACCCGAGAATATTTCATTATTGAGTGATATAAAAGAAGGTTGGCTGTATGTCCTGCAAACAAAAAATTTATGTATGATTACAATTACTTTCTCCATTATCGGCTTAGCAGTAGGGCTAACAAATCCATTGGAGGTATTTCTCGTAATCGAACGATTGGGATTGGAAAAGGAAGCTGTTCAATATTTAGCAGCAGCGGATGGAATAGGTATGTTGATTGGAGGCGTTGTTGCGGCAGTTTTTGCCTCAAAAGTAAATCCGAAAAAAATGTTTGTGTTTGGTATGATTGTATTGGCTATGTCATTTCTTGTGGAAGGACTGTCTACATCTTTTTGGATTACTAGTTTGATGCGATTTGGAACGGGAATTTGTTTAGCTTGTGTTAACATTGTTGTTGGAACGCTTATGATTCAGCTTGTACCAGAGAATATGGTAGGACGTGTAAATGGTACAATTTTACCGCTTTTTATGGGAACTATGCTAATTGGAAATTCACTAGCTGGGGGATTAAAAGAACTGACCTCACTTATTATTGTATTTTGTATAGCAATGTCACTTATTCTACTTGCGATTTTACCAATTTTACGTATGAAAATAAATGTAGAAGCTAGAAATAAAAAAGAGGATGCAAGTCAAAAGGGTGTTACGGATTCTTTGGTGTAGGAATTTTATTAGAAAAGGGGCGATTCACGCCCCTTTTTTGTATGGGAATTTTTTGACAACTGCATACACCAAATATATACTGATGTTGTAAAAACGATTTTACAGGTTAGGAGAAAAGATGTGAAAAATCAAATTTACGAATTACGCACTGAAAAGAATATTTCACAAGGTGCATTAGCTGATAAATGTAAAGTATCAAGACAAACGATAAATGCAATTGAAAATAATAAATATGATCCAAGTTTAGCACTGGCATTTCGTTTAGCAGAAGTGTTAGGAACGACGGTTGATCAATTATTTTTGTATAAGCAGTAGGGGGAGACGTTGTTGGGGAAAAGTAGGTTAGGCTTTTTATTTATGTGTGTAGTGGCAGTTAGCGCACTACCATTCGCGCTCTATCATTGGCTTACAGAGCTCCGCGTGAATTGGTATGCTTTGTTCGTTTGTAGTATTGCGTTATATTTTATTTTTAAATATTTAACATGGGATAATGTGGATGAATTGAGTGAAGAAGAAGGACAAAATGAGCTTGAAAAACATGTATTAAAAACAAGCGCAAGTATCACATACTATGTATTAGTCGTATTAATTTTTGGTTTATTTTTTGCCACAGTAGGTTTTGAAAAGTGGATTGATTTTCAAAATATACCGCTTTTATTCGCTTTATGTGCTGCTATTGTTGTAAAGCCAGCTGTAGAGTTTTTAGTGGTGAAAAGGTATCGATAGAATAATAGCAAATGTCCCTCTCTGTATACAGAGAGGGACATTTGCTATTATAGTGTTTCTGATTTTGGAGCAGGTGGTGTAACAGAAGTTGCATTTTCCGGTACTCGTGTTAGTATGAATCCACCTATTATAAATAAAACGATAATACTTAGTACACCAGCATTTGTTTGCCCTGTTAGTTGAGTAGTCACACCGACTAATACCGGCCCCATAATAGCTGCGAACTTACCAAAAATATTATAGAATCCGAAGAATTCATTTGCGGATTCTTTCGGTACAAGCTTTGCAAAGTATGAGCGGCTGAGCGCCTGAATTCCGCCTTGCGAAGTTGCAACAAGCATGGCTAAAATCCAAAAATCGAGTGTTGTTTTTAAGAAATACGCGTATGCACAAATAATGATATAAATAGTAATACCTACATATAGCATTTTCTTACCTTTAAACGTTTCAGATAGTTTTCCATATAGCAAAGCGAATGGACAAGCAACAATTTGTGTTACAAACAAAATAATAAGTAGGTTTGTCGCACTAATACCAAGGTCTGTTCCATAAGCTGTAGACATTGTAATAATTGTATCGACACCGTCAATGTAGAAGAAATAAGCAAGTAGGAACAAAAAGACAGTACGGTATTGACGGATATGTTTAAATGTATGAGCTAAACGCTTAAAGCTCATTGTAATCGGTTTTGGATGACGTTCAATATAATGCGTTTGCTCTACATTTTTGAGCATTGGAATTGTAAATAACCCCCACCAAAGAGCTGTAATAGCAAAAGAAATTTGGCTAGCAATACCAACTGATAATGGGATGGTTCCTTTCTGTGCAAGGATAATCAGAGCGATACAACCGATAAAAGGAATCGTACTGCCAATATAACCTAACGCAAATCCGCGTGTTGAAATACGATCCATTCTATCTTCTGTTGTGACATCTACTAAAAATGCATCATAGAAAATGTTTGCTCCGGCAAATCCAACTAAAGCGAGCATATAACAGCCTAGTAGTAAATACCATTGTGAAGTTGGAACAATGGCTAGCATACTTGTAAATATAATACCGAGCCCAAAAAAGAATGTGAAAAAGCGCTTTTTAAATCCTTTATAATCAGCAATTGTTCCAAGAATAGGAGCAAGGATAGAAATTAAAAGTGTAGAGAAAGAATTCGCATATCCCCAAAAAGCTGTGGAAGTTGCTCCAGATAGACCTGCTTCTTTTGCAGCAGCTTTGAAATAAATTGGAAATAGTGCAGTTGTAATGACGAGGGAGTATACTGAATTGGCCCAGTCATACAATATCCAGCTTTTTTCTTGTCTGGACATTTTTTTCATATCATGTTCCTCCTTAAGTCGTTCTAACATTAGTGTACAAAAATAAAAATGGGAAAAAGAGAAACAGAGGTAAGTTTTACGTAACTTTTACATATATACAAACTTCTTTACAATTGAAGTAAATCCTCTATTACAGTTCCGTCGGTTTCACCGAGATGTAATCCGAGTAACCGCGCGATAGTAGGTCCTTCGTCAATGAGACGCATATATGGAATAATTGCACCTTGACGAATGCCTTTGCCAGCAGCCATAAAGATAGTCTCATAGTTTGGTTTTGTTGGAGAATAGCCATGTGTACCAAACGTGTATTTTTTACTAGGAGTTACATCTTTTTCTGTGATTTCTTTTATAAAGTCTCCTGTATAGTTTTGGGTGAAGTAATAGCCTTCCCTTGCTTCAAGCATAAAAAGACAGTTTCCATCAGCCCCCTGCTCTTTTGCATCTTCATCATGAAGGATAGATTCGATTCCATTTTGTTTATCTTGAAGAAGTTCTTCAAGAAGGTGTTGGACAGTTTGTATCGTTTGGATATCATTTTTATCTTTTACATATACATAAGCAGAACCATCACAGCTTTGACAATAAGCTTTCCAAGATGTTAATTTTCCATTTTGATTTACTGAAATAAGCCCTTTTTGATGGAAAAGAACATTTAATTGAATCGCCTTATTCTCGCTGAGGGCACTATGATCACCGAGAGCAATAATTGTACTTTCGTCATACATACCAGCTTCTTTTAATGCCTTGATAATCTTCCCGAGTCTTTCATCGTGTCTTTGAATAGCGGCTCTTGTTTCTGGAGAAGAAAATCCGTGATAATGCCTTTGTGTATCTAAATCTGTAAAGTGAACAAGCATGACGTTAGGTTTTTTTGTTTGTATGGTGTGTACAGCAGAGGCTAGGACAAAATCATCAAGCTCAGGTTGTGATAATCCGTTTCTAATATGGCCAAAACGACGATTTAAATCTAGTTGATACAAAGGGCTTCCACTAAATAGCGAAACAAGGACCTGATTTTGCCACGGTCTGTTTGGAAAGATTTCAGGTAAGTTATAATCTATTTTTGCTCTTCCTGTAACAGGCCATAGAAGGGCAGCGGTTGTTAAATTGGCTTTTCTTGCCTCGTCATATAATGTCGTTCCTTTAATGGAATGGCGGTACCAATGCCAATCTGGTGATTCCCTTTCAGGCTGAAGTAATGTATTGCTTACAACGCCATGTTTATTAGGATAGTTACCAGTTACGATAGTAGCGTGGCTTGGATACGTTACAGAAGGATAAATGGCTTCTACTTTTTTTGCAATTGCACCTCGTTCGATTAAAGAGCGAAAATGAGGAAGTTCTTGTAATATAGGAAAATCTAAAGCTGATAAACAGTCAAAAGATAAAACAATTACATGATTTGTTAATGGATGGTCCATTATATATACCTCCTGTTATATAACTTATTATTATATATTACTATTAATACATAGTGATAAAAACTTATTTCTGAAGAAATTATATTGTTTATTTTTTGAATTTTTGAATATATAATAAATTATAAGGAAATGAATGGAAGGAGGAAATGGAATGGATGGATTTGAAGTATTTTTTATAATTGGAGCCGTAACAATTCTCGTTGTATTTGCTGTTTCATTTTTATTAAAGAAGCAATTTCCAAAGAGGTCGTTTGATATTATATTTGCACTTATTTTAATTCTTCTTTGTTTAGCTTTCTTTCCGTTTACCATCTTCGCTATTGGTGGATGGGATGGAATGGGGTATGGCATTGCATGTTTCTTTGTTTTAGTGGGAACAATCATTGGCATGATTACTCATCAATTTGTAAAACTCTTTCGGAAAAGTTATGTGTAAATTCAGTATAAAACCCTCAAAAAACGAAAAGAATATATAAAAATAAGAAAATTAGTTATTGTTTTAAAATAGAATTTATATTATGATATTAGGCAAATTTACTTTGTTATAACGATGAAAAAGGATTAGTACATGTCTCCCCTTTTTTGTAGAGAGAGAATCCGTTTGGCTGGAAGATTCTTGAAAAGGCGACATGGAACCTACCTTTGCGTTCTGCATATGCAGCGGGAAATTCCCGTTATCCAAAAGAGAGCATGTACAATTTTTGTACATGAATCAGGGTGGTAACGCCGGCAAAAGCTCGGTCCCTATTTAGGGGACGCGTGCTTTTTTTATTTTTTAAAGGAGGGAAAGAATATGGCAAAAGAACAAGTACAAGCTATTACGAAAATGGAAGAAGACTTTGCCCAGTGGTATACAGATATTGTGAAAAAAGCTGAACTTGTTGACTATTCAAGTGTAAAAGGATGTATGATTTTACGTCCGTATGGGTACGCATTATGGGAGAATATACAAAAAGTGATGGATGAAAAGTTAAAAGTATCTGGTCATGAAAATGTATATATGCCAATGTTTATTCCAGAGAGCTTACTGCAAAAAGAGAAGGATCATGTAGAAGGGTTTGCACCTGAAGTAGCATGGGTTACGCATGGTGGAGATGAAAAATTAGCCGAACGACTCTGTATTCGTCCAACATCTGAAACGTTATTTTGTGAGCATTTTTCAAAAATTGTACAGTCTTATAATGACCTTCCTAAATTATATAATCAGTGGTGCTCAGTGGTGCGCTGGGAAAAAACGACGAGACCATTTCTTCGCACAACTGAATTTTTATGGCAGGAAGGTCATACAATTCATGAAACGGCAGAAGAATCTCAAAAGGAAACACTAGATATTTTGAATCTATATGCTTCTTTCTGTGAAGATTATTTAGCAATTCCAGTAATTAAAGGGCAGAAAACGGAAAAGGAAAAATTTGCAGGGGCGAAAGCAACATATACAATTGAAAGCTTAATGCATGACGGAAAAGCACTTCAAACAGGAACATCTCATAACTTTGGTACGAATTTCTCTGAAGCGTTTGATATTAAATTTTTAGATCGTAATGGAAAATGGCAATATGTACATCAAACATCTTGGGGCGTATCAACTAGGATGATCGGTGGACTTATTATGGTTCATAGCGATAATAATGGGCTAGTGATGCCACCAAAGGTAGCACCAGTACAAGTTATCATTGTACCAATTGCTCAGCATAAAGAAGGGGTGCTAGAAAAAGCAATCGAGTTACAAGGAAGTATTCAAAAAGTTGCACGCGTAAAAATAGATGCTAGTAATAAAACACCAGGATGGAAATTTAATGAGTATGAAATGAAGGGTGTTCCAATTCGCTTAGAAGTTGGTCCAAAAGATATAGAGAAGAATCAAGTGGTACTTGTCAGACGCGATACGAAGGAAAAAGAGTTTGTGTCAATGGATCAATTAGAAGAGCGTATTACATCATTACTTGATGAGATTCACGATTCTCTATTTAATAAAGCAAAAGCATTTCGCGATGAACACACATATAGTGTTACAAACTTTGAAGAAATGAAGCAAGCAGCTGATGAGAAGCAAGGATTCATCAAAGCGATGTGGTGTGGTGAGCTTGCTTGCGAAGAAAAACTAAAAGAAGAAGTAGGAGTTTCATCACGGTGTATGCCATTTGAGCAGGAATCATTAACAGAAGCGTGTGTATGTTGTGGTGAAAAAGCTGAACATATGGTGTACTGGGGCAAGGCGTATTAATTTTTTGATTTTCAGACAATGCCATTTTCTTAATAACATTAACTTGAATATGGCGCATTCTCTACGAAATAAAATAGATAACAAGTTAGGGGAATCTCGTCTTTTCTAACAATAATATTTTGGTCATTTGTAGTTGCAATCTAAATTTTTTTTCATAAATACTCCTGATATTTTGAAAAAGGATAATGTGTAAGTTTTAAAATGGACCCTCATCTTGAATTTATAAAGTTCTAGATGAAGGTCCATTTATATTATAATTGAGCTATTTATATTATGTATTTTATAGATGGAGTTATTTTGGTTTAATTATTTTACTTTTTTTCTACGAACAAATAGTGTGATTCCAAATAGGAATGTAGTAATTCCCATTAAGATTGCTGTAGGATAATGTGTTGCAGTATTAGGTAGTTTATCACCTTGTCCTTTTACTTTACCACCATTGGCACCGTTGCCACCTTGAGAGCCATTGCCGCCTTGAGAGCCATTGCTATCTCCTTGTGAATCATCTCCATCTTGAGCCACTGCGTTTACGCCAAGGTTATGAAATTCATATTTCGCGGCATGTCCGCTACTTAAACCGCTAAAAAAGGATAAAGATAGTGCTAATGTGTTAAAGTAGTGATTTTTATCATTAGTGACCTCCTAAATATCAAATAATAATCCATCTAAAATACATCCTTTTGTAATATTTCATAGCAGAAGAGATTTTATGCAAAAAAAACCAAATGAAGAAAATGATAGTATTTGCTAAGAGGGATTATGCTAGAAAACAATTGATAATTATATTTGGAAAATGAATATAGATACATGTGTTAAGATTAAATAGTAATTTTATTTTAGCAAGGGAGGATTGAAGAATATAACATTATTTATATTCTGATAAACAGATGAAGCAAACAACAAAACAAATCATAACAAGTACATTTTTAGTAACTGCAGCATGTCTTGTTTCCACAAATGCTTTTGCACAAGATGAAAATTCAGCGATAGTAAATGCAACGAATTTAAATATACGCGAACAACCGACAACACAAAGTAAAGTTGTGGGGAAAGTAAAGCAAGGGACAACTGTACAGATTTTAGGAAAAGAAAAAGCTTGGGCTAAAATTTCTTATGATGGGAAAGAAGGTTATGTCTCTCTACAATTTTTAAAGATGAAAGTGTCAGAGCCTACTGTTGAAGCGAAACAACAACTAACAATTAATAGTGAACAAAAAGAAATAGGTGTTGTTACAGCGACACATTTGAATGTAAGGAATAGTCCTGCTTTGGGAAATTCAATTATTGGACATGTTACAAAAAATGAGAAAGTTAAAGTTTTAGGAAAAGCAAATGGTTGGGCAAAAATTGAGTATAAAGGAAACGAAGGTTACATTTCTTTAGAGTTTTTAAAATTTGGCGAAGTTGTACAAAATATAACGGCACCTCAGAACGACAAATCAACAATAATTCACAATGATACACAGGAAAATGGAACAATCACGGCAACAAGTTTACGAGTGAGAAGCCAAGCGAATACAAGCAGTGCGATACTAGGAAACTTGAAAAACGGAGAAAAAGTAACGATTTTAGGGAAAGCAAACGGCTGGGCGAAGATTAGTTATAAAGGAAACGAAGGTTATATATCACTAGAGTTTGTGAAACTAGAATCTGGTAAGCAAGAAGAGAAACCAGGAAACATCACAAATGAAGCACAAGAAGGTGGAATAATTACCGCAACAAGTTTACGAGTGAGAAGCCAAGCGAATACAAGCAGTGCGATACTAGGAAACTTGAAAAACGGAGAAAAAGTAACGATTTTAGGGAAAGCAAACGGCTGGGCGAAGATTAGTTATAAAGGAA
>NZ_JBWYHD010000009.1:0-178060 GCF_056711665.1 Bacillus sp. Medicinal_06 | reverse complement strand
TCGGTTCGCTCGACTTGCATGTATTAGGCACGCCGCCAGCGTTCATCCTGAGCCAGGATCAAACTCTCCAATAAAGTTTGTCTAGCATCTAAAATAAAAATTGACGTTTCACGTTGTTTGTTTCGTTTAGTTTTCAAAGTTCAACATCGCGTTTCAGCGACTTTTATAATATAACATAATATATCATTTTCGTCAACAAGTTTTTTTAGATAACTTGTATCTCTCATTTGCTGACTCTGCCTATTATATAGACTTTTTCTACTCTACGCAAGTATTATTCTAAAAAAAATAAGAGTGGGAAAATCCCCACTCTTATTCTTCAGAAATTTCTTCGTTTCCTTCTTCATCGTCTTCTTTTTGTGCTTTTGCTACTGTTGCTACTTCTTGTTCATTCTCTAAACGAATTAGACGAACTCCTTGCGTGTTACGTCCCATTTGAGATATTTGATCGACTGGCATACGAATAATAACACCCGCAGCTGTAATTAACATGATATCTTCTTCGCCTGTTACAGATTTAACAGCTACTAACTTACCATTCTTATCTGTAATGTTACATGTTTTTAGACCTTTACCGCCTCGACTTTGTAAACGGTACTCCTCGACTGGTGTGCGTTTTCCGTAACCATTCTTCGTTACAATCAAAACATTCATATTTTCTTCAACAATTTCCATGCCTACAACTTGATCTTCATCACCTAGTGTAATTGCTTTTACACCTGCTGCATTACGCCCCATAGAACGCACATCTTGCTCATTGAAACGGATTAACATACCGTTACTTGTTCCAACAATAATATCCTTATCGCCAGATGTTAAGCGTACAGAAATTACTTCATCTTCTTCACGAAGAGAAATTGCAATTAAACCATTCGTACGTATATTTGCAAATGATGAAAGAGGTGTTCTCTTAGAAATACCTTGTTTTGTTGTGAAGAACAGGAATTGATCATCACCAAATTCACGAATTGGAATAATAGCATTGACCCACTCACCTTTATCTACTTCTAACAAGTTAATAATCGGTATACCTTTTGCCGTACGGCTATACTCTGGAATTTCATATCCTTTTGTACGGTATACTTTACCTTTGTTTGTGAAGAATAGAATATGATCATGTGTAGACGTCGTTAATAAGTGCTCAACGAAGTCATCATCATTTGTACCCATTCCTTGTACACCGCGTCCCCCACGGTTCTGCGTTTTATACGTAGAAGCTGGTAATCGTTTAATGTATCCATTATGAGTAAGTGTGATAGCAATATTTTGCTCTGGGATTAAATCTTCATCCTCAATAGATTCCAAACCGCCAATCGTAATTTCTGTTCGTCTCTTATCATTAAATCGCTCTTTTACTTCCGTTAATTCTTCACGAATAATTTCAAGAACTTTTTCTTCATCTGCTAGAATTGCTTTTAATTCCGCAATTAATTTCATTAAGTCTTGGTATTCTTGTTCAATTTTTTCACGTTCTAATCCTGTTAAACGTTGCAAACGCATATCCAAAATTGCTTGTGCTTGTTTCTCACTTAAACCGAAACGTTCCATTAATCCTTGCTTAGCGATATCAGCAGTTTTGGAACTACGTATTAAAGTAATTACTTCATCAAGATGATCTAAAGCAATTCGTAATCCTTCTAAAATATGTGCACGTGCTTCTGCCTTTTCTAATTCATAAGCAGTACGTCTACGAATTACTACTTTTTGATGCTCTAAATAATGATATAGCGTCTGTTTTAAATTTAATACCTGTGGCTCTCCATCCACAAGCGATAGCATATTAATACCGAAACTTGTTTGGAGTGCCGTATGTTTATATAAATTATTTAATAGTACGTTCGCATTTGCATCCCGACGTACTTCCATAACAACACGCATACCATTTCGATCTGATTCATCACGTAAATCTGTAATACCTTCAATTTTTTTATCACGAACTAACTCTGCAATTTTTTCAATTAATCGCGCCTTATTAACTTGATAAGGTAACTCGGTTACAATAATTGCTTGTTTTCCGTTTGCTTTTTCCTCGATTTCAACTTTTGCACGTAGTGTGATTGAGCCGCGACCCGTTTCATACGCTCTTCGAATTCCACTTCTTCCCAAGATAAGACCCGCTGTAGGGAAATCAGGGCCTGGAATACACTCCATTAACTCTGCAATTGTAATATCAGGATTATGACTCAATGCTAATACGCCATCAATTACTTCCCCAAGCTGGTGCGGTGGAATATTTGTTGCCATACCAACCGCAATACCTGTTGTACCATTCACTAACAAGTTAGGGAAGCGCGCAGGTAATACAATTGGTTCTCTTTCAGAACCATCATAGTTATCTTGGTAATCTATTGTATTTTTCGTAATATCACGCAATAGTTCCATAGAAATCTTAGACATTCTTGCTTCGGTATAACGCATTGCCGCTGCTGAATCACCGTCGATAGAACCGAAGTTACCATGACCATCAACAAGCATATAACGTTGACTAAAGTCTTGCGCCATACGTACCATTGTCTCGTAAACAGCTGAATCACCGTGTGGGTGATACTTACCAATTACTTCACCGACAATACGCGCTGATTTTTTATATGCTTTATCAGCTGTAATTCCTAAATCATTCATTGCGTATAAAACCCTGCGATGCACAGGTTTTAATCCATCACGAACATCTGGTAGTGCACGAGATACAATAACACTCATCGCGTAATCTAAAAATGAGGTACGCATTTCATGACTAATATTAACCTCTCGAATTCGTGCTTGTTGTTGATTGTCTGACATCAACCAGCACCTCCTCTTACATTTCCGTTACATATACATTGATTTATATGTAGAAGACAGGAACACTCAGATTCCTGTCATTACTTACTTAAATATCAAGGTTTTTCACGTATTTTGCATTTTCTTGGATAAAGTTGCGTCGTGGCTCTACTTTATCACCCATTAAAATTTCAAATGTTTCATCTGCTTCAATTGCATCTTGCAGCGAAACTTGAAGTAATGAACGTACCTCTGGGTCCATTGTCGTCTCCCATAATTGAGCTGGATTCATTTCTCCAAGACCTTTATAACGTTGGATTCCTGGTTTTGGTTGAGCTGGTAATTCTGCTAATATCTTTTCAAGCTCTTTTTCATTGTAAGCATATTGAATCTTTTTCCCTTGTTGCACTTTAAACAATGGTGGTTGTGCAATATATACATACCCATGTTCAATGATTTGACGCATATAACGATAGAAGAACGTTAATAATAGAGTACGAATATGCGCACCATCGACATCGGCATCGGTCATGATAATAACTTTGTGATAACGAGCTTTTGCAATGTCAAAATCCCCACCGATATTTGTACCAATCGCCGTAATAATCGTACGCACCTCGTCATTAGATAAGATTTTATCTAATCGTGCCTTTTCGACATTAATAATTTTACCCTTAAGTGGTAAAATCGCCTGGAAGTGACGATCACGTCCTTGTTTTGCAGAACCTCCCGCGGAGTCACCCTCTACGATGTAAATTTCACTAATCGAAGGATCTTTGGAAGAACAGTCCGCAAGTTTCCCTGGCAAACTAGATACTTCTAGCGCACTCTTTCGGCGTGTTAATTCACGCGCTTTCTTCGCTGCTACACGCGCGCGTGCTGCCATTGTTCCTTTTTCTACAATCTTACGGGCAACATTTGGATTCTCAAGTAAAAACTTTTCGAACGCTTCTGAGAAAACAGACTCTGTAATCGTTCTCGCTTCACTATTTCCAAGTTTTGTTTTCGTTTGTCCTTCAAACTGCGGATTTGGATGTTTGATAGAGACAATTGCTGTTAATCCTTCACGTACATCTTCACCTGTTAGGTTACTGTCTGCATCTTTTAAGATGTTATTTTTCCGTCCATAATCATTTATCACACGTGTTAATGCCGTCTTGAAACCAACTTCATGTGTACCACCTTCATACGTATGAATATTATTCGTAAATGAATAAATGTGGTTTGTATAACCTTCATTATATTGAAGGGAAACTTCAACCTGAATTCCATCTTTTGAGCCCTCTACATATACAGGTTCTTCGTGGATTGGTTGTTTTGAACGATTTAAATGTTCAACATAAGATTTAATTCCACCTTCATAATGGAATTCTTTCTTTTGTTTATTCTCACGCTTATCTTCAATTGTTAATTTAATATTACGATTTAAAAATGCTAATTCACGCATACGAGTTGCTAATGTATCAAAATCGTATTCTGTCGTTTCTTTGAATATTTCTGGATCTGGCTTAAAACGAGTTATCGTTCCTGTACGATCAGTTTCACCGATTACCTTTAAATCTGCAACCGGGATACCTCGTTCATACTTTTGATAATGAATTTTGCCTTCACGATGTACAAATACTTCTAACTCTGTTGATAGAGCATTTACAACAGATGCACCTACACCATGCAAACCACCGGAAACTTTATAACCGCCACCGCCAAATTTACCACCAGCGTGAAGTACAGTCATAATAACCTCGACAGCAGGACGTCCCATTTTTTCCTGTATACCTACTGGAATACCACGACCATTATCTGTTACACGAATACTATTGTCTTCTTCAATAGCAACGTTAATTTCATCACAGTATCCTGCTAACGCTTCGTCAATACTATTATCTACAATTTCCCATACAAGGTGATGAAGACCTTTTCCACTTGTAGATCCAATATACATACCCGGACGTTTTCGAACTGCTTCTAGTCCCTCAAGTACTTGTATTTGACTTTCATCATATGAATTCTCTTGCATTTGCTTTTGTTCCATTGACACAAAGATCACCTACTTTTCCATTTAAACAGAAACTACGTTCTGTCTATTTCACAATCTACCGTGCCGCTTTTTACATGAATTGTTTTCGCTTGCTTTAATGTTTCGTGTTCAATTCCGTCGACACTCGTCGTTGTCACAAATGTTTGCACTTTTCCTTGAATTGTATTTAACAGATGTGATTGACGATAATCATCTAATTCTGATAATACATCATCTAATAAGAGGATTGGATATTCCTTAACCTCTGAATAAATCAATTCAATTTCAGCTAACTTTAGGGAAAGTGCGGTTGTTCGTTGTTGTCCTTGAGAACCAAAGACTTGAACATTTTTACCATTAACGAAGAATTGCAAATCGTCACGATGAGGACCAATTAAAGTTGTACCACGGAAAATTTCACGTTGTTTCACAGATTGAAAACTTTCATAGTATACTTCTTTTATTTTCGACAAATCCATTGATTCTGATACATCTACGCTTGGTTTATAAACTATTTCTAGTTCCTCTAACCCCCTACTAATACCACGATGAATGGGAGCAGCCCATTCTTGTAGTAAATGTAGAAATTCAAAACGTTTTTGCAAAATTTTTGTACCATGTTCAATGAGTTGGAGTGTAAATACATCCAACATCGTCTCCTCATTTTTACTATTCCCTTGCATTTTCTTAAGCAAGTGATTTCGCTGCGTGAGCACTTTTTGATATTGACTTAATTCATACAAATAGACAGGAGCTATTTGCCCAAGTTCCATATCTAAAAAGCGTCTTCGTATTTGAGGGCTTCCTTTTACAAGATTTAAATCTTCTGGGGCAAACATAACAACATTCATTTCACCAATATATTGGCTTAACTTTTGTTGTTCTAGTTGATTTAATTTTGCCTTTTTCCCTTTTTTAGAAATATTTAATTCTAAAGACAAGGAACTGTTTCGCTTTTTTAACCTACCTTTTATTTTACCATAATCCTCATCCCACTGGATAAGTTCACGATCGTTCGAAGTTCGATGAGACTTGGCCATCGCTAATACATAAATAGCTTCCATCAAATTCGTTTTCCCTTGGGCATTTTCACCAATAATTACATTCACTTTATCCTCAAAGGAAAGATCTAGATATTCATAATTGCGATAATTTTTTAATTGTAATTCTGTAATATACAAAGGGCTCCCCCTTTATGCTTGAACTTGAAATGTTCCGTTTCCCGGAATTTCAACAATATCATTTGCATACAACTTTCGGCCTCTTCTATTTTCCAGTTCTTGATTCACATACACTTCGTACTCTTGTAAGAACCATTTAACAGCACCGCCTGTATCAATCACATCAGCTAATTTTAAAAATTGTCCTAGTGTAATGTACTCAGTTGAAATTTTAATACGTTTCATAAAATCGCTCACTTTCTGAAAGTGTTCATTCTTTCATTGTACTAAATAAACTAGCATTAGGAAAGTAATACCCGTAAAAGTACGGATTGTAGCTGGAACTACATGAGTACCGAACTTTTTGCACATCCTCTAAAATCAAATAAGGGTCACTAGCATATTAAAACTAGCAACCCTCACCTCTCACTTAGTAAGTACGAACTGGTAAAATTAATTGGATGATGGAATCATCATTTACTGTACGAATTAAGAACGGTCTCATAGCCCCAGTAAAACTAATTTTAATTTCTGTACTGTCTAATGCTTTTAATGCGTCCATCATATATTTTGCACTAAAGGAGATTTTTAATTCTTCCCCTTCTACTTTCTCACATTGAACTTCCTCTACTACTTTCCCGATCTCTGGTGAATTTGAAGAAAGCTCTAGCATTTGCTCTTCTAACGTTGATAATTTCACAACATTATTGCGACCATCCCTTGCCAATAAAGAAGCACGATCAATTGCTTGTAAAAATTCTTTTGTATTTACAAAGATGTCCGTTTTGCTTTCTGCCGGGATTAGACGTGTTGTATCTGGGTAATTCCCTTCTAACAATCTTGAGAAGAATAATAAATGTTTCGTTCGGAATAATACTTGATACTCCGTAATAACGATATCTACCATTTCTTCAGACTCATCTAAAATTTTGCTCAGTTCATTTAAACTTTTACCAGGTATAACAACATTTGCTTGAAACTCATCAGAAATTGTATGCCCTTCAATCTTCGCTTTACGAAGTGCTAGTCTGTGACTATCTGTTGCAATACAAGTCAGCTCGCTGTTATATACTTTCCAGTTTACACCTGTCAAGATCGGACGAGTTTCTGAAGTTGAAACAGCAAATACGGTTTGACGAATCATGTGTTTTAGTAGATCTGTAGGAATCTGAAATACATGATGTTCTTCAATTTGCGGTAATAATGGATATTCAGCAGAATCTAAACCATTTAAATTAAATTCTGATTTTCCAGATTTTATTTTTGTCATAAAATGATTTTCCACAGAAATTTCTACTGTGTCTTTTGGTAATTTTTTTACGATCTCACTAAAATATTTTGCTTGTAAAACAATACTCCCTGATTGTGCAATTTCAACAATTTCTTTTCCGTTTTCTTCAACTGGGATAAAAGATTCAATCGAAATATCAGCGTCACTTCCTGTTAATGTAACACCTTCTTCAGTTGCTACAACTTTAATTCCTGTAAGAATGGGAATTGTTGTACGAGAGGAAACGGCCTTCATTACATCTTGTACACTTCTTACAAGGTAGTCTTTTTGAATTGTAAAACGCATAGCGAAAACCTCCGGCAAGTATAGAATTTTATTTATTAAATAAAGATAAAAAATAGTAGTAATAGTAATAGGGCTTGTGGATATGTGGATAACTCTATTTAAAGACGGAAAAACAGTCTATCTACATGTGGATAGACTGTGTGTAAAACCAGCAAAGTTATTCACACTATTCAGCTACTACTTTAAAATATCATTAATTTCTTCAACTTGTTTTTGAAGTTGTGTATCAGTTTTTAATAGTTTTGAAATTTTTTCGTGCGCATGAATGACGGTTGTATGGTCACGTCCGCCAAATTCTTCGCCAATTTTAGGTAAAGATGAATCTGTTAACTCACGTGATAGATACATTGCGATTTGGCGAGGAAATGCGACTGATTTTGTGCGTTTTTTTGCTTTAAAATCCTCTAATTTAACTTGAAAAACATCCCCGACTGCTTTTTGAATATCGTAAATAGAAATAATTTTTGGTTTAGAATTTGGAATAATATCTTTAAGTGCTTCAGCAGCTAAATCGGCATTGATGTCTTTATTTATTAGAGATGAATAAGCAACAACTCGAATAAGTGCACCTTCTAATTCACGAATGTTCGAGTCAATTTGATTTGCAATATAGAGCATGACCTCATTTGGAATATCAAGGCCTTCCGCTTTCGCCTTTTTTCGTAAAATCGCAATTCTTGTTTCTAAATCTGGCGGCGTAATATCTGTAATAAGCCCCCACTCAAAACGGGAACGAAGGCGATCTTCTAATGTCGGAATCTCTTTTGGCGGTCTGTCACTTGAGATTACAATTTGCTTGCTTTCCTCATGTAATGCATTAAATGTATGGAAGAATTCTTCTTGTGTTTGTTCTTTCCCAGCAAGAAATTGAATATCATCTATAAGTAAGACATCGACATTACGATATTTATTACGGAAATCGACTGCTTTATTATCACGGATGGAGTTAATAAACTCATTTGTAAATTTTTCTGATGATAAATAAACGACTTTGGCATTCGGATTATGCTCAATGACATAATGTCCAATTGCATGCATTAAGTGCGTTTTTCCAAGTCCGACTCCTCCATAAATAAATAGTGGGTTATATGCTTTTGCTGGTGCTTCAGCAACTGCTAATGAAGCTGCATGAGCAAAACGGTTCCCAGAGCCAATAACAAATGTATCAAATGTATATTTTGGATTTAACATGCTCTGTGGTAAGTGATTAGACTCATCATTTATTCTTTTCTTTTTAGCAGGAGGAAAGTCAATCTCCTCTTCAGTTTGACTTTGGGGAATAATAAAGCGAATTTCTAATTTTGCTCCTGTTAGATCATAGAGTGTTTCTGAAATGAGCTCCGAATAATGGGATTCTAGCCAGTCACGAGCAAATTCATTTGGAGCTGTAATCGTTAATACATCTTTTTTTAAAGCGTGTGCCTTGGTTGATTTCAACCATGTCTCATAACTTGGTTTACTAACCTTTTTTTCTAGTTCTTTCAAAGCACTATTCCATAAATCAGAGATATTTTCCAAGGGTGTCCCTCCTTTACAAAGATGGTAAAAGAATAAGGTTGTGCAACGATTGTACAACCTTAAAAATAGATAATGTATATTTATACGAAACGTATTTTAAAACCTAAAAACGTCGTTTGTATACGAGATAGAGTTTTCGACAAAAAATACAGATGTGGACAACTATTTACCCACATGTGAGTATAACTGTCCACATGTTATGCACAATTTGTGGATAAAATACAGATGTGGAAAACTTGTTCAAGGTGAAAACACAACTATAATATCAAAAAAAGATAGCGATAGCAATGAATTTCAGAAAGTTATCCACAAAATCAATACCTTGTGGAATAAACTTGTCCACAATACGATATACTGTGTAAAAGTGAAAAAATAATTTGTGGATATAAAAAAGTGAAAAATTCGTTATCCACAAATAAATAAAACGGCTGTGAAAAAAATTGTGAATAGGTTCAAAATGAATATTTGATGAAAATTTGGAGAACCATTGACATTTTCCTAGTTGATTAACTATAATTTATAAGACTGTCTTTAACAGATATTCCTCAGGGAGGTGTCATATAATGAAAAGAACTTACCAACCAAATAAACGTAAGCGCAGCAAAGTACATGGTTTCCGCAGCCGTATGAGCACAGCGAACGGACGTAAAGTGCTAGCAGCTCGTCGTCGTAAAGGAAGAAAAGTATTATCTGCGTAGACCACTGATCGTTCAGTGGTCTTTTTTTCTAGTAATAATGAATTTCCGCTGATGAAATACAGGAGTGTCAATTGATATGAAGAAAAAGAATCGTATAAAAAAAAATGATGAATTTCAGGCTGTTTTTCAAAATGGAAAATCAAATGCAAATCGTCAGTTTGTGGTATATCAGCTTGATAAAGCAGAGCAACCATACTTTCGTATTGGTCTTTCCGTTAGCAAAAAGTTAGGAAATGCAGTAGTGCGTAATCGAATTAAGCGTATGATTCGCCAATCGATTGCAGAATTGAAAGATGAGATAGATTCTGGAAAAGATTTTGTTATAATAGCAAGGAAGCCTTGTGCAGATATGACATATGAACAATTAAAGAAAAGCTTAATTCATGCCTTTAAGCGCTCTGGTATTAAAATTACAAACAAGTAGCGTAGGAAAAGGGAAATGAATTACACTATATACATACCGAAACAAGGAGGAGCAGGCTGTGAAAAAGAAGATAGGCTTACTAGCTATGGTTATTGCTTTAATGGCGATCACTGCGGGCTGTAGTGAAGTGAATCAGCCGATTACACCGAAAAGCACAGGGATTTGGAATGAATATTTCGTATACCCGCTTTCTCAGTTAATCACATATTTTGCAAACTTATTTGGTAGTAATTATGGTTTAGCGATTGTTGTTACGACTCTTATTATTCGTTTTGCATTATTACCATTAATGATTAAACAAACGAAGAGTACGAAGGCAATGCAAGCACTACAACCAGAAATGGTGAAATTAAAAGAGAAATATAGCTCTAAAGATCAAGCAACACAACAAAAACTGCAACAAGAGATGATGCAGTTGTATCAAAAGAATGGTGTAAACCCGTTAGCTGGTTGTTTACCAATCTTTGTTCAAATGCCAATTTTATTTGCATTTTATCATGCAATTATGAGAACGGAAGAGATTAGTAAACATACATTCTTATGGTTTGATTTAGGACAGGCAGATCCGTACTATATCCTTCCAGTTGTTGCGGCAATCACAACGTTTATTCAACAAAAGGTTGCTATGGCAGGAACTGCTGGACAGAATCCACAAATGGCAATGATGCTATGGCTTATGCCAATTATGATTTTAATATTTGCAATTAACTTCCCGGCAGCATTATCTCTATACTGGGTAGTTGGTAACATCTTTGGTATCGCTCAAATGTATATGATCAAAGGGCCAGAAATTAAGGCTAGTAAGGCGGGAGGATCAAGCAAGTGAGTATAATTACTGCTAAAGGACAAACAGTCGAGCTGGCAGTACAAGATGCTTTAAGACAATTAAAAGTTTCAAGGGACCAAGTAGATGTGAATGTGATTGATGAGGGTAAGAGAGGATTTCTAGGTTTTATAGGGAATCGTCCAGCTATCGTGGAAGTTGTAGTGAAAAAAGATCCTATCCAAGAAGCGGAGCAATACCTCCAAAGTGTTGTTCAGGAAATGGGTGTGGATGTGATGATTACGAAAAATGTAAAAGGTCGAGAAATTGAATTTACACTTTCTGGGAAAGATGTAGGGGTATTGATCGGAAAAAGAGGGCATACATTAAACTCTTTACAATATTTAACAAAGCTTGTTGCAAATCGTAGTACAAAGCAATATATCGGCGTCACAATTGATGCCGAAAACTATCGTAGTAAGAGAAAAGATACATTAGAATCGCTCTCTTATCGGTTAGCAAAACAAGTAATGGTAACGAAAAAAAATGTTGTGTTAGAACCTATGCCCTCTTTTGAGAGAAAAATTATTCATCAAGCACTATCTAATCATCCAAATGTAATTACAACTTCTGAAGGTAAAGAACCACACAGACATGTTGTAATATCTTCCAAATAACCGGTTACTCATATGAGTGCCGGTTTTTTTGTGGCAGTATGAAAAAAGTGAATTGTGGATAACTGAAAAACACTAAACTTATCCACTGTGAATAAGTTTAGTGTTTTTCACATGAGGACATAATAAAATGAGTTATTATTCTTTTGTAGATAGGTTCGTTATGGTATCCTAATAGTTTAGTGAAGGTAAAAATCATGTTGAAATATAGAGAAATAAACAAGTGAGGTGAAAGGACATGGATTTTGATACAATTGCTGCAATTTCCACGGCACTTGGGGAAGGGGCAATTGCCATTGTTCGAGTAAGTGGAGAGGATGCGATTGAAAAGGTCAATCGCATTTTTAAAGGGAAAGATTTAACGACAGTTTCTTCTCATACGATTCACTACGGTCATATTGTTGATTTAGATACAGATCAAGTAATCGAAGAGGTAATGGTATCAATTATGCGGGCGCCAAAGACATTTACGCGTGAAAATATTGTAGAAATCAATTGTCACGGTGGTCTTGTCTCTGTAAATAAAGTATTACAACTTATTTTGGCTCAAGGAGTACGTTTGGCAGAGCCTGGTGAATTTACAAAGCGCGCGTTTTTAAATGGGCGTATTGACTTATCGCAAGCGGAAGCTGTAATGGATTTAATTCGTGCGAAAACGGATCGAGCGATGAGTGTAGCAATTAATCAGATGGAAGGACGATTATCCAAATTAATTGGTCGACTTCGTCAAGAAATTTTAGAAACATTAGCTCATGTAGAAGTGAATATAGATTATCCAGAATACGATGATGTCGAAGAAATGACACACAATATTTTAATTGACAAAGCTACAAATGTTCGCGGAGAAATTAAAAAAATATTGGAGACATCTAAGCAAGGGAAAATTTTACGAGAAGGAATTGCTACAGCAATTATCGGAAGACCTAACGTTGGAAAATCTTCGTTATTAAATAGTCTTGTTCAAGAGAAAAAGGCTATTGTAACGGATATAGCAGGAACAACGCGTGATGTAATTGAAGAGTATGTTAATGTACGTGGTGTACCATTGAAACTTATTGATACTGCCGGGATCCGTGAAACAGAAGATGTTGTTGAACGAATTGGCGTAGAGCGCTCAAAAGAGATGATGGAGCAAGCAGATTTAGTTCTAATTGTAGTAAATTATAGTGAAGCATTAACGCCTGAAGATGAAGAATTATTCCGTGCGGTGCAAGGAAAAGACTTTATTGTTATTGTAAATAAAACAGATTTACCAAAGCAAATTGATATAGAGCGTGTTACAGAATTAGCGGGTAAAAATCGTATCATTACAACGTCGCTAATTGAAGAAAAAGGTGTAGATGAGCTAGAAAAGGCTATAGCAGATTTATTCTTTGAAGGAACAATTGAGTCAGCAGATATGACGTATGTTTCTAATGCAAGGCATATCGGTTTATTAACACAAGCGGAAAAGACAATTGAAGATGCTATTGATGCAATAGAGAACGGTGTTCCGATTGATATGGTGCAAATTGATCTAACAAGAACGTGGGAAATACTTGGTGAAATTACTGGTGATACTGTCCATGAAAGTCTAATTGATCAATTGTTTTCTCAATTTTGTTTAGGAAAATAACACATAGGTATTTTAGAAGGATAGATGATCTTAGGAGGAATAAATAATGGGATACAATGCCGGTTCTTACGATGTCATAGTAATCGGTGCAGGTCATGCAGGATGTGAAGCTGGTCTTGCAGCAGCACGAATGGGCTCGAAAACATTAATGTTAACAATTAATTTAGATATGGTTGCTTTTATGCCGTGTAACCCTTCTGTTGGTGGACCAGCAAAAGGGATTGTTGTACGTGAAATTGATGCATTAGGCGGCGAAATGGGACGTAATATTGATAAAACACACATCCAAATGCGTATGTTGAATACGGGGAAAGGTCCAGCTGTACGCGCTCTGCGTGCACAAGCGGATAAATTTTCATATCAACACGAATTAAAGAAAACAATTGAAGAAACACCAAACTTAACATTACGTCAAGGAATGGTAGAACGCCTAATCGTTGAGGATGAGGTATGTAAAGGCGTAATTACGCAATCAGGAGCTGAATATACAGCAAAAACAGTTGTAATTACAACTGGTACATTCTTACGTGGTGAGATTATCATGGGTGATTTAAAATACTCAAGTGGTCCGAATAATCAGCAACCTTCTATCACATTATCAGAGCATTTAGAGGAACTTGGCTTTGACCTTGTCAGATTTAAAACAGGTACGCCTCCTCGTGTAAATAGCAATACAATTGATTATAGTAAAACAGAAATTCAACCGGGTGATGAAAAACCACGTGCGTTTTCTTTTGAAACTACAAAATTTATTATGGATCAAATTCCATGTTGGCTAACGTATACAAGTGAAGAGACACATCGTTTAATTGATCGAAACTTGCATCGTTCAGCTATGTATTCTGGTATGATTAAAGGAACAGGTCCACGCTACTGTCCTTCCATTGAAGATAAAGTGGTGCGATTTAACGATAAACCACGCCACCAAATTTTCTTAGAGCCGGAAGGACGTAATACACAGGAAGTATACGTACAAGGCCTGTCAACAAGCTTACCAGAAGACGTACAACGTGAAATGCTTAAAACGATTCCTGGTTTAGAGAATGTTGAGATGATGCGCACAGGTTATGCAATTGAGTATGATGCAATTGTACCAACGCAGCTATGGCCGACACTTGAAACGAAAAAAATTAAAAATTTATATACAGCGGGTCAAATTAACGGTACGTCTGGTTATGAAGAAGCAGCAGGGCAAGGAATTATGGCTGGAATTAACGCAGCGTGCCGCTCTTTAGGGAAAAAAGAGGTCATTTTAGGTCGTTCAGATGCTTATATTGGTGTTTTAATTGATGACCTTGTGACAAAAGGAACGAACGAACCATATCGCCTTTTAACATCCCGAGCTGAATATCGTTTATTATTACGTCATGATAATGCGGATCTTCGTCTAACGGAAATTGGTCATGAAATCGGCTTAATTCCAGAAGAACGCTATGAGCGTTTTAGTTCGAAAAAGGAACAGATTGATCAAGAAAAATTGCGTTTAGAAAGCATTATTATTAAACCGCGCCCCGAGGTGCAAGAATTAATTCGCAGTGTTGGTGGAAGTGAATTAAAGGATGGAATACGTGCAAGTGACTTACTACGTCGTCCGGAAATGACGTATGAACATATTCGTGCGCTTGCGCCAAGCGAAGTGGAAATACACGATGAAATCGCAGAGCAGGTAGAAATTCAAATTAAGTATGAAGGATATATTGAAAAATCCTTACAACAAGTAGAACGTATGAAGAAAATGGAAAGCAAAAAAATTCCGGTCGACATTGATTACGATGCGATTTCTGGAATCGCTTCTGAAGCGAGACAAAAATTAAAAGATGTTCGTCCTCTGTCTATGGGGCAAGCCTCCCGTATTTCCGGAGTAAATCCAGCTGATATTTCCATTTTACTTGTGTATATCGAACAAGGAAAAATTGCGCGAGTATCGAACCAATAAATAAGTAAGGAGATATGGCAAGATGAACATAGAACAATTTCAATCTATGCTAGGAGAAAGAGGAATTATCCTTTCTCCTAGGCAATTAGAACAATTTGAAATCTACTTTGAAACATTAGTGGAATGGAATGAGAAAATGAATTTAACAGCTATTACAGAGAAAGAGGAAGTGTATCTAAAGCACTTTTTTGACTCGATTACAGCTGCTTTTTATTATGACTTTTCAAAACCATTTTCCATTTGTGATGTCGGTGCAGGAGCAGGATTTCCAAGTATTCCATTAAAAATTTGTTTCCCGCATTTAAAAATAACAATTGTAGATTCATTACAAAAACGCATCAATTTTTTAAATCATTTAGCGCAAAAATTAGAGTTAAGTGATGTTGCGTTCTGCCACGATCGTGCTGAAACATTCGGGAAAAAAGAGGGTGTACGTGAATCATTTGATATTGTGATGGCGCGTGCGGTAGCACGCCTCTCTGTACTAAGCGAGCTATGTTTGCCACTTGTAAAAGTAGGTGGGACATTTATCGCAATGAAAGGTGCAGCTGCCAATGAAGAAATTGAAAATGGTAAGTATGCTTTAGAAGTACTTGGTGGTGAGTTAAAAGAGATTTCTACTTTCCAATTACCATTTGAAGAAAGTGAACGTAACATTTTATCAATTATGAAAAAGCGCAAAACACCAAAGAAATATCCGCGTAAACCAGGGACACCCAATAAATTACCTATTGAAAAATAAATCTTATTAGACGTAAGATTAAATTATATAAATGAAAACGTAAATGTTTCATAGGAAACATTTCTGTGTAGGACATTCAATAGGCCCAAAGGTGGTGGAATATGTATGAAAAATACGTTTTCTCGTTTATTTGGCTTTGGAGATAAAGAGAGCGAATTCGAATTACAAGACGAAAGCCATGAAGAGATAGATAAAAAGATACATGAAGAAATACAAGAAATTCCGATAGCTAATATCATTCCTAATCGTTATCAACCACGTACAGTTTTTGATGATGCGCGAATTGACGAACTTGCCTTAACCATTCGCACACATGGACTTATTCAACCAATTGTTATAAGGCAATATGAAGCCGATAAGTATGAAATTATTGCCGGGGAAAGACGTTTTCGTGCTGCAACGAAATTAGGTTGGGAAAAAGTTCCGGCTATTATTAAAAACTTAAATGATACGGAAACGGCTTCGGTCGCTCTAATTGAGAACTTGCAACGTGAAGAGTTAACAGCAATTGAAGAAGCTGTTGCTTATCAAAAGCTAATTGAGTTACATAATTTAACACAAGAGGCATTGGCACAGAGGCTCGGAAAAGGACAATCAACAATCGCAAATAAGTTGCGACTATTAAAGTTGCCAGAGGAAATTAAACAAGCATTGTTAGAAAAGAGTATTACAGAACGTCACGCTCGTGCTCTGATTCCTTTAAAAAATGAAGAATTGCAGTTGAAGATTTTACAAGAAATTATAGAAAAGCAATTAAATGTAAAACAGACTGAGGAACGTATTGCTAAGCTATTGGAGGAAGTAAAACCAAAGCGTAAGGCAAAACAAAAAGCGGTAAGTCGTGATATGAGAATTGCGATGAATACAATTAGGCAATCATTACAAATGGTTGCAAATAGTGGACTGAATGTCAATTCTGAAGAAGAAGAATTTGATGAGTATTATCAGATCACAATTAAAATTCCTAAAAAGAAATAATTTGTATGTGATATAGATCTCACCCTTTTGGGGGAGATCTTTTTTCCTATATTTTTCTTTTTTATGAAGAAGGAGTTTTAGAATAAATTTTGAAGTTTAATAAGGATGCAAAAGAAAAATTTTTATTTCATGTTACAATAAACATAATTATTTTTAGAATAAGACAGAAAGGTTGAAAGTAGGTGACATCATGGGAAAAATCATTGCTATTGCTAATCAAAAAGGCGGTGTAGGAAAAACAACAACGTCTGTTAACCTAGGAGCTGGATTGGCACAGGTAGGGAAAAAAGTGCTGCTTATTGACATTGATGCTCAGGGGAACGCAACAACTGGTGTAGGAATTGAAAAGTCGGAATTAGATCAATGTATTTATAATGTCCTTGTGGAAGATGCAGAAGTTCAAGGGGTTATCCAGAAAACTGCAACTGAAAACTTAGATGTTCTACCTGCTACAATTCAATTGGCAGGTGCTGAGATTGAACTGGTACCAACCATTTCCCGGGAAGTTCGTTTACAAAGGGCTTTGCAGCCAATTCGTAATGAATATGATTATATTATTATTGATTGTCCTCCATCTTTAGGCTTATTAACAATTAATGCGCTAACGGCAGCGGATTCCGTTATTATTCCTGTTCAGTGTGAATACTACGCACTGGAAGGGTTGAGTCAATTATTGAATACAGTTCGACTTGTACAAAAGCATTTAAATAAAAATTTAGCAATTCAAGGTGTACTATTAACGATGTTAGATGCACGTACAAACTTAGGCATTCAGGTTATAGATGAAGTGAAGAAATATTTCCGAGATAAAGTATATCGCTCTATTATCCCTCGCAATGTTCGTTTGAGTGAAGCACCAAGTCATGGGAAACCTATTATGCAGTATGATGCTAAATCAAGAGGTGCAGAAGTATATATAGATTTAGCAGAGGAAGTGATTGCTGGTGGCTAAAGGATTAGGAAGAGGGATTAATGCGTTCTTTCCAGATTTAGATGTGAAAGAAGAAGAGAAAATTCAAGAAATTGCACTGACTGAATTAAGGCCAAACCCCTATCAACCGCGTAAAAGTTTTCAAAAAGAAGCAATTCAAGAATTGGCAGCGTCTATTAAAGAACATGGCATCTTACAACCTTTAATCGTAAGGAAAAGTATTAAAGGATATGAAATTGTTGCTGGTGAAAGAAGATACCGTGCTGCAAAAGAGGCACATCTTGAAACAGTTCCAACTGTTGTTCGAGAATTAAATGAACAGCAAATGATGGAATTTGCCTTGTTGGAAAATCTACAACGTGAAGATTTAAATCCAATGGAAGAAGCTTTGGCATATCAAATGCTAATGGACGAGCTAAATGTAACGCAAGAGCAATTAGCAAAGCGTCTTGGAAAAAGTAGGCCATACATTGCTAATTATGTTCGTTTGCTTACCCTTCCTTCATTTGTTCAAGAAATGATTGCAGATGGAAATCTATCTATGGCACATGGACGGACATTGCTTACAATCAAAGACGAAGAACAGCTAAAATCTTTATTGAAGCGTATTGAAAAGGAAGGATTAAATGTTAGGCAGTTAGAGCAAATTGTCCAACAGATTCATCAGCGAGTTTCACGTGAAACAAAGAAAGTGAAGCAAGAACGAAATATATTTTTTGAAGAGCGTGAAACATTGTTAAGGGAAAAATTTGGAACAGGTGTAAAAATCAAAGAAACAAAGAAAGAAAAAGGAAAAATTGAAATAGAATTCTTCAATAAAGAAGATTTAAATCGTATTTTAGAATTGTTATCTAGGGGAAACTAAAAAGCAAACCATCTTTTTATTTATAGATGGTTTGCTTTTTTTAATACGGATAATTTTTGATCTGTTTCCTTTATGCTTTGGGCAATAATACCTGCCATTTTCATAACGAGACTTAATCTTGTATTTTGTAACACAAAAAATTCCATGAAACCATTTAAGTTTACGATACCATGTATATGTAGATCACCAATTGCAGGTAACTTTTTATTCATTGCTGCTCCAGGTTTACTAGGTCCTTCACCAACAGTAATGGAACCAATGTTTTGAGATTTCCCAAGGCAAGCATCGATTGCAATAATAAAAGAATCAGGTAATGAAGTTTGTATATTCTGGATATTTTCTTCTAGGTTTAGCGCATGAATGGGTTCATCGAGTGTGCCAAATACGTGGAAATTTTGAATGTTCATTTGTTCTAATTTAGATCCGACTAATGGGCCAAGTGCATCACCAGTTGAACGATCTGTTCCAATACAAATTATGCTGAGGGGTTGCGTTTCATGGATAGGTATGTGTGAGAAGAGAAAATCACTAATTGTTGTACAAGCTTCTAAATCGTGATGCATAACATTCTGCGATTTTTTTTCAAAAAAAGGCAAGCGGAAATTTCCTATATTCATGAATCATCCATCCTTTTGATAAATTTTACGATTCACTGTAAAGTTTTTAGGTATAGATTTTATTTCGTAATATGGAAAATTATAAGTTCTATATTTTTGCAAGCCATTTATAAAACCGGAAATAATAGTACTAGTATATATATATTCACTCCAATTTATACCTAGATCAAAGCAAACAAACGCAAATAAGGTAATAAAATTTTTTCAGAAATAGAGAAAACTTCTGATACAATAAAGGATGAATGAAAAAGAAAATTTTGTTGGAGAGGTAGAATGATATGGACGTATTAAGTAAATGGTTTGATACCTTAAAACAATACTTAATGGACTCAAATCGCTGGGAGTATATTGGGATTGTAACGCTAAAGATTTTAATTATTTTAGTAGCAGGAGTAATCGTAGTACGTATCGCAAGAGCAATTGTTAGAAATGCGTTTCGTATGGGAAGTCGCTCGCCAATTCAAATTTCAGAGCGACGTACGGTTACAGTAGCTAAGCTGCTTGAAAATATTGTAGCATACGTTGTTATGTTTATTATGTTAATCGCAATTTTAGGCGTATTTAATATTAATGCATCAGGTTTATTAGCTGGAGCTGGGGTAATCGGTTTAGCAGTCGGTTTTGGTGCTCAAAGTTTAGTAAAAGATGTCATTACAGGGTTATTTATTTTATTAGAAGATCAATTTTCTGTTGGTGATTATGTTCGCATCGGTCAATTTGAAGGTGTAGTTTTAGAAATTGGATTACGTACAACAAAGATAAAAAGCTGGACGGGAGAAATTCATATTTTGCCAAATGGTAGTATTGCACAAGTAACAAACTTTTCTGTTAGTAATAGTGTAGCATTTGTCGATGTATCGATTTCTTATGAAAGTGATATAGCAAGAGCAGAGCGAATAATTGAAGAGTTATTAGAAGAATTACCAGAAAAATATGAGCAAATGGTAGCAACACCACAATTATTAGGTGTTCAAACCCTAGGTGCATCTGAAGTTGTGCTCCGTGTAATTGCTGAAGTGGAACCGATGCAGCATGCACCTATTGCTAGAGCACTTCGTAAAGAAATTAAAAATCGTCTTGATTTACACGGCATTGAAATTCCATATCCACATATGGTTTTATATAATCGTAAAGAGATGGTTAATCAAAAAGCAAATTAATGACGAGGGGGAGTTTGGAGAGTGGAACAAAAGCAATATAACTTGTACGATGTTGTGGAGATGAAAAAGGCCCATCCGTGTGGTGCAAATCGTTGGAAAATTATTCGTATGGGAATGGACATCCGCATTAAGTGCGAGGGATGTGGCCATTCGGTAATGATTCCTCGAAGAGAGTTTGATCGCAAAGTGAAAAAAGTTCTTGTAAAGCATGAAGAATAGAGAAAAAGTAACAGCTGCTTTAGGTGGCTGTTACTTTTTTGAACTTTTAGGGAACTTGTCATTTTATTCGTTACTATCTATAATGATGGAAGATTGAGACATAGGAGTGAAAAATATGGGATTAACGGCTGGGATTGTTGGTTTACCAAACGTAGGGAAATCAACATTATTTAATGCAATTACACAAGCGGGGGCAGAATCTGCAAACTATCCATTCTGTACAATTGATCCGAACGTAGGGATTGTAGAAGTACCAGATGAGCGCTTAAATAAATTAACGGAACTAGTAGAACCGAAAAAAACTGTTCCAACTGTATTCGAATTTACTGATATTGCAGGTATCGTAAAGGGTGCAAGTAAAGGTGAAGGACTAGGAAACAAATTCTTATCTCATATTCGCCAAGTGGATGCAATTTGCCAAGTTGTTCGTTGTTTTGAAGATGAAAATATTACACACGTTTCAGGAAAAGTAGATCCAATTGATGATATTGAAACGATTAATTTAGAGCTAATTTTAGCAGATTTAGAATCTGTTGATAAGCGTATTGAACGTGTAGCAAAATTAGCAAGACAAAAGGACAAAGAAGCAGTATACGAACACGAGATTTTAGTTCGTTTAAAAGAAGCATTCGAGGCAGGTAAACCGGCTCGTACTGTTGAATTTACAGACGAACAAATGAAAATCGTTAAAGGCCTTCACTTATTGACGACAAAAGAAATGCTTTACGTAGCCAACGTAAGTGAAGAGGATATTATGGATCCATCTGAAAACGAATATGTAAAGATGGTAAAAGAATTTGCAGCAAATGAAAACTCACAAGTGATTGTTGTTTGTGCAAAAATTGAATCGGAAATTGCTGAGCTAGACGAGGAAGAGAAAAAAGTATTCCTTGAAGAGTTAGGGATTGAAGAATCGGGTTTAGACCAGTTAATTCGTGCTGCTTACGACTTATTAGGATTAGCTACTTATTTCACAGCTGGTGTACAAGAAGTACGTGCATGGACATTCAAACAAGGCATGAAGGCACCTCAATGTGCTGGGGTTATTCATACAGACTTTGAACGTGGATTTATTCGTGCTGAAACAGTTTCATACGATGATTTAATGGAAAAAGGTTCTATGACAGCCGCTAAAGAAGCAGGAAAAGTACGTTTAGAAGGAAAAGAGTACATCGTAAAAGATGGAGATGTTATGCATTTCCGCTTTAATGTGTAATTCAATATTTCCTAGGAAAAATAAAGATATCAACTTGGTGAACGTATCATATGTTTGCCAAGTTTTTTATTTATTGGTTAGTTGATTCATCTAACTTACTATGATATAATCTAAACTCGTGAGTAATTACTATATAATTAATTGCTCCTTGCCCATTATGGGCCGTTTAGACCAAAAGGAGGTGAAAGTGTAATGAAAAAGTACGAAATCATGTACATCATCCGTCCAAACATGGAGGAAGAAGCTCAAAAAGCTTTAGTTGAGCGCTTCGCAGGCGTTTTAACTAACAATGGTGCAGAAATCATTAACACGAAAGAGTGGGGTAAGCGTCGTTTAGCTTACGAAATCAACGACTTACGTGACGGTTTCTACATGATCTTAAACGTAAATTCTAACGCAGAAGCTGTTAAAGAATTTGATCGTTTAGCTAAGATCAACGAAGATATCATTCGTCACATCGTTGTTAAAGAAGAAGAATAATAATTAAGATATATAGGGAGAGTGGTTCGATTGATGAATCGTGTTATCCTCGTTGGTCGTTTAACTAAGGACCCTGACTTACGTTACACGCCCAATGGTGTTGCGGTAGCTACTTTTACGTTAGCTGTGAATCGCGCATTTGCGAATCAACAAGGTGAGCGTGAAGCTGACTTTATTAATTGTGTAATATGGCGTAAACAAGCAGAAAACGTGGCAAATTATTTGAAAAAAGGTAGCTTAGCAGGCGTAGATGGGCGTCTTCAAACTCGTAATTATGAGGGACAAGATGGTAAACGTGTATATGTAACAGAAGTTCTTGCGGAGAGCGTACAATTTTTAGAGCCGCGTAATAGCGGTGGGGAGCAACGCGGTTCATTCAATCAGCAACCATCAGGAGCTGGTTACGGTAACCAAGGCTCTAACCCATTTGGTCAATCTAGTAATTCGGGTAACTCAGGTAACTCTGGATTTACGAAGAATGACGATCCATTTTCAAATGTAGGTCAACCGATTGATATTTCGGACGACGATTTACCATTCTAATGGTATAGATCGGTTATTTTTAACAAAGAATGGAGGGAAATAGACATGGCAGGACGCAAAGGTGGACGTGCGAAACGTCGTAAGGTGTGTTTCTTCACTTCTAACGGCATCACTCGCATCGACTATAAAGATGTTGATTTATTAAAACGTTTCGTTTCTGAGCGTGGTAAAATTTTACCTCGTCGTGTAACAGGAACAAGCGCAAAATACCAACGCAAACTTACAGTTGCAATTAAACGTGCTCGTCAAATGGCACTTTTACCATATGTTGGTGAATAATAGCGTATGAAATGCACAGTAGAGTGAGACTCTACTGTGCATTTTGCTATGCTTTTCTTTTCAGAAAGAGAGGTAAAAAATGAAGCGTACAAGGCTTATTACAGAAGGAGCAGTTTTGTTAGCGGTATATGCGGTTTTACTTTTAACATTCTTGTATGTACCTGTTATAAGTATGGTTGCAATATTTGCACTACCATTACCCTTTTTATTGTTTATGGTAAGATACCCGTTTTCTAGTACATGTATGCTTTTTGGAGCATCAATTCTTGTTACTATTATTATTAGTTCACCACTTAGTCTTGTGAATACATTCATGTCAGGCGTAATAGGCATTTCTTTAGGATATATGTATAAGAAGAAAAAAGGACCGATAGAAATATTATTGGTAGGAATGCTTGTATATCTGCTTAATTTTGTACTTGTTTATGTTGTAAGTATACAATTTTTTAATATAGATTTTCTTAAGCAAATGCAAGATATGTTCAAACAAGGAATGGAGCAAAGTGAAAAAATAATGAAGGCAGCAGGTGCGCCAATTAGCCAAGAGCAAAAAGATTTGTTAGGACAATTCAGTGATATGATTCGAATTCTTTTGCCAAGTTTGCTTGTAATGGTTTCTTTAATATATTCTTGGATTACAGTATTAATAGCAGGTAATGTTTTAAAGAGATTGAAGTATACTATAGCACCATGGCCTAAGTTTAGAAATATCCGATTACCAAAAAGTATAGTTTGGTATTATGTTGTATTTATTTTGCTTTCAACATTTATGAAAGTCGAATCAGGTTCATATGTATATATGGCATTTTCGAATTTATATGCCATCTTTTCATTGCTTCTTTTATTCCAAGGCTTTGCATTTATAGCCTTTTTTGCATATGCAAAGGGTTATGCAAAGGCGATTCCTATTCTCATTTTTGTCGTGTGTATGGTGATCCCGATGTTGTTTCCTCTAGTGACAATCTTAGGTATAATTGATTTAGGCTTTTCATTACGTTCTAAAATACAATCAAAATAAGTGAGAACGTGGGATGAAATCAGTGAAACTCCCATCATCAATCGTACTTTAGGTTTTGCGCATATAAGTTACTGCTATGAAAACAAAGGTGATTTGCACTCGTTTTCTCTGTTTGTTTTAACTTGGCATGGGACAGGAAAGATATCTGACCGCTTCTATGCATGGCTGGATGCTCTCTCCCATCTGAAAAATAAGGTTTTTCAATTTGTATTTATATAAAGTTTATTATGTGACGTAAGCTTTTAGTGGAAGTTTAACTTTGGGGCGTTTAATCTGTTCAACTAAACATTGATAGGAATGGAATAATTCCCTATTTATGTTAGTTTTACTTTATAGGAGTTGGATACATGCCTGAATTTTATAAGAAACAGAGGTTTTTATATCCTGTTTATGTATTGGCTTTTTTCATGTTTGTGCTTATTGCCATTCTTGGTTACTTTCACTGGATAATGGGAATGGCCACTTTTTTTATTTTTTGTATTGTACTTTTTTTGGTAATTCGGTCTGAGTTAGCCTTTCAGAGGAATTTTGAAAAATACACAACGGATATGATTACAAGAGTAAAAAAAGTCAGTAATGAGGCATTTAATCAAATGCCAATTGGTATTTTGTTATACAATAAGGATTATGGAATTGATTGGGCAAATCCTTATTTGTCTTCTTGTTTGGGGCAACATTCCTTAGCGGGGTGGCATTTGTATGATGTGTCAGAAAACTTACTTCTTTTTATTAAAGGAGAAACAGCTGATGATATTGTATCTTTAAATAATCGTAAGTTTCGTGTGTTTGTAAGGAAAGAGGAAAAGTTAATTTACTTTTTTGATGTAACAGAGCAAACAGAAATTGAAAAAATGTATGAGGATCAGCGTACAGTTCTCGCGATTATTTATTTGGACAATTATGATGAAGTTACACAAGGGTTGGATGATCAATTACGTACGAACATTACGAGCTTAGTGACATCACGTTTAAATGAGTGGGCCCTCAAATATGGTGCATATCTAAAACGAGCTTCATCAGAGCGCTTTTTCATTGTGTTAAATGAAAGTATTTTGGCTCAAATGGAGAAAGGGAAGTTTGATATTTTAGATCAAGTACGTGAAGAAACATCAAAACGAAATATTCCACTTACACTAAGCGTTGGTGTAGGGTCGGGCGACTTATCTTTATCAGAGCTTGGCGCGATGGCTCAATCGGGTTTAGACCTTGCTTTAGGACGAGGTGGAGACCAAGTTGCGATTAAACAAGCAACAGGCAAAGTGAAGTTTTATGGTGGTAAAACAAATCCGGTTGAAAAACGTACGCGTGTACGTGCAAGGGTTATCTCACATGCATTAAAAGATTTAGTACTAGAGAGCAGTAATGTTATTATCATGGGCCATAGGGCTCCTGATATGGATGCAATTGGAGCGGCCATTGGAATTTTAAAAGTAGCGCAGTTAAACGAGCGTGAAGGGTACATTGTATTAGATGAGAATGATTCTGATAAGGGTATTAAACGTTTGATGGATAAAGTGAAACAAAATGAGGAATTGTGGTCTCATTTTATTACGCCGCAGCAGGCCATGGAATTTGCAACAGATGATTCATTGCTTGTAGTTGTTGATACGCATAAACCTTCCATGGTGATGGAGGAAAAGCTTTTGCATAAGATCGAAAATGTGGTTGTAATTGACCATCATCGACGTGGTGAAGAATTTATTGAGGATCCTCTCCTTGTATACATGGAGCCATATGCATCTTCGACAGCTGAGCTTGTAACCGAGCTCCTTGAATATCAGCCGAAACGTTTAAAAATGACAATGTTAGAGGCGACAGCATTACTGGCTGGTATTATAGTAGATACAAAAAGCTTTACTTTCCGGACAGGTGCTCGTACATTTGATGCAGCTTCTTACCTACGTTCGCATGGAGCGGATACGGTTCTTGTGCAAGAATTACTGAAAGAAGATATGGCTCAGTATTTAAGAGTTGCAAAAACGATTCAAAATGCCTACATTTATAAAAATGGAATTGCGATTGCCAAAGTAGATGGTGATGAATATTACGATCAAGTATTAATTGCGCAATCAGCTGATACGTTGCTGACAATGACAGGGGTAATTGCATCTTTTGTTATTGCAAAACGTGGGGAAAGCTTTATTGGAATTAGTGGACGTTCTTTAGGTGAAGTGAACGTACAGCTAATTATGGAAAACTTAGGTGGCGGCGGGCATTTAACAAATGCCGCTACACAGATGAAAAATATAACGGTCGATGCAGCTGAAGATAAACTTCAATCTGTTATTGATGACTATTTACAGGGAGGCAAACAATCATGAAAGTAATTTTTCTAAAAGACGTAAAAGGTAAAGGGAAAAAAGGAGAAGTAAAAAACGTCCCGGACGGTTACGCAAATAACTTCTTATTAAAACAAGGATTAGCTGCTGAGGCAACTAACAGTAGCATGAAAACATTAGAAGCGCAAAAGCGCAAAGAAGAAAAAGACGCAGCAGCTGAACTTGAAAATGCTAAAAAATTAAAAGAAACTTTAGAGAAATTAACAGTGGAGCTAAAAGCAAAATCTGGTGAAGGTGGTCGTTTATTCGGCTCTATTACAAGTAAACAAATTGTAGATGCAATGCAAAAAGCTCATAATATTAAGCTTGATAAACGTAAATTTGAAATGGACGATGCAATTCGTGCATTAGGATATACAAACGTAATTGTAAAATTACATCCACAAGTAACAGCAACAGTAAAGGTTCATGTTAGTGAACAATAAAAATAAGTTAGACAAGGAGGATTGCGTATGAGTGATGTATTTACTGATCGTACCCCTCCGCATAATATAGAGGCCGAACAAGCAGTTCTAGGGGCGATTTTCCTTGATCAAGATGCATTAACTTCGGCTTCAGAACTGCTGCTACCTGAATCTTTTTATCGGACAGCACACCAAAAGATTTTTGGTGTTATGCTTGAACTATCTGATAAAGGAGAACCAATTGATTTAGTTACTGCAACAGCAGCACTTGCCGACCAAGGTTTGTTAGAAGAGGTTGGTGGTGTTTCTTATTTAGCTGAATTAGCAGAAGCTGTTCCGACAGCTGCTAACGTAGAGTATTATGCACGTATTATTGCAGAAAAAGCACTTTTGCGTCGTTTGATTCGAACAGCAACTCACATTGTATCAGATGGTTATGAACGTGAAGATGATGTAGAAGGCTTGCTAAATGAAGCGGAGAAAAAAATATTAGAAGTATCACATCAAACAAATGCAAAAGCATTCCAAAATATCAAGGATGTTCTTGTAGATGCTTATGATAAAATTGAACTTTTGCATAATCAAAAAGGTGAAGTTACGGGGATACCGACTGGATTTACGGAATTAGATAAGATGACAGCGGGATTTCAGCGTAACGATTTAATCATCGTGGCAGCCCGTCCTTCAGTGGGAAAAACGGCATTTTCGCTGAATATCGCGCAGAATGTGGCGACTAAAACAGATGAAAACGTCGCGATTTTCAGTTTAGAGATGGGTGCTGATCAGCTTGTTATGCGTATGCTTTGTGCAGAAGGAAATATTGATGCACAAAGGCTTCGTACGGGCTCGTTAACTTCAGATGATTGGGCGAAGTTGACAATGGCAATGGGAAGTCTTTCGAATGCCGGAATATATATTGATGATACGCCGGGAATTCGTGTTAGTGAGATTCGTGCGAAATGCCGCAGGCTAAAACAAGAGCAGGGACTTGGGATGATTTTAATTGATTACTTACAGCTTATTCAAGGTAGTGGGAAATCTGGTGAAAACCGTCAGCAGGAAGTATCTGAAATTTCCCGTACATTAAAAGGAATTGCGCGTGAGCTACAAGTACCAGTTATTGCCTTATCTCAGCTATCTCGTGGTGTTGAATCCCGTCAAGATAAACGTCCGATGATGTCTGATATTCGTGAATCAGGAAGTATTGAGCAGGATGCCGATATTGTTGCATTCTTGTATCGTGAAGATTACTATGATCGTGAAACAGAAAATAAAAACACGATTGAAATTATTATTGCAAAGCAACGTAATGGTCCAGTAGGTTCTGTAGAACTCGCATTCGTGAAGGAGTTTAACAAATTCGTAAACTTAGAGCGGCGTTTTGATGATGGACATGCACCGCCGGCATAGTAGAAGTATAAAAAAGAAACACATTTCTTATAATAAGATGTGTTTCTTTTTTTATGAACAAAAGATAGGGCTTACATCGTGGAAATAAATAATTCTTACGAACGAAATGGATAAAACATAAAAAAATGTTCGTTTTTAAATTGACTTCTCTTTTCATTTTGGTACAATTATATTGTTTGAAAAGTTCGTTTGAAAATTGCGGAGGTGCTTGAATAATGTCTTCAGTAGTAGTTGTAGGAACACAGTGGGGCGATGAAGGAAAAGGTAAAATTACTGATTTCCTTTCTGAACATGCGGAAGTAGTTGCAAGATATCAAGGCGGAAACAACGCAGGACATACAATTGTTTTCGGCGGTGTTAAGTATAAATTACACTTAATTCCATCTGGTATTTTCTATAAAGAAAAAATTTGTGTTATCGGAAACGGTATGGTAGTAGATCCAAAAGCATTACTTGTAGAATTAAAATACTTACACGATCGTGGTGTAAGCACTGATAATCTACGTATTAGTAATCGTGCGCATGTTATTTTACCTTATCATTTAAAACAAGATGAGTTAGAAGAAGAGCGTAAAGGTGATAACAAAATCGGTACAACGAAAAAAGGTATCGGTCCTGCATATATGGATAAAGCTGCTCGCGTTGGTATTCGTATGGCTGATCTTTTAGATCGCGAAGCATTTAAAGAGAAGCTTGAACGCAATTTAGCAGAAAAAAACCGTCTGTTTGAAAAAATGTATGATGCAGAAGGATTTAATGCAGAAGAAATTTTCGAAGAGTACTTCGAGTATGGTCAACAAATCGCGCAATACGTATGCGATACATCTGTTGTATTAAATGATGCATTAGATGAAGGACGCCGCGTATTATTTGAAGGTGCACAAGGCGTAATGCTTGATATCGACCAAGGTACGTACCCATTCGTTACATCTTCTAACCCAGTTGCTGGTGGTGTAACAATCGGTTCTGGAGTTGGCCCTTCTAAAATTAATCGCGTAGTAGGTGTATGTAAAGCATATACAAGCCGTGTTGGTGACGGTCCATTCCCTACTGAGCTTAATGATGAAATTGGTCATCAAATTCGCGAAGTTGGTCGTGAATATGGTACAACAACTGGTCGTCCACGCCGCGTAGGTTGGTTTGATAGCGTTGTTGTAAGACACGCACGCCGCGTAAGTGGTTTAACAGATCTATCTTTAAACTCTATCGACGTATTAACAGGTATTCCAACTGTGAAAATCTGTATCGCTTATAAATATAACGGAGAAGTTCTGGATGAAGTGCCAGCAAACTTAAACATTTTAGCGAAATGTGAGCCTGTATATGAAGAACTTCCAGGTTGGACAGAAGATATTACTGGTGTAAAATCATTAGAAGAGCTTCCTGAAAATGCAAGACATTATGTAGAGCGTGTGTCTCAATTAACAGGTATCCAATTATCTATGTTCTCTGTTGGTCCAGATCGTAATCAAACAAACATCGTTCGTAACGTATACGGTGGTTAATTGATATAAAATTGGTTTATGTAAGAAAAAACTCATGTTCACATGAGTTTTTTCTTGTCTTTTATAAAAAAATATAAAAAAGGTATTGCAAAAATAAAAGTTATTATGTTATGATAACCCTTGTCGTCACGAAAATATGACGTTGGTGAGTATGAGCCATTAGCTCAGTTGGTAGAGCATCTGACTTTTAATCAGAGGGTCGAAGGTTCGAGTCCTTCATGGCTCACCATTTTATTTTTCGTGGCCCGTTGGTCAAGTGGTTAAGACACCGCCCTTTCACGGCGGTAACACGGGTTCGAATCCCGTACGGGTCATGTCTTTTATATATGTTTTGTGGTCCCGTGGTGTAGTGGTTAACATGCCTGCCTGTCACGCAGGAGATCGCCGGTTCGACCCCGGTCGGGACCGCCACTTTTGTTTATACCACCATTAGTGGTTTTATATATATGTTTTGGCTCGGTAGCTCAGTCGGTAGAGCAGAGGACTGAAAATCCTCGTGTCGGCGGTTCGATTCCGTCCCGAGCCACTCTCAGGATATTAAGTGGGCCCACTTAATATCCTTTTTATTTGTTCAATTTTACAAATGAGAGTAGTTATTTTACAATAGAATGAGGAGCCTCTAGCAGTTGAAGCTAGGGGTTTTTCTGTAGATGGTACATGTTCCATTCATATGTGAATCATACGTGATTCTATGAGAATAGAGGAGAAAATACTCAAACGAAGGATAAAATTGTTTGGTTATGTACCATACAAATAGCTGTGAATGTTTGAGGATGATTGACCATATTTTTATTAGGAGGAAAGAAACGATGATGGGAAAGAAAATCTTAGTCGTTGACGATGAAAAACCGATTGCAGATATTTTAAAATTTAACTTAGAAAAAGAAGGCTTTGAAATTGTAATGGCGCATGATGGAGATGAAGCCATTGAAAAGGCAAATGAAGAACAACCAGATATGGTTTTATTAGATATTATGTTACCGGGAAAAGACGGATTGGAAGTTTGTCGTGAAATACGAAAAAGCTCTGAAATGCCGATTATTATGCTGACTGCAAAAGACTCTGAAATCGATAAAGTATTAGGGCTTGAGCTTGGTGCAGACGATTATGTAACAAAACCGTTTAGTACTCGTGAATTATTGGCACGTGTAAAAGCAAACTTACGTCGCCATCAACAAGGCGGGGCAGCTGAAAAAGAAGAAAACACAGAAATGATTATTGGACCAATCGTTATTAATCCAAATGCCTACAGTGTAACAAAAAGGGAAGAAAGCATTGAACTTACGCATCGTGAATTTGAACTGCTTCATTACTTGGCGAAGCATTTAGGACAAGTTATGACACGTGAACATTTATTACAAACGGTTTGGGGCTACGATTATTTTGGAGATGTACGTACAGTAGATGTGACAGTACGTCGTTTGCGTGAAAAAATTGAAGATAACCCAAGTCACCCAACTTTAATTGTAACAAGACGTGGAGTAGGCTATTACTTGCGTGATCCAGAGCAGGAGTAGTATATGAAGAAAGTTGGTTTTTTTCAATCGATTCATTTGAAGTTTGTGCTCATATATATGCTATTAATTTTAATAGCAATGCAGGTTATTGGTGTATATTTTGTTCGTGAACTTGAGAAAAGTCTCGTACAAAGTTTTAAAGATTCATTAACGCAGCAAACGAATCTATTGTCCTATAATTTGAAGCAGGAGTTTACAAAAGAGCGTGGAAAAACAGATATACCTTTAGAAAAGGCGCTTCAAACATCAATTACTGATTTTGCTTTAGACCGGAAAAAGGATATTCAAGAAGTACGTGTTATTGACCCGGACAGGCGCCTACTAGCAATATCTAATCTATCTAAACAAGGTATGGTAGGGAAAACAATAACGGACATATCAGTGCAAAGGGCCCTTGTGCAAAAAAAGGCTGAAGGAAAGATTGAGAAGGATGGAAGTACTGGCCATCGTGTTCAAGTTATGGCAACCCCAATTGAAGGCGATAAGGGGAAAATAATTGGTGTTATTCATATCGTTGCTTCTATGGAAGATGTTTATAAGCAGATGAAGGATATCAATCAAATTTTTGCAACCGGGACAGTAATTGCTTTATTAGTAACAGCAGTTTTAGGAATTTTATTAGCTCAAACAATTACAAGGCCAATTTCAGATATGCGTAGACAAGCAATTGAAATGGCAAAGGGAAATTACTCTCGTAAAGTAAAAGTCCATAGTCATGATGAAATTGGTCAATTAGCACTAGCGTTTAATAATTTATCAAAAAAATTACAACAAGCACGTTCTTCGACTGAAAGTGAGAGACGTAAGCTCTCTTCTGTTTTATCTCATATGACAGATGGAGTAATCGCTACTGATCGAAAAGGAGATATTATTTTATTAAATGATCCTGCAGAAAAGATGTTAAACGTTTCACGTGAAACGGCATTAGATCAGTCTGTTTTAGAAGTATTAGGTATTCAAGAGGAATTTACACTCGATCATTTATATGAAGAACCAGATTCTGTGTTATTAGATTTTAGTACGAGAAATGAACCGTATATTCTGCGAGCTAGTTTTTCTGTTATTCAAAAGGAAACAGGTAAAGCAAATGGTTTAATCGCTGTATTATATGATGTGACAGAACAAGAGCGTATTGATCGTGAGCGCCGTGAGTTTGTGGCGAACGTGTCACATGAACTACGGACACCGTTAACAACGATGCGTAGCTATTTAGAGGCACTTAGTGATGGTGCATGGCAAGACCCGAATATTGCACCACAATTTTTAACAGTTACACAAGAAGAAACGGAAAGAATGATTCGACTTGTAAATGCATTGTTACAATTATCTAAGTTAGATAGTACAGAACATCGTTTAATGAAAGAATGGGTAGACTTTACAGATTTCTTTAATAATGTTATCGATCGTTTTGAAATGTCGAAAGAACAAAATGTAATCTTTAAACGCTCATTTTCTAAGAAATCTCGATTCATTGATATGGATGCTGATAAAATTACACAAGTTTTATATAACATTATTTCGAATGCCTTAAAATATTCTCCTGAAGGTGGAACAGTAACATATCGCCTGCGTGATCGAGAGGATATGCTAGAAATTAGTGTGAGTGACCAAGGAATGGGGATTCCAAAAGAAAATGTGGAGAAGATTTTCGAACGTTTTTATCGTGTAGATAAGGCGCGTTCAAGACAGATGGGCGGAACAGGCCTAGGTTTAGCTATTGCTAAGGAAATGATTGTGGCGCATGGTGGATCTATTTGGGCAAAAAGTGAAGAAGGGAAAGGGACAACCATTTATTTCACTCTTCCAATGGCGAAGGAAGAAGAGGACGATTGGGAATGAATATGGAAAACTTTAAAACCATCGTTCTTATTAACCTAGTTGTCATTAGTCTGTTTCTTACTTTTAATTTATGGACGTACGTACCAGATTCTAATTCGATGCAAAGTACAAAGTTTGTCCAAGGAAATGCAGAAGCAATAAAAAAAGATGTTTCAAATGTAATTGTCCCATCCTATATGATTGTTCATAAGGATAAGAAGCATTTTGCAAGTGAAAAGAGAGAGAATATTAACTTGTTATATAGAGTTATTGAGAAAGGTGAATTTCATGATTTTAAGGATATCACTATCACGAACTCTATCTCTAAAGGTGATTTCCTCTCTTATGTGCATGGAGAAGGGAAGATTGAAATTGTCTTTCCGACCGAGGTTCCGTTTGATGCGATTAGGGGCGTATTAACAATTAAAGATAAGAAATTAGATACGTATAATTTTGATCGTATTGTTATCGATCCTTCTAAAAGTCGTGATCAAAATATTGATGTAAATTTCGTTTCTTATAACCATCATAAAGTATATAAAATGACATTAACAGGTGTAAATCTAAGTGAAATTGTAAATGCACAAAATCAATTTTTAGCTTTAGCAAGACCTTATTTTCCGTATGATATAAATGATACAAAAAGAATATTTTTACCGGATGGTTCAACAGAAATGCAGGGTTTTTTATATTTTACACGGGATTTACCTGTAGAATCATTTAAAAATGCACTGTTTAGTGACCCGCGTTATGTGACTCCTATTTCTAATGAATTAGAAGAAACTTATACGGATGGTATTCGTCTTATGCAAATCAATAAGCAGAACCGAATGTTAAAGTATACAAATTCATCTGTGGTTAGTGGTGCACGTATGTATGGAAACATTCTTATGCAAAGAAGTTTTGAATTTGTTAATAGTCATAGCGGCTTAACAGATGCATATAGATTCGATTATCTAAATTCCAAGGGGAAAACAAAGTTCCGCTTATATGAAGAAGATTTACCCGTATTTAATAGCGAAGGAATGACCGCATTAACACAAGTATGGGGAGCGGAAGAATTAATTAGCTATAAGCGTCCATTATTTAATTTGGTAATTGATAAAGGTGAGGATAAAAAGACAGTACTTCCAGCTGGATGGACTGTTATAGAATCATTACAAAAAAATTCGGATGTAGATAAAAAGTTAATTCAAGATATAGGAATTGGCTATAAATTAGTACCAGAAAATGGACCAAATGGACCAAATGGGCAGGTTGTAACGGGAAGCTTAAAGCCGATTTGGTATGTGATTTATGGTGAAGATCAACAAGTATTTGAGTGGAGTGAAGAGAAGGAGGGAGAGCTAATTGGACTGGAATCGGATTAAGACAATATTTATTGTTACCTTTTTTATTTTAGACCTCTTCCTCGTGTTTCAATTCATTCAAAAGCAGGATAGTAACCAATTAGAGTTAATGGCAGAAACAAAGGTAGATCAACAGTTAAAAGATGATAAAATTACAGTTGGTGATTTACCAAAAGAACCAAAGAAAGATTCCTTTATCACAGCAAAAAATAAGGAATTTAAAGAAGAGGACATCCGTTCCTTAAAAAACCAAGCAGTTACTTTGCAGGATAGAAACACAATTGTAAGTAAATTAAAAGAACCATTATTACATGCAAAAACACTGTCTAAAGATAAATATAGTGATTTCTTGAAAAATTATGTGCTAGATGGTCAGAAATATGAGTTTGGTAAAGCAGAAGCAACGAAAATCTATTTCTTTCAAAAATATAAAGATAAACCTATCTTTTATAATGATCATGGGATGATTGTTGTCGATTTAAATGAGAAAGGTGAATTTATTTCGTATACACAAACAATGTTAACCGATTTAAAAGAGATGGGTGAGAATGAAAAAGCAAAAGAGCAAGAGATTATTACAGCTCAAACAGCTTTAGAAAATTTATACTTTAAGAAGGAAATAAAACAAAATACGCATTTTAAAGAAGCGCAGATTGGATATGCAACTCTTGTTACATCTGCAGCTTCTAATATACAAGTGCTTGCTCCGACATGGAATTTAAAAACAGATCGAAAAGTAGATTATTTTGTAAATGCTATTGAGGGACAAGTAATTGAGCTAGAGAAAGAAAAGGAAAATGAAAAAGAAAAAATAATGGAGTGAGCAGAAATGAGTTTGCATTTTAGTGTACTTGCAAGCGGCAGTACAGGAAATGCGCTATATGTAGGGACCGAAAAACAGAAATTGCTCATTGATGCAGGCTTGAGTGGAAAAGCGACAGAAGCTTTATTTCAGCAAGCTGAATTGGACATTCAAGATATATCAGGCATTCTTGTAACACATGAGCATAGTGATCATATTAAAGGTCTTGGTGTGTTAGCACGTAAATATCAGTTACCTGTGTATGCAAATGAAAAAACGTGGAATGCTATGGAACATTTAATTGGTAACATTCCAACAGACCAAAAATTTATTTTCTCTATTGGCGATGTGAAAACATTCGGAGATATTGAAGTGGAATCATTTGGTGTTTCTCATGATGCAGCAGAGCCGATGTTTTATGCATTTCATCATAATGGTAGGAAATTAGCTCTTATTACAGATACGGGGTATGTGAGCGACCGTATGAAAGGTATCATTAAAGGAGCAAATGCCTTTGTATTTGAAAGTAATCATGATGTTGAAATGCTTCGTATGGGACGCTATCCATGGAGTATAAAGCGACGTATCTTAAGCGATGTAGGTCACGTTTCTAATGAAGATGCTGCACTTGCAATGACTGATGTTATCACAGATGAGACGAAACATATTTATTTAGCGCATTTGAGTTTAGATAATAATATGAAAGAACTAGCACGTATGTCTGTTGCGCAGGTGCTAGAAGAGAAAGGTTTTGCAGTTGGGGAAGCATTTGAGGTACATGATACGGATCCAAAGGCACCAACGAAAATTCAATACGTATAATTCTTGGTTTTAGTAAACAATAAAGGAGAATATAGTTGTTTTCGGGAGGATTGGTGAACAAGTATGTCCTTTATTGATGAAGAAGAATTTCGTATGAAACGAACTGGTAAAAAGAAGCACAAAGGTATCGTTATTTCTAGCATAGCAGGAACAATTGTTGGGGCTTCATTGTTTGCATTTGGAGCCCCTTTATTTTCTGATTCTGGTTCACAAACAATAGAGCAAGCGGAAGCAAGCGAAGGGAATGGACTTAAACCATCGCAAACAAATACAATGCGAGTAGGGCATTCGGGATTTGTAGATGCTGTTGATCGTGCTTCTGAGGCTGTTGTTGGAATTATTAACATACAACGTGATAATTTTTCAGAAGCGGATGCGGAAGCTGGGACAGGATCAGGTGTGATTTATAAGAAAACAAATGGTCATGCTCATATCGTAACAAATCATCATGTTGTCGCAGGGGCAAATCGTATTGAGGTGAGCTTAAGCGACGGTAAAAAAGTACCTGGTAAAGTATTAGGTAGTGATGTAGTTACAGATTTAGCGGTTTTAGAAATAGATGCGAAACATGTAAAGAAAGTCATTGAGATAGGAGATTCTAATACAGTTCGTCGTGGAGAAGCAGTAATTGCAATTGGAAACCCACTTGGATTACAATTCTCAGGAACTGTTACACAAGGAATTATTTCTGCAAATGAGAGAATTGTTCCTGTAGACTTAGATCAGGATGGACATTATGACTGGCAAGTAGAAGTATTACAAACAGACGCAGCTATTAATCCAGGGAATAGTGGCGGCGCACTTGTAAATGCAGCAGGACAACTAATTGGAATCAACTCGATGAAAATTGCAGCAAAAGAAGTAGAAGGTATTGGACTTGCTATCCCAGTTACAAGAGCAGTGCCTGTTATGAATGAGCTTGAAAAGCATGGAAAAGTAAGACGGCCTTATGTTGGGGTTGAACTTAGATCTTTAAATGAAATTCCAAATTATTACTGGTCTGAAACGTTGCATTTACCAAGTAGTGTAACAGATGGTGTCTGCATTTTAGACGTGAAAAGTCCATCTCCTGGCGCAAATGCAGGACTTCGGGAACATGATGTAATTGTGGCCGTTGATGGAAAGCAAGTCCATAATATTATCGGATTTCGAACGGTATTATATAATAAAAAAATTGACGATAAAATGACCCTGACGTTTTATCGTGGTACAAAACGAGCAACAACAACGGTGAAATTAGGTAGTCAAAACTATTAAGAAAACAGGAGGACTATCCTCCTGTTTTCTATTGTGGAATAGTGAGGTGAAAAATATGAAGTTACCTTGTTGTTTAGAACATGTAGAATTAGCATTAGATATCATTGTGGATGAGTGCGAAGTAGCACCGGTTATCAACAATGTGGATAACTCCAAGAAAGAAGAAAAAACGTGTGAATTTTGTCAAAACAAGGCGACATATGTTGTATCGAACACAGATTCTCACACAATATGTGGGTAATAGTTGTGGATATGTGGATAAGTTTTGTGGATAACGTGTTTGTAAGGTGGGGAATACGTGTGAATATCTCGATTATTTCGATTGGGAAATTAAAAGAAAAATATTTAAAACAAGGTATTGCAGAATACTTAAAACGACTTTCTGCGTACGCAAAAGTAGAAGTGATTGAATTACCGGATGAAAAGGCACCGGAAAATTTAAGTGAAGCAGAAATGTTAATTGTAAAAGAAAAAGAAGGTATACGTATACTAGATAAAATTTCAGATGATACGCATGTGATTGCATTAGCAATTGAAGGAAAACAAAAATCATCAGAAGAATTTGCAGCGAATCTTGATCGTCTTGCTACGTATGGAAAAAGTAAAATAGCATTTGTTATTGGGGGATCACTAGGGCTTAGTTCGGAAGTGATGAAGCGCTCTAACGAATCACTTTCATTCTCAAAAATGACATTACCGCATCAGTTGATGAGATTGGTACTTTTAGAGCAAGTATATCGGGCGTTTCGGATTAATCGTGGTGAACCTTATCATAAATAAAAGGAACTATCTGTTAGATGTGTTATAACGATTAGGAAAATTCGATATACGTAAGAATATTTTTTATTAAAATTTCTACAATACTATAGTTATCTATTAGATTATTCCTATTAAGAAGACCATTGGAAAATAATCCCCGATGGTCTTTTTAATGCTTCGTAATAATTGAACGAATTATTGTTTAGGTTGTAGTGGAATATGAACAATACAATTATGTTCTTCTAAACAGAGAAAATGGTAAAATTAGTTTCCTTGAATAAGTTTGTTTCTATTTATAAAAAATTGTGCTGTAATATTGATAGAACAATTTTTCATTGTGTTCTAAGTAGTTAAAGAAGTGGGGAATTGAGGTTGAAAAAGTTTAAGAAGTTTTATCTAGAGATTACTAGTGTATGTAATCTCGCATGCAGCTTTTGTCCACCAACAGAACGACAGAAGCAATTTCTTTCTGTGGAGGATTTTTCTAAGAGATTAGACCAAATTAAACCTCACACAGACTACATTTATTTACATGTAAAAGGTGAGCCGCTGCTCCATCCTAAAATAGATCAATTGTTAGATTTAAGTCATGAAAAAGGATTTAAAGTTAATATTACAACCAATGGAACGTTAATTAATAAAAAGAGGCATAAATTATTAAATAAACCTGCACTAAGACAGATGAATTTCTCGCTTCATAGTTTTGACGGTCATCCGGGATCTGAAGATAAAGAAGGATATGTAAGAAGTATCCTCTCCTTTATTAAAGAAGCAACGAGTCAATCGGAATTAATTGTGTCACTAAGACTATGGAACCTTACACAAGACAATAAAACGAATCTTGAAATACAACGAAATAGACAGTTATTAGAAATTATTGAGAAAGAATTTGATTTACCATACAAAATTGAAGAGAAGATTACACCAGGAAGTGGTGTAAAACTTGCGGATCGCATCTTTATTAACCAAGATTATGAATTTCAGTGGCCGGCTTTGCATGAAGAAGAGGATGATGGAAAGGGCTTCTGTCATGGTCTTCGAAATCAAGCAGGTATTTTAGCAAACGGAACTGTTATTCCTTGTTGTTTAGATGGTGAGGGAATTATTAACCTTGGAAATATTAATGAGGCCCCATTCTCTGAAATTATTGAAAGAGATAGAGCGAAAAATATTGTAGATGGATTTTCACGTAGGGTAGCAGTAGAAGAACTATGTAGAAAATGCGGATACCGTAAGAGATTTGGAAAATAGGTGGATAAAGTGAAGCTTTAATCAGTGGGGGATTCTTTCTTCCCCATTGATCATTAGTTCACACCGATTAGTCCTTTACGAGCAGTCGATTCCTCTCCTAGCTTCTTTGATTTCTTGAGGATGATAATTGCTTATTAATTTGAAAATATATACATAATCATTTAATCTATATATAAATTTATTGAGAATTTTAATTGTTAGGGATAGATATTTTTATTTGAATTATCATGAAACAAGTCTTCTCTTCAGTAAATTTTAAAGGGAGAATATAAGCAGTTTGGGGGGAATTAATGTGAAAAAATTAATAGCAACTTTAGGAATGATATCTCTTTTGATAGTAGGATGTAGTAATGATAAAACATCCGAAAAGGCAATTAAGCAAGGAGAGTTAGCACTAGCAAATAAAGAATATGATAAGGCACTAGCTTCGTTTGAATTAGCGCTAGGAGAGCAAAAAGAAGATGAAAAAGTAAAAGTACTAATCACGCAAACAAATAAAATGATGGAAGCCTTGAAAGCTGTGAAAGAGGCAAAGTTAGATGAGGCAAATACCTTGTTGGAAGAAATTGAGGAAATAGAGGGTGGCTCTAAAACGTTAAATAAACAAGCGAAAGGGCAACGAGAATCTATAGTGGTCAAAAAGGAAAAAATAGAAAAGTATAATAGTCAATTTGCAAAAGTAGAGGGATTAAAAAATAATCAAAAATTTTTAGAAGCAAAAGAAATACTAAATGCAGTTGTAGAAGAAACAAAAGATAATGAAGAGTTGAAAATATATTATCAAAAAGCAACGGAACAAATTACTCAAATGGCCCAAGATATAGCACAATTAGAAAAAGAAAAAGCAGAAGAAGCGAAACAAAGAGAACAAGAAGCAAAACAAAGGGCAGAAGAAGTGAAACAGAGAGAGGAAACACTAAGAAAAAGAGTTGAAGAAACTAATAAAGGTAAGAAGAGTGAATACTTAAGTAAGTTAAATAATATTGAAGGGAGTTTAAGTAGTTTAGATTACCTGTATGCAGAAGGAATCACGTCTAAGATGAAAGAAGGAGCGGGTAAAAAGTATAAAGCATGGGATGATGCATTAAATGATATTTACGGTGTATTAAAAACACAACTATCCGCTAATGAAATGAATACATTAAAGGAAAAACAACGTGATTGGATATCATACCGAGATCGTAAAGCTAAAGAAGTATACGTATCTGAAGGAGAAGGAACATTAGCACAAGTAGGTTATACAGAATCTTTAGCAAAAACTACAAAAGAAAGATGCTATGAATTAGTTGAGCAATATATGAAATAATAAAGAGGCCTTATACAAATTATTAGAATTTGAGATTGTTCAAGTTACACATGTATATCGGAAATTTATATCATAAGAAAAAAATGAGCAAGTACAAAATAAAGTACCTTGCTCATTTTTTATATACGAATCAATATTCATTACATTTAAAAAGTAAATAAAGCTTAATATACTTTATCACCATTAAAGATTGAGTTTTTCACGACAACATAATCTACAGTGCGAATTGCTTCTAATTTCGTTCCACCAGCATAAGAAATAGAAGATTGAAGATCTTGTTCCATTTCAATTAATGTATCTTCTAAAGATCCTTTATGTTCGACAAACATTTTTTTACCTTCTACGTTTTTCTTTTCGCCTTTTTGGAATTCTGAAGCTGAGCCAAAGTATTCCTTGTAAAGCTTTCCGTCTTTCTCAATTGTTTCTCCTGGAGATTCTTCATGACCAGCAAATAATGAACCAATCATAACCATAGTCGCGCCAAATTTAATGGATTTCGCTACATCACCATGAGTACGAATACCGCCGTCAGCAATAATTGGTTTACTTGCAGCTTTTGCACACCAGCGAAGTGCAGCTAATTGCCAGCCACCAGTTCCAAAGCCTGTTTTAATTTTCGTGATGCATACTTTACCAGGTCCGATTCCTACTTTTGTTGCATCAGCACCAGCATTTTCTAGCTCTCTTACTGCCTCTGGAGTTCCAACATTTCCTGCAATAACAAAGCTTTCAGGTAAATGTTGTTTAATATGTTGAATCATTTTTATTACCGCATTGGAATGACCATGTGCGATATCTATTGTAATATATTCAGGACAAAGCTGCTCAGCAGCTAATTGTTGTACAAATTCATACTCTTCTTCTTTAACGCCAACACTAATGGATGCGATTAATCCACGTAAGTGCATATCTTTAATGAAAGAGATACGTTTTTCTGGCTCAAAACGATGCATGATATAGAAATATTTATTTTCAGCTAAATATACAGCGATCTTTTCATCTATAATTGTTTGCATGTTTGCAGGTACGACAGGTAATTTAAATGTATGTTTTCCTAAAGTGACACTTGTATCACACTCAGAACGGCTATTTACTATACATTTTGCAGGAATTAATTGAATATCTTCATAGTCGAATACTTTTTCCACGAATTACACCCCTAAATACGAATATTTTATTTTAAACTTAAAAAAATGTTCGTCCAAAAGATAATGTACATCATTTTTTTCATTAAGTCAAAGGTTTTCATGTATATTTATCAAATATAGGGGTTAAATTTTAAATTATTATAGATAATACCGAATTAATTATTGTTTTATAGGTAAAATGTTCGTATTTAAAAAGATATATTATTAAAATTTAAGTGGTAATGCCGAATAATATTTTGAAATATAATAGCGAAATAACAAAAAAGAGTATTTTTGATACTCTTTTTTGTTATTTATTTTCTTCAGGAAATTGATATTTATTTTTCAATTCTTTTAAATCATTTACCAATTGTTCTCCAATTGTAGGAGCAAGGTCTTCGTATGTGGGAGATAGTACTTTTTCCCATTCTTTCTTTTCTACATCAGTTAGTCTATGAATTTGGATGGATGAATTTTGTTTAATAAGTTCAAGTTGTTTTTCATTCATTTGGATGGATTGATGGTTGTTCCATTCTGTTGTTTCTTTCATTGCTTCAAGTAATATTTGCTGCGTTTTTTCTGTTTGTTGATTCCATATTTGTTGATCCATCATGACAACATAGCCTAAATACCCATGATTACTAATTGTCAAATAGTTTTGAACGTTATAAAATTTTTTAGAGTAGATATTTGATATTGTATTTTCTTCGCCATCAACTTTTCCAGTTTCAATTAATTTATATGTAGAGTTAAATGAATCTTGATGTGCATCAACTTTTAATAAATCAAATTGGGATTGGATTACATCACTTTGCATAATGCGAAAGGATTGTCCTTGTATATCTTTAGGTGTATGAATGGGCCCTTTATTTGAAGTAATTTGCTTAAAGCCATTTGACCAATGAGCAAGACCTTTAATTTTATCTTTCTGTAAGGATTGAAGTAATTGTTCCCCAATTTTTCCGTTTAAGCCTTCTTGAATGGCTTCATAACTTGGAAAAGCAAATGGCAGATCCAGTACGCCCCATCCGTGAGAGAGCATTCCAAGTTTTGAGGTAGAAGGGGCAATGAAATGAACTTGTCCAGCTTTTAAAGCACGGATTTCTTCTATATCAGAATAGAGGCTCCCGTTTGGGAAAATTTCTATTTTTATATTTCCATTTGATTTCTCGTTAACAAGCTCAGCAAATTTACTAGCCGCAAGTCCTTTAGGTGTATTTTCTGCTACAACATGACTAAACTTGAAAACAATTTGTTTGTTTAGTCCTTCTTGGTCATCGTCATAAGCAAGTTTACCTTGGGAAAAAAGACTGTGAAACCCTACAAATAAAGCGCTAGTAATGAAAACAATAAAAAGGAGTATAAAAATAGCGATTTTTTTCATCTTAAACCTCCTCGTAGGTCGTTATTGTAAGCATACAGAGAAGATTTTTATTCGTAAAGATGCTTTTAGGGGAAAGGGGGACGGACAGTGAAACAAATGCCTATCCGCTGGAAAATTACGATTTTATCCTATGCAGTAGTTATTTTTTCGCTATTTATAGGTGGAATTGTTATCATTGCAAATATTCAACAAAAGGAAGAAAAAGAATTAAGAATTAGATCTATGAATACGGCGCGGACAGTAGCAGAGCTGTCAGATGTAAAGAAATCACTTCAGGAAACAACAGGGTGGTTTACATTGAATCCAGCTATTGAAAATATTCGAGTGATTAATGAAACAGAATACATAGTAGTAATGAATATGGAGCGAATTCGATATTCTCATCCTGTAAAAGAAATGATTGGGAGACCATCAAAAGGGACGGACGAAGAACCAGCATTTGCGGAGCATATTTACTTTTCAAAAGCAAAAGGAGAGATAGGTACTGTAATTCGTGCTTTTATGCCTATTAAGGATCAAAATTTAAATCAAATTGGTGTTGTTGTAGTAGGGAACAAAATACCAAACTTTTGGGAAATTATGCTTGGATTAGCAGAAGAGATTACTTTTATTGTTATATTAACTTTAATATTTGGTTTGAGTGGTTCGTTGATGCTTGCCAATCATATTAAAAAACAGATGTTTCAGTTAGAACCTTATGAAATTAAACGAATGTTAGAAGAACGAACAGCAACCTTTCATTCGATTAATGAGGGTGTGATTGCAATTGATAATCAAGAAATTATTACTATTTTTAATGAAAAAGCAAAGCAAGTTTTTCGAGTAGAGGGAAATGTTGTAGGGAAGCCTATTCGTGCAGTTTTAAAGGATACGAGACTTCCAGAAATCGTGGAGAGGAATCGGGCAGTATATAATGAAGAGATAAAAGTAAGTGGAAAGGTAATTTTAAGTAATCGTATACCAATCAAGAAAGATAATGAATTAATTGGTGCTGTGGCAATCTTTCAAGATCGTACTGAAGTTACAAAACTTGCAGAGGAATTAACAGGAGTGAAAACCTTTGTAGAGGCACTGCGTGTACAAAGCCATGAGCATATGAATAAACTTCATACAATAGCAGGTTTAATTCAACTTGGTAAAGCAGATCAGGCATTACAACTTGCTTTCCACACTTCAGAAGAACAGGGTAGTGTAACAAATTTTTTAAATGAAACGATAAAAAATGATGCGATTGCAGGTCTTCTTTTGAGCAAGATAAGCCGCGGAAAGGAATTAGGGATACAAGTTGTAATTGATCAAAATAGTTATTTAGAAGAATTTCCTTATCAATTAGATCAACATGATTTTGTTGTATTACTAGGTAACTTAATTGAAAATGCGTTTGGATCATTTGAACAAACGGATGTAAAGAATAAAAGAATTGATATTAGTATTGAACAGTCTGAAGATGTATGTGCGATATTGATTGAGGATAATGGATGCGGAATAAAAGAAGAGCATTTACCAAAAGTGTATGAGAAAGGGTTTACTGTAAATAAAATTAGCGGGACAGGTTATGGACTTTTCTTAGTAAAGCAAATTATTGAAAAGGGAAGAGGGGAAATTAACATTTCATCTTTTCAAGGTGAAGGAACTTCTTTTATCATTACTTTTCCAATGAAGATGGAGGCGGAATTGTATGAACTATAAAGAGGAGATCAAGGTACTATTAGTGGAAGACGATCCAATGGTTCAAGAAGTAAATAAAGAATTTATTAGAAGCGTAAAGGGATTTCAAGTAGTTGCTGTCGCTAATAATGGTGAGGAGGGAGTCCATCTTGCAAAAAAAATAAATCCAGATCTTGTTATTTTAGATATTTTTATGCCGAAAAAGAATGGTATTAAGGTATTGCAGGAATTTCGAAAACAAGAGTTAGAAACAGATGTAATCGTTGTTTCAGCTGCAAAGGATAGGGAAACAATTAAACTCATGCTTCAAAATGGGGCAATGGATTATATTATTAAGCCTTTTAAGTTATACAGAATTCAGCAAGCTTTAGAAAAGTATCGACAATATAGAATGAGTTTGAAGGAATCCGGGGCAATTTCACAAGAACAACTGGATGTATTATTATATGCTGGACGTTCTAAGAAGAAAGTAAGCAATTTGCCAAAGGGATTAAATGAATTTACATTAAATGAAATTGAGGCGTATGTAAAAAAACAAGATGAATCTCGTTCTGCAGAAGAGGTAGCTAGTGCGATTGGGATAGCTAGAGTTACGGCTCGGCGTTACTTAGATTATTTGGAAAAAGAGGGATTCATTCGTTTGGCAGTACAGTATGGGGGAGTTGGAAGGCCAGTCAATCGTTATGTATATCGTGAAGTAAAAAAGTGAGACCAAAATGACCAAAATATTCGTTATGACCATAAACTTCTCACCTCTTATTGAAAACGCTATCATTATGTAAAAACATAAGGATGAGAAAGCTTTCAAAAATGAGAGGAGAAATGAAGGTGAAACGATTATTTAAAAATTTAACCTTTCAAGTATTAACAGCTATTGTGCTAGGCGTATTGGTCGGGCTTATGTGGCCAAGTGTTGGGAAGGAAATGAAGCCGATAGGTGATACATTTATTAATGCTGTAAAAATGGTAATCGCACCAATTATTTTTTTAACAATTGTACTTGGTATTGCCAAAATGGGAGATATGAAGAAGGTTGGTAAGGTCGGTGGAAAAGCTTTTATTTACTTTGAGGTTGTGACAACATTCGCACTTATTGTTGGATTAATCGTTGTAAATGTTATGAAACCAGGTTCAGGTCTTAACTTTAATGAACTTGCCAAAGGAGATGTATCTAAATATACACAAGGCGGGGGACAGGGTATTAATTGGATTGATTTTGTTACTCACATCGTCCCTTCTAATATGGTTGATGCGTTTGCTAAGGGTGACATTTTACAAGTGTTATTCTTTTCAATTCTATTTGGGGTAGGTTTAGCTGCGCTTGGTGAAAAAGGAAATTCAGTGATTGATTTCTTAGACAAACTTTCACACGTATTCTTTAAAATTATTGGCTATGTAATGAAAGCCGCTCCGCTTGGTGCGTTTGGAGCAATGGCTTATACAATTGGTCATTTTGGGCTGGCTTCACTCGTACCACTTGGAAAATTGATGATGTCAGTATATATTACGATGTTCCTATTCGTGTTTGTTGTTTTAAATATTATTTGTAAGATATACGGATTTAGCTTATGGAATTATTTAAAGTTTATTCGAGATGAAATATTAATTGTATTAGGAACAAGTTCTTCGGAATCCGTACTTCCGAGAATGATGAATAAGATGGAACGATATGGCTGTTCAAAATCTGTTGTTGGCCTTGTCATTCCGACTGGTTATTCTTTTAATCTGGATGGTACATCTATTTATTTATCCATGGCAGTTGTCTTTTTAGCGCAAGTATTTGGTGTTGATTTAACAATCGGACAGCAAATTACAATTATTTTAGTACTTATGTTAACGTCTAAAGGCGCTGCTGGCGTAACAGGAAGTGGGTTTATTGTATTAGCATCTACGTTAGCGGCACTAAAGGTTATTCCTTTAGAAGGATTAGCATTACTTCTTGGTGTTGATCGTTTTATGAGTGAGGGAAGAGCAATCGTAAACTTAATTGGCAATGGAATTGCTACAATCGTTGTTGCAAAGAGTGAAAATGAATTTGATGAAATGAAGCATGAAGAAGCGGTTTCTAATATGAAAATGCTAAAAGAGACAAGGGAAGCTGTATAAATATCGGAATTATTCTAATGCAAGATAAAGTTTCTTATGTAGATATAATGTAGGGGAATTTAAAGGGATATGAATCTATAAATAAAAAGGGGCTATCTACTCTAGAGAGAAGATAGCCCTTTTTTATTTATTCAAAAAAGTCCAATTGGTTCAACTAATAATTAACGGTAAATGAGGCCAACCCTATCAATTTACATTTTATTTTTAAACATTATTAAGTATGAATAATTAGAATTTATATTATCCCATTTTTTCTTTTGATTGGTAAAAATTGACGGTATTTAAATCGTATGATATCATTTTAAATTGTGATTTTAATTAATAATATCGTGATGAAATATAAAAAAAGGAGGGGAAATATGAATATATTAAGTAGTAGAGAAGGAGGCTTTCGCTTAAAAAATTTAAGTTGGCTTCATTTCTATTTCCTTATATTAATTGTATTTTCGTTTTTAATACGCATATATTTAGCTTCAAACTTACCAGGATTTCTTGGGGATCAAGACTTTTTTGTTAACTGGATGGAAACCGTTGGGAAATACGGTCTAGCCGATGTTTATGGATACGGTTATGGTGTAAATTACCCACCATTCTTTTTAGCGATTTTAGGTATATATGGAAAAGTACTAGCTGCTTTTAATTTACAGGCAGTAGCTGGTGATGTTTTAGTTCGTATACCACCTATTTTATTTGATATGGTGGCTATAATTATCTTGGCTATAGCTTCTAAAAAAATAGAAAATCCTTTTATAAGAGCGATATTGGTAACATTTTTGGCATTAAATCCTGCAGTATTACTAGATGGACCTATTTGGGGTCAAATAGACATGTTACATGCTATACTAATGGTTTGTTCAATATTATTACTTGTTTCTAATCCGCTATTATCTGGTGTTATTTTCGCTATAGCATTACTAGCAAAATTTCAATCTATTGTAATTGCTCCTGTTTTTGCTATTTATTTCCTAAAGGTAATGTGGGAAAAAAGAGAATTTAAACCACTGTTTAAGTATATACTTGGATTTTGTATACCACTATTAATATTTGGGGTTTATTTTGTAGTTCATGGTACATTTTATGATATGTTACAGCAAGGGTATTTAAGTGCAGTAGGAACTTTTCCAACCGTAACTTTAAATGCAATGAATATTTGGTATTATATAATTGGAACCACACCTGATGTAAGTGACTCAATTATTATCTTGCCACATTTAAGTTTAAAGAGGGTTGGATTATTGATTCTAGCTGTAGCAGTATTCTTGGCATGGCTGTATGTTTTCTTTAACCGTAAATGCAGTACAGTGGTGTTATTGAAAGCTTCAACATTTATATGTTTTGCATTTTATATGTTACCTACTCAAATGCATGAGAGATATAGTTTCCCAACATTAATTTTTGTGATATTTGTATTATTATATGATATAAAATGGACAGGCATAACCCTTGGATTAACCTTTGCAATCTCTTTAAATTTAATATTTGTTCTTTATTCACGTGAGAATAATATGGCAATGTTCATAGCAACATTAAACTGTTTTGTATTTTATTCTATGGGTAAAGCGTTATTAAAAGATTATAGTGATAACATAGAATCCTTAATAACCAAATACAACAAAGGATAATTTTATAAGATATGTATTAAAATAAATTTGTATGTCATAAATATAGAGGTTATTTTATGATGTGGAAATAGGTGGATATAAAGAATGAAAGAGCTAATTTCAGTTGTAGTTCCTATGTATTTTGAAGAAGAAGTTGCACAAGAGTGTTATAATCGATTGAAATCTGTTATGGTTCAAAACAATATTAACTATGAATTCATTTTTGTAAATGATGGTAGTACAGACCGTACAATGGATATTTTAAAAGAAATTGCCGCCGGGGATGATCGTGCAAAGGTCGTGAACTTCGCACGTAACTTTGGTCATCAAACCGCTGTAACAGCAGGTATTGACTGTGCAAGTGGAGATGCAATTGTTATTATCGATGCAGATTTACAAGATCCGCCAGAGGTAATTCTTGAACTAATTGCAAAATGGCAAGAAGGCTATGAAGTTGTTTATGCAAAAAGAAAACAACGTAAGGGTGAGACGTGGTTTAAGCTTTTAACAGCAAAATATTTCTATCGTTTCTTAAACTATATGTCTGATATTGATATTCCAAAAGATACAGGTGATTTCCGAATCATTGATCGCAAGGTAGCAGATGTGTTTAAGAAAATGACAGAACGAAATCGATTTGTACGAGGCATGATGTCTTGGATTGGATTCCGTCAAACATATGTAGAGTATGAACGCGAGGAGCGTTTTGCTGGTGAAACAAAATACCCATTAAAGAAAATGATTAAATTTGCATCAGATGGGATTTTTGCTTTCTCTACGAAACCACTAAGAATTGTAATGACACTAGGTTTGTTATCAGTTTTTATTTCCATAGCAGTATTGCTATATTCCTTTGTAATTAAGGTAATTGGGGAAGATATCCAAACAGGTTGGGCATCTATCATGGTAGCTATTACATTCTTCAGTGGTATTCAATTACTAGGGCTCGGTATTGTTGGGCAATATATTGCGCGTATTTATGATGAGAGTAAAAATCGTCCAATTTATATAGTGAAAGAAACAGTGAATATTGAGGAAGAAGATATAAGGATGGCTTATGAGAAAAAAGATAACCTTTCCGAGGAGAAAAGAACTGTAAGCATTTCATAAGTTTAGTATTTATATAGGTTGCCGGAGAAGAGGCTGTTCAACATTATTACGTGTTGAATGGCCTCTTATTTCGTTATTAACGTTAATAATTTTAACAGCACCTTCAGTCCCCTTCTTCAAACAACTCATAAGAGTGTTAAAGGGGGCATTCACTGAAGTTTAGCATATTTTCCGAAAAGAAGTCCCTGCTTCAAACAGATTGTAAGGTTGTTAAGTGGTGGGTAGTTCACTGAGTTATTTGTTGGATATTAGGATTGCTTCCTGAAGTGCATAGGATGATAAACTTCCTTCATAGGGAATCATCATAATATTGGTATGATTAATGTAAGTTGGATGGGTTTTGTAAAGGTTTACTTTTTTAAATCCGTGTATAAATTGTTACTTCTGATACAACATACTCGCTATTTAGTTTTTTAACAGATTGCCCGGAATGGCATATTTAAATTATTCATTAACCTTTTTATTTGTTATACGGATACTCCCTCCTTGAAATCCATTGTAAGGACTTAACTAAAGTTGTGTCCATATAACTATATTAACTTCATTTTTATCAAATGGTGAACATGGCTTTTGATTAGGGACATAATTTCAGTATAATGAAGTGCGAGCAATGATAAATATAATATTTAGATTATGGTTAAATAATAAATAAAAGAAAATACATAACAAAATGAGGTTAGTACATGAGTGGAAAAAGTTTTAAAGAGTATGCATTGAGTAAGGAAATTATAAGAGCACTTACTAGTTTAAAGTATGAGAATCCAACAGAAGTGCAAGGAAAAGTAATTCCAGTTGCACTAGAAAAGAAAGACCTTGTTGTGAAGTCGCAAACTGGAAGTGGAAAGACAGCTTCTTTTGGGATTCCACTTTGTGAAATGGTCAAATGGGAAGAAAATAAGCCGCAAGCATTAATACTTACGCCAACGAGGGAGCTTGCTGTGCAAGTGAAAGAGGACATCACGAATATAGGAAGATTTAAACGAATTAAGGCAACAGCTGTTTACGGAAAATCACCGTTTGCACGACAAAAATTAGAATTAAAGCAAAAAACACATATTGTTGTCGGAACTCCTGGACGCGTGTTAGATCATATTGAAAAAGGTACCCTATGCTTAGAGAAATTAAAGTATTTAGTGATTGATGAGGCAGATGAAATGTTAAATATGGGCTTTATTGATCAAGTAGAGGCAATTATTGATGAATTACCTACAAATCGGATGACAATGTTATTTTCTGCGACATTACCAGAGGACGTTGAGAATTTATCAAGCACATATATGAAATCACCCATCAATATTGAGATAAAGGCATCTGGCATTACGACAGATAAAATTGAACATAGGCTTTTAGAGGTAAGAGAAGAAGAGAAGTTTTCGCTTCTGAAAGATATCACAACTGTCGAAAATCCAGATATCTGTATTATTTTCTGCCGTACACAAGAAAATGTAGACCATGTATTTAGACAGTTAAAACGTTTTGGTTACCCTTGTGATAAACTTCATGGCGGTATGATACAAGAAGATCGCTTTGCGGTAATGAATGATTTTAAAAGAGGGAAATTCCGTTATTTAGTAGCGACAGATGTGGCAGCGAGAGGAATTGATATTGAAAATATTACCCATGTCATTAACTATGATATTCCATTAGAAAAGGAAAATTATGTACACCGGACAGGAAGGACGGGGCGTGCTGGTAATAGTGGGAAAGCAATTACATTTGTAACGCCATATGAAGAGAGATTTCTAGCAGAAATTGAAGAATATATTGGTTTTGAAATTCAGAAAATAGAAGCTCCGTCAAAAGAGGGTGTTGCAAAGAAAAAGGCAGCCTTTGAAGAGAAAATAAACACGAAACCAATTATGAAAAAAGAGAAAAGTGCAGGTTTAAATAAAGATATTATGAAGTTGTACTTTAATGGTGGAAAGAAAAAGAAGATTCGTGCAGTAGATTTTGTCGGTACGATTGCTAAAATTCCAGGTGTCACAGCGGATGATATAGGAATTATTACGATACAAGATAATGTTTCTTATGTTGATATATTAAATGGTAAAGGTCCACTTGTTTTAAAAGTAATGAAAAATACAACGATAAAAGGTAAGCGGTTAAAGGTTCATGAGGCAATTAAGTAAAAGAACTACCCACTCTAACAAGTGGGTAGTTCTTTTTTATGGTTAAGATTCTTTCAAGTCATCAACTAATTTCTCTGCCAAACGTCTATACATATTGCTCATTGTTACAAATGAAGTTAGCAGTAAAAATTTTTCTAACTCTTTATCTTTACATGAAGCAACAGTGGTTACTTCAGCTACTCGGTTATCTACATCCCTTTTAAAATTCTCAACATTTGTTTCTGTAAGTTCAAGATAATCCTTATAGAGGGTATCTAGCTCGAAAGTATCCTCGTTTATTAGTCTCTCGTTGAGGTTCGCTAAAGAACTTTTAATATCATTAATTGAGAGAGCTCCTTTCAATTGATAAATTAAACTAATTAAAATCATATGTTCTCTTGAGTATTTCTTATTTTTTATAGGGATAAATAATTTTCCCTTTGCGTAGTTATTAATCATTGTTTTTGTAAGTACTTTTTCATCTTCTGTTCGTGTTGTATCACCGTAGTTATTTTCAAATAATTGAACCACTTGATCTACGTATAAATCTACATTAGGGATATCTTCAAGTGTAATATTTTTTTCTAAGTGTAGTGTTTCGAGTAAGTTCTGTATGTTTTCCATATAAACCCTCACCTTTATAAGAATAATGTACAATTTATCTTTAAATATGGTATTACGAAACAAATAAAATGTAAATGTTGACCTCTAGGTGAATTGTATATATAATTACATGTAGTTATTAAAACTACATGTAATTATATAAGGGGTTGTTAATATGAATGCTTATGTAAGAGAACCGGTTAATGCGTTTACCCATCTAGGAGGCGCTATTTTATCATTTATTGCTTTGCTAGCTATGCTTGTTAAGGTCTCTGTAAAAATGCCATCTGTTTCTACAATTTCAGCTGTTATTCTATTTGGAGTAGGGATGATGGTACTTTATGCAGCTTCGGCCGTGTACCACAGTGTTGTAGCAAGCGAGCGTGTTATTTATTTCTTTAGAAAACTGGATCATTCGATGATTTTCATCTTAATTGCAGGCACATATGCACCTTTTTGTTTAATTACATTAGAATATGCAAATGGTTTATTATTATTTGGGTTAGTGTATGTAACTGCTTTGTGTGGTATTATTTTTAAAATGTTTTGGTTTAACTGTCCAAGGTGGTTATCAACAGCAATTTATCTTATGATGGGATGGTTAATTGTTTTATTTTTCCCACCATTATCGGAAAATCTAAGTATAGAGGGTATTTTATTTTTAGTACTTGGTGGTGTTTTTTACACGATTGGTGGATTTATTTATGGAGCTAAACCAAAATGGTTAGAATTTAAATATATGGGGCATCATGAAATTTTTCATATTTTTGTGTTATTAGGTAGTCTGGCTCACTTTGTATGTGTATATTGTTATGTAATTTAAGAAAAAATGAATATATTCTATCTATATAAGGACTACATATCGTGAGATATGTGGTCTTTTTAATAGAAATAGGTTTTGACTTTGTTTACATAATTTTCCTCATTTATTTTTTGGAGTAATACTGTTATGATGATGTTATCGTTTTCAAGGTAAGTGTTATAGTAGGAGAATCTATTTGTTTCATCGAAAGAGATACATTTTATTGAAAGCGTTTTAAATATTGTTGGATTATATTTATATTTTGTATTATTTCAACTTTAGAAGTAGGAAGTCTGACTTATTTTTCACGAAATATAGAGGCACAAGTTATTGATATATTACTTTGATTTTATGTATTCCGTTCAAAATAAGAAGAAGAATACTACTAATATAATTTTATGATATGAGGAGGATAGTTTGTGGAAAGGAGGGACTTTTCACATCAAAATATATGGGTTATGTTGGATTATTACTTTCAGGTGCAGCACTATTTTTAAATAGCCTTGTTATATTAGGGAAGGCAGAAGAAAAAAGTGCGGGTGTTTTTAACTTATTTGTAGGGGTGCTACAAATTGTAATTCCGTTTTATCTCATTATGATTTCCGATCAAAGTAACTGGACGGTGTATTCATATGCAGCTACGTTTCTATTTGGCTTGACGTATTTATATGTGGGTATCACCTTTATTACAGGAATGAGTGGTAATGGGCTAGGATGGTTTTGTTTATGGGTGGCCATTGTTGCATTATTTTATATGGTTGTGTCATTTGTTCAATTTCAAGACATTGTTAACGCACTGACTTGGTTTATGTGGGCGCTTCTTTGGTACTTATTCTTTGTACTAAATGTACAAAAAAAGAATATAAATCAATATCTTGGCAGAATAGCATTTGTACAATCATGGGTAACGCTTACGCTTCCTTCTCTTCTTTATTTCATGGGGGTATGGGGAACTCCGGTGGCATATCAGATATGGACTTATGTCTCAGTACTTTCTGTTTTATATTTTTGCTACTGCATTTTTAAATATCGAGTATGATAATTGTTTTGATTTGAGAAGCAGGGAATCCATAAGGAGACTCCCTGCTTTTTACATACATTAACGAGTATAATAAAGATAACACGTAGTAATTCAGTCATCATAAGAAATTAAAATAATTAGGGAATGGTGAATATGAAAAAGGTATTAGTACTAGGCGGAACTAGATTTTTTGGAAAACGATTAGTTGAAAGCCTTTTGGAAGCCGGAAATGATGTGACAATTGCAACGCGAGGAATTACGAAAGATTCGTTTGGCAGTGCTGTTAAAAGGATTGTTGTAGATCGAGAAGATGAAGGGGCACTTCAGGAAGCGTTAGTAGGGGAAAGTTATGAAGTTGTATATGATAACCTATGCTATAGTCCTAATGCAGCGAAAATTATAGGAAATGTACTGCATAATAAAGTAAAGAAGTATATCGTTATATCCTCAATGGCTGTATATGAACCAGCGCTATCTTTAAAAGAAGAGGATTTCAATCCATATCAGTATCCGATTGTTTATGGAGATAGGAAAGATTTTTCTTACAGTGAAGGAAAAAGATTAGCAGAGGCCGTTTTATTTAAATATGCAACATTTCCTGTAATTGTAGTACGTTTTCCGGTTGTTATTGGTGAAAATGATTATACAAAGAGACTGCAATTTTATGTTGAAAATATTGTAATGGAAAAGTCTTTTGTAGTAGAGGATATAGAAGGAGAAATGTCTTTTATCCATGAAAAAGAGGCAGGAGAGTTTCTAGCTTGGCTAAGTACGATAGATGTAAGTGGCACAATTAACGCATGTAGTAATGGCGTTATTTCCATGAGAGAAGTTATCCGTTTTGTAGAAGAGAATACAGGAAGGAAAGCTTGTATCGGAGCGAAGGGAGAGAACATGGCTCCGTATAATGGAATGACAAATTGTACGATAGATAATACGAGAGCGAAAGAGCTAGGATTTCAGTTTAAAGAATTAAAGGTAGATATACATAATATATTGAAAAACTATATTGAAGTAATTTGATGTTTGTTCATAAATCCCCCGGTGGCAATCCGGGGGATTTTGGAGGATTTCGACGATACTACTTTTATATTACCAAATTTACCTTCTACGCATAATTAATGTTTTTGTGATTGAATTGCCTGTAAATACTTTTCATTGATGAAGTACCAAAGTATCACTATCAATATATGGTTCTAGCTCATCATAGTTATATGAAAGTTTAGGCACATAAAATGAAGACATATGGTTCACCTCCTTTTTTAAAAAAAGTTGCATAAGGTGAAAATAATTTATCTAACACAAAATTACACCTATTTTTTCCATAAGTCAACAATAAAACGTATAATTATATTAATCTTCTGAAAATATGAACTGTAATGGAAAAGGTATATAAAGCCACTTTGATCTTTTGATATATAAGTCGTTGCTATGAAGAAAAAGGTGAACTGCACTCGTTTTTTCTTTCTGTTTTCACTTGGCGTGGAGTAGGAAGATGTTCTGATCACCTCTATGCATGACCGAATGCTCTCTTCTGCCTAAAAAGAAAGGGTTTATGCTGTTTTTTAGTTGCTTTTATATAGACCATCTTCTAAAGGTTTGTTACTACACTCCTTTTTGCTTATACTGTAAAGTAGTAGCGTCTTGTTGGAGTAGAAGGAGATTATTTATGAATAAAATGAAAGAATTAATAGATGAAGCAAGGAAGTTTATTACAACTTGTTATGAAGAACTAGGCAAAGATCAGCAAATAGAAGAACGTCTCACCCAAATTGTATCGGAAATAGAAATGACAGGAACGTATGAACACACTTTTGATGAACTTGTTCATGGTGCACGGATGGCATGGAGAAATAGTAATCGATGTATTGGAAGATTATTTTGGAATAAAATGCATATATTAGATGCTCGTGAAGTGAATGATGAGGAAGGTGTATATAACGCACTGATTCATCATATTCGATATGCAACGAATAATGGGAAAATTAAGCCGACAATTACAATCTTTAAGCAGTATAATGGCGAAAAAAATAGTATTCGAATTTATAACCATCAGTTGATTCGTTATGCGGGATATGAAACAGAAATGGGAATGGTTGGTGATTCTCATTCAGTTCCATTTACAGCGTTTTGCCAGGAGCTTGGTTGGAAGGGAGAAAGTACAAATTTTGATGTATTGCCACTTGTATTTTCTATTGACGGACGAGAACCTGTATATAGAGAAATTCCTAAATACGAGATAAAAGAGGTTGAGATTGAGCATCCAGAATATCAATTTGCATCTTTAGGCGTAAAATGGTATGGAGTACCAATGATTTCAGATATGCGCCTAGAAATTGGGGGCATTTCTTATACAGCTGCTCCTTTCAATGGCTGGTATATGGGAACAGAAATAGGGGCTCGTAACTTGGCAGATCATGATCGTTATAATTTACTGCCAGTTGTTGCGGAAATAATGAATGTGGATACGTCTAGAAATAGTACATTATGGAAAGATAAAGCATTAGTTGAATTAAATGTAGCTGTTTTATATTCTTTCAAAAAGAATGGAGTAAGTATTGTGGATCATCATACAGCAGCACAACAATTTCAGCAATTTGAAAAGCAGGAAGCTGCTTGTGGCCGTGTTGTAACAGGGAATTGGGTCTGGCTGACTCCACCATTGTCACCGGCGACGACTCATATTTATCATAAGCCTTATCCAAACGATATTCTTACTCCAAATTTCTTTCACAAATAATAAAAAAGCATTGAAATGAGAGATTTCAATGCTTTTTTATTTGATTGAACTTGTATATAAACAATAGGCAAGGACCCCGAATATCATAATAAATTATAGGGTGATTTGTTTAGGGTGGATGAAAAATTATGAGTTCAAGAAGTTTAGAAATTACAGGAGCATGGTTTCAAGCTGGTGGAAATATTATATCGGCCATTGGAGATACAAGGGCATTTATTGGTGAGGAAAACGTAGAGGATGCATTAACGATTGTTGGGGAATCAGTGCAAGCCATTGGAGGTATCTTGCAAGGGCTTGGACAAACGGAAGAGGCAGATGGGGAAACTGAGAATAAAGAAGGTGCCAAGCAACCAAATGGCTCATTGAAGAAAAAAGAAAATGAAGATGAAGTCATCGAACAATCCGATGATTTCATAGAGCAAACAGGGGGCGAGATGCGGCCGAGTGAGAAATCTGGTTGTTCATTGGGAAGAACAAGTGCTTTCGTACAAGCATTAGGGAATACTTCTGATGTAATTGGAACGGCCCTTAATTTAGAGAATGAAGAGAAGGAAAATGATTATTTAATTATAGCTGGGAATGGTTTGCAGTCTTTCGGTGCTTTTTTGGCAGTCGTTGATGAACTTAGGGATACTCAGAATATTCAATGGTTAGGGGTTATCGGTAATTCATTACAAACAGTAGGAGCGGGATTACAAGCATTTCAAGCTTTATATAATGTATTGAAAGAAGAAGAGATGGAAAAAAAGAATGAAAATGATAAGGAAGATGGTAATAATCAGAAGAATGAAGAGGAAAAGAAAGAGAACAAAGTTGATGAACAATTAATCGGGCTAATTGGAAGCTGGGTACAGGCAACTGGAGCGGTAATTGGAGCAATTGGAGAAACGATAGAACATGAGGATTGAGGAATGGATGTTTTCATAATAAAGAAAACATCCTATTTTTATATAATTTTAATTTCATTGATTTATTCATCCTTGACTCTTACTCCATTATTTTCCGATAATAAAATTAACTAAACAAATAAAGGATGAATCACAGATGCTAGATTTAGTACTTATGATGATAGAACGCGTTGGATTAATTGTTATATTAGGTTTTTTACTTTCGCATATTAAAACATTTCGACGACTTCTTCATAAACAAGATGGGTATAAAGATAGACTCATGCTTATTTGCATTTTTTCATCATTTACAATTGTAAGCAATTACACAGGGATTGAAATTGCAGGTAATACAATTATGAATGAAAATTGGCTGCAAGGTGTTTCTTCATCGAGTACGATTGCCAATACGCGTATTATGGGAGTTGGAATTAGTGGTTTATTAGGTGGACCCATTGTTGGGATTGGCGTTGGATTTATTGCCGGTATTCATCGTTATATGCTTGGAGGGACGACAGCACTTAGTTGTGCGATTTCATCTATTTTAGCAGGGATTATTACTGGTTATATTGGACGTATTTTTCGAAAGCATAATCGCACCATTACACCAAGGTTTTCTGCCATTTTAAGTGTTCTTATTGTATCTTTAGAAATGGTGATGATTCTATGTATTGTAGAAGGTGGGATTAATGTTGTCAAAACGATTGCAATCCCAATGATTCTTGTGAATAGTTTCGGTAGTTTTATTTTACTTTCTATGATACAAGCCATTTTGCGCCAAGAAGAAAATGCAAAGGCTTTACAAACTCATAAAGTATTGCGAATTGCTGATAAGACATTACCTTACTTTCGCCAAGGCTTAACAGAAGAATCCTGTAAACATGTAGCACAAATTATCCATCGTTTTACAGGGACAGACGCAGTCTCTTTAACAGATACAGAAAAGATATTAGCACATGTTGGATTAGCATCAGATCATCATATCCCATCTCATAGTCTAATTACAGGATTATCAAAAGAAGTATTAAAAACAGGGAAAATAATGAAAGCGAAATCACGAGAGGTTATTAATTGCCAATATGAAGGATGTCCACTGCAAGCAGCGGTAGTAATTCCTCTAACATCACATGGAAATACAATTGGGACATTAAAGCTTTATTTTAAAAATCCAAATCGATTAAGTCGTGTAGAAGAAGAATTAGCAGAAGGGTTAGCGAAGATTTTTTCGACACAGCTTGAATTAGGGGAAGCAGAACTACAAAGTAAACTGCTCCAAGACGCAGAAATAAAGGCATTACAAGCACAAATTAATCCACATTTTCTATTTAATGCAATTAATACGGTGTCGGCTTTATGTCGCACAGATGTAGAAAAGGCAAGAAAGCTTTTATTACAACTTAGCGTTTATTTTCGTTGTAATTTACAGGGAGCACGTCAGTTGCTTATTCCATTAGAGCAAGAATTGAATCATGTACATGCATACTTATCATTAGAGCAAGCGAGATTCCCAAATAAATATGAGGTGAAAACATATATTGAGGAAGGATTAGAGACGATTTTACTTCCGCCATTTGTATTGCAATTGTTAGTAGAAAATGCACTTCGCCATGCTTTTCCAAAGAAACAACCGATTTGCCAGGTAGAAGTTTATGCACACGCTAAGGGAGATACGATTCACTTTAAAGTAAAGGATAATGGCCAGGGAATTGAAGAAGAGCGTCTAGAACAATTAGGGAAAGCAGTTGTACCATCAAAAAAAGGGACTGGCACAGCTTTATATAATATTAATCAACGTTTAATAGGACTGTTTGGGAAAGATACAACTCTTCATATTAAGAGTGAAATAGAAATAGGGACAGAGATTTCATTTGCAATACCAATTCAAAACATAGAGGAGGAAGAAAGTGGTGTTAAAGGTATTAGTAGTTGATGATGAAATGTTAGCGCGGGATGAATTGAAATATTTATTACAGCGTACAAAAGAAGTTGATGTAATTGATGAAGCTGATTGCGTAGAAGATGCATTAGAAAAATTAATGGGAAACAAGCCAGACCTTGTCTTTTTAGATATTCAGCTTTCAGATGATAATGGGTTTGAGATTGCGAATATATTAAAGAAAATGAAGAACCCGCCGGCTATTGTTTTTGCAACAGCGTACGACCAATATGCGCTTCAAGCATTTGAAGTGGATGCATTAGATTATATTTTAAAGCCTTTTGATGAAGAACGAATTGTACAGACATTGAAAAAGTATAAGAAGCGTCAGCAAAGTGAAACAGAGAAAAAACAGGATATGAAAGTTCCAGATGTTACGACAGAGATGCATAAACTTGCACTGCCAATAGAAGAATCCATTGTGCTTGTGGGTATTGAAGATATTGTTTATGTAGGGCTTGTGGACGGGAAGGTAACTGTAAAGACGATTCGGGAAACATATGTAACGCATGATACGCTTGTTATTTTAGAAAAAAAGTTGCCACAAACAAATTTTATGCGTGTTCATCGTAGTTTTATTGCGAACGTTAACCACATTTCAGAAATCCAGCCATGGTTTAACTCTACTTATAATTTAATTATGAAAGATGGTTCCAAAGTACCAGTAAGTCGTACATATGCCAAGGAACTCAAAAAGCTGCTTCGTATTTAAGAAGCAGCTTTTGCATTTCATCCTGTTATTTTTGTAACTGATTCCGTATATTTGACGTTCCAATATGTAAACGCTTACTTAAGCGTTTACATCATATACAATAAAGGTACCAAATCGAAAGAGGTGGCCAAAATGAGTACAAAAAAAGTATACAGTTTCTTATCACAAGCATTTGTTTTCTCAGTTATTATGTTTGTTTCTCATATTATTGCAACGCACTTACCAATTCCAATGCCGTCATCAGTAATCGGATTAGTCATTTTGTTTAGCCTATTATGCTTAAAGGTCATTAAATTGGAGCAGGTTGAATCACTTGGAACAGCGTTAACAGGTATTATCGGATTTCTTTTCGTACCATCTGGTATTTCCGTTATTAACTCTCTTGGTGTAATGGGACAATATTTTGTACAAATCATAACTGTAATCGTTGTGGCAACGATTATTTTACTAGCAGTAACTGGTTTATTTGCACAATTGATTCTAGGTAAAGAAGAAAAAGAAACAACAGATACAAAACAATTAGATGTTGCACATAAAGGACGCAAACATGGGAAAGTTGCGTAATTATCAGATCATACAAGGTTAGGAGGTAATGAACATGGCAAGCACAATGACTCCATATTTCGGAATTGTCGTTTCATTAATTGCATACGGGATCGGAACACTCTTATTTAAACATTCAAAAGGATTCTTCTTATTCACACCACTATTTGTAGCAATGGTACTTGGGATTGTCTTTTTAAAGGTTGGTAACTTTACATTTGAAGAATATAATACTGGCGGTAAAATGATTAGTTTCTTCTTAGAGCCAGCAACAATTGCCTTTGCAATTCCGTTATATAAACAAGTTGATAAATTAAAAAAATATTGGTGGCAAATTTTATCTGCTATCGTTGTTGGATCTGTTTGTTCAGTGGTTGTTGTGTTCATTGTCGCAAAAGCAATTGGCTTAGACACATCTGTAATGAATTCTATGTTACCACAAGCAGCAACAACAGCAATTGCATTACCATTATCTGAAAGCATTGGCGGTATTCCAGCTATTACATCTTTTGCAGTTATCTTTAACGCAGTTATTGTATACGCACTTGGCGCTTTATTCTTAAAAACATTTAGAGTGAAAAATCCAATTGCTAAAGGATTAGCACTTGGCACTGCAGGACATGCACTTGGCGTTGCAGTTGGGATTGAAATGGGTGAAGTAGAAGCAGCAATGGCAAGTATTGCAGTAACAGTTGTTGGGGTTGTAACAGTCGTTGTTATTCCGATGTTTATGCCATTTATCGGTTAACAGAATATGTTTGGTAAAAAATATAAAAGCAAGCTATTCGTAGGACAGATTTCTACTGATAGCTTGCTTTTTATGTTACAGTATTGGTAAGACCTATTTTAATACGAGAAGAAAAGAGAGTTTCCTTAAATCTTCATTAATACTTTATAGAATGCGTTCTGAAAAGGACAATTGTATTGTAAAATAGAAAGGTAACATCATGTATCCCGAGCTTAAATCTAGCGAAAGTAAAGAGATGGGTAGAGGATATTCATAAACGCCAAATTTGTGGGGGAGATAAAGAAAACCCCCTTTGTAAAGTTTTACTTTATAGGACAGGAGAGATCACTCGTCAATTATGCAAATGAAAAACCTGTTTCAAAGCAAAGGATTTCAGAGGTTACTTGTATTAGTCTTGCTAGCCTTAATGTTATATGGGCTAAAAAGCATGTTCAATTTAATTTTAATTACGTTTATACTTACGTATTTAATGGATCGATTCCAGAAGTTCATTTCTCGAAAATTGAATCATTTCATGCCGATTAATCGAAAAATTATTATAGCATTCTTATATGTAATGTTAGTTGGTGGAATTTCCATTACATTATTTAAATATCTACCAGTATTGACGGTGCAAATCTCACAATTGATTTACCAGTTCAATGTATTTCTTAAAAATCCACCAGATAATGAGATTATAAAGGCTTCAATTAATGCAATTAATCATATGGAGCTTTCCAAATATGTAGGGCAAGGTGTAGATATTCTTTATAAATCTATTGCCAATGTCGGAAAGTTTGGCTTGCAATTTTTACTTTCCCTCATTCTAAGTTTGTTCTTTTTACTAGAAAAAGCTCGTATTGTTGCTTTTACTGCAAAGTTTAAGGAGAGTAGACTTGCTATTTTTTATACTGAAATTGAATATTTCGGGAAGAAATTTGCTCGTTCGTTTGGAAAGGTAATTGAAGCTCAGTTTCTAATTGCGATTGTTAATTGTATTCTATCAGTAATTGCACTATGGATTTTAGGGTTTCCCCAGTTACTTGGTTTAGCGTTAATGATTTTCTTACTTGGTTTAATTCCAGTAGCTGGTGTAATCATTTCGCTCGTTCCACTTTGTATGATTGCTTATAATATTGGTAGCATTACGTATGTAGTTTATATTTTAATAATTGTTACTGTTATTCACGCACTTGAAAGTTATGTTCTAAATCCAAAATTCATGTCGCAAAAAACGAATTTACCGATTTTTTATACATTCATGGTATTAATTTTCTCGGAACACTTTTTAGGTGTATGGGGACTGATTATTGGTATTCCAGTCTTTATGTTCCTTTTAGACGTGCTAGATGTGACGAGTGATGAGAAAGAAAAGGACTTTGCTGAAAAATAAAGTAAAAGAAAAAGCATCGGTGTCGATGCTTTTTCTTTCATATTGTCTATCTTTATATGCCATACTGTAGGAAGAATAAATAGTGAGGTGAGGAAAATTGGCTACAAATGAAAAAGTAGAACTTGCTACGTTTGCTGGAGGATGTTTCTGGTGTATGGTTTCACCATTTGAAGAGATGGAAGGTATCATTAAGGTTGTGTCAGGCTATACGGGTGGGCATAAAGAGAATCCGACTTATAAAGAGGTTTGCTCCGAAACAACAGGCCATTATGAAGCGGTACAAATTACATTCGATGCAAATAAAATGCCGTATGAAAAGTTACTAGACATTTATTGGAGACAAATTGATCCGACAGATGTCGGCGGTCAATTTCATGATCGTGGGCAGTCGTATGAAACAGTCGTCTTTTATCACAATGAAGAGCAACGTCAGCAAGCTGAGGCATCAAAGTTGGAGCTCGCTAATAGTGGCCGTTTCTCGAAGCCAATTGCTACAAAAATTCTTCCTGCTGCTACATTTTATCCAGCCGAAGAGTATCATCAAGGATATCATAAGAAAAATGCTTTTCGTTATGAACTATATCGAAAAGGGTCAGGGCGAGATGCCTTTATTAAACAACATTGGCCAAAAGATAATGCACACTTAAAAGAACGATTAACAGATATACAATTTTATGTAACACAAGAGAATGGTACAGAACCGCCTTTTCAAAATGAATATTGGAATCATAAAGAGGAAGGTATTTATGTAGATATTGTTTCCGGTGAACCACTATTTACTTCTTTAGATAAATTTGATAGTGGATGTGGTTGGCCGAGTTTTACAAAGCCGGTTATGTCAGCTAGTGTAAAAGAGAAAATCGATGTTAGTCACAATATGACGCGTACGGAAGTAAGAAGTAAGGAAGGAGATTCTCATCTTGGTCATGTATTCCCCGATGGACCAGGGCCAAGTGGTCTCCGTTATTGTATTAATTCAGCGGCACTTCGCTTTATTCCGAAAGAGGAATTAGAGAAAGAAGGATATGGAGATTTTCTCATTCTGTTTGCAAATAAAAAATAACCTCGCTGCACGCGAGGTTATTTTTTATTCTACTATTTTCTTTTTCTTTTTAAACTTGCTGAGTACCTCATACACAATTGGAACGATAAGAAGTGTTAGTAATGTTGAACTTGTTAATCCACCAATTACCGTTACCCCAAGACCTTTAGAAATTAATCCACTGCCTTCAAATCCTAGTGCAAGTGGAATAAGAGCACCGATTGTTGCGATTGCTGTCATTAAGATTGGGCGTAAACGAGTTGCGCCAGCTTCTAATAATGCTTCACGTGTTGATAGACCTTCATATTCTTTATGAATAACACGATCAATTAGAACAATCGCATTTGTTACAACGATACCAATTAACATAAGAGCACCAATCATTGCTGATACGCTTAACGTCTCACCTGAAATCAGTAAGGCAACAAGGGCACCAATGATTGTAAATGGTAGCGAGAATAGGATTGCAAATGGTGCAAGAGCACCGCCAAATGTAACGACAAGAACGAAGTATACAATGGCAATCGCAGCTAACATCGCTAAACCAAGTTGTTGGAATGATTCTTGGATATCTTTTGTAACACCGCCCATGGAAACATCTACACCAGAAGGAAGATTCATTTTATCGACTTCTTTCTGAATAGCAGTGGATGCTTTCGAAACATCATCGGATGTTAATTTTGCACTTACTTCCACATAAACACGTCCATCACGATGTGTCACTGTATTGGAAGTTTCACCTTCTTTTACAGTCATAACATCTTTAACGGCTACTTCGTTGCCAAGTGGTGTTGTAATTTTACGATCTGTTAAATCATCAATCGTTTCATAATCATGTTTTTCTGCTTCCACATAGACGTTAATATCCTTACCATCTTTTTTGATTGTTGTGAGGACAGGGCGATCATGTTGATTAGAAAGTCCCATTCCAATTTGGGCAGCAGTTAGCCCCATTTTACTTAGTTTTTCTTGATCTGCGACTAATGTGTATTCTACATATGTTTTTGCAAGACTAGAGTCGATATCTTTCAAGTCTTTTTCTTTCTTCATGATATTTTGAACATCTTTTACGACAGGTTTGATGTCTTCTGAGCTATCTCCGTATACGTATAGCTTAATTTCATTGCTGCCGCCACTAGCTCCGAAGTCTTGGCTTTTCCATTCACCTTTTCCTGTCATCTTTTGTAAGTCTTTAATGACTTGTTCTTTCTCTTTTTCAAAGTTTTTCGTGTCATTATCATACTGAACGAAGAACATAGCTTGATTTGTTTTACCTGGACTCATTGGGTTTTCTCCGCCTAATGAGAACTGAATTGTTTTTACATCCTTTTTATCTTGGAAGTGTTTTTCGGCTTTTGTTGCTATCTTTTCAACGTCTTCTAATGTTTGCCCCGGTTCAGGATTATATGTTGCAATAATCATTTTCTCTTCTTCAGATGGTAAGAAACTTACACCGATAATCGGTACAAGTGCAAGACTACCTACTAATAAGAGAACAGCGATGCTAGATGTAATGATTTTATGGTTTAATGCCCAACCAAGCACACGTTTATAGCCATTTGCTAATTTACTTGGTTTTTCTTCATGATGTACTTGTTTTTCTCTCGTGCTTTCCTTTTTAAATAAGGAATGAGCTAACATCGGTACAATTGTAATAGCTACAAGCAGTGAAGCTAATAGTGCAAAGACAATTGTTAAAGCAAATGGTAGGAACATTTCCCCAATCATACCTTTTACGAGTCCAAGAGGTAAAAAGACCGCAATTGTTACAATTGTTGAAGACATAATTGGAACAAACATTTCTTTTGTCGCTTCGCGGATTAAGTCTCTGCCTCTTAATTTTTCGTCTGCTAAGGACATACGCCTATAAATATTTTCAATAACAACGATTGAATCATCGACAACGCGTCCAATTGCAACGGTCATCGCTCCAAGTGTCATCATGTTAAGTGTAATATCCATCTGTTTTAGTACTAAAACAGCAATTAATAAAGAAAGTGGTATAGAGACAACAGAAATCAATGTTGTTCGAATGTTACGTAAGAACAACATAATAATGACTATGGCAAAGATTGCACCAAAAATTGCTTTGCTAAGCATTGTCTCAACTGATTTTTCAATTGGTGAACCTTGGTCAAATGTTGAGATGATTTCTAGGTTTTTATATTTTTTCTCAAAGTCTTTTACCTTATCTTTGACTGCATTTACGACGTCGACTGTATTTGCATCAGCAGCTTTAACAATTTGAATACCAATTGCATCTTTTCCGTTTGTACGAGAAATAGATTCTGCCTTTCCAACTTCTTTAATATCAGCAATTTCTTCTAATGTAACAGTTGGAATACCATCAGATGTCGCTGGATTCATTTGAGGTGCTTGAGCTCCTGCGCCTGGGTTACCTTGATTATTTGCTCCTGAAGGAACGGCAGGAATCTTCATTTCCTTTAAAGCTTTGATTGTTGTAATGTTACCATCTACAACAACTGATTTCTCAGTATCTTTAAATGTATATAGGCCAAGTGGTAAAGATACATCAGAACCTTTAATGATATTTTTAACTGTATCTTCACTTAAACCTAATTCTTTCATCTTATCTTTTTTAAAGACAAGTTGTACTTCATTTACTTGTTGTCCCGAAATTTGAACAGATGCAACGCCATCAAGTCCTTTTAATCCTGGGACAATATTTTTTTCAACTTTTTCAGTTAAGGTAGCTAAAGATTCATCTTTACTCGCTACACTTAATGAAATAACAGGAAAGGCATTAAAGTTTACTCGAGAAACTTTTGGATCCTTTACGCCCTCTGGTAATTTTACATTTGCAAGTGCTTCTTTAATCTCGGTTTCAGCTTTCTCCATATTCTTATCAAAGTCATACTCTACTTGAATAGAAGAGGCATTTTGATAAGAGGAGGAACTGACAACATTGACTCCGCTCAAATTTTGCAGTTGCTGTTCCATCGGTTTTGATACCTTATCAGCTACTTCCGCTGGTGTAGCACCAGGATAAACCGTTGTTACTGTTACAACAGGTGTTGTAATGTCAGGGATTGTTTCGAGCTTCATATTAAGCCCAGAATAAATTCCTGCCACGGTAACGAGAATGGTTAATAGCCAAACTGCGAACTTGTTTTTTAACGAAAAGTTAATTATTTTGTTCATGTTTGCGCTCCCTTTTAACGTATATTGACCAACTGGTCAGTCTAATACATAATATAACTGACTGAGTGGTCAGTCGTCAATGAAAAGGAATGGTATAATAAAGCTAAGTTAAAACTTTAAGATGCGAGATTAAATTAGGAGAGAAACTATGAAAGAAAAAGAACGTTTAATTATAGAAATGGCAATGAAGTTATTTGCAACTAAAGGCGTAAACGCAACGTCAGTACAAGAGATTGTGACTGCTTGTGGCATATCGAAGGGAGCTTTTTATTTATATTTTAAGTCAAAAGATGAATTGTTATTAGCAACACTCAAGTATTATTATGACAAAATCCATAAAAAGATGATGGACTTGGATAACGAATCGTTACTTCCACGCGAGAAGTTTGAAAAACAATTGTATTGTCAGTTTAGTGATGTACAAAAGCATAAGGAATTTATCATCATGCATGCGAGGGAGAATGCCATTCCGTTTAATAAAGAGGTAGAAGCATTTATGATGCGAATGAAGCTTGAGTCACACGCATTTTATAGAAATAGTTTACTATCTATTTACGGTGATAAGATTACTCCGTATTTGTTAGACCTTGTGATTATAGTAGAGGGAATATGCCGTGGATACTTAGAATTGATCATTTTAAATGCAACGGAAATTGATTTACCACATGTTTCTACATTTATTCTAAAGAGAATAGATGATCTCGTAGCAGGGCTTTTGAACTCTTCAGATATACCTGTTTTACATGAGGAAAAATTAGGACAATTCTTTTGTAGTTCTGACCTTATTAAAGAGCAAGCAAAGGAACACTTCTTACAGGAAATCATTATGCTTAAACGCACCTTAGCAGATCAATTAGAAAATGACGAATTGTTAGTTACATTAGATGTTTTGGAAGCTGAAATAAGAGTACCAAATCCAAGAATTCCAGTTATTCAAGGGATGTTAGCAAATTTAAATGCATATCCTGATTTGAATGATTTTAAATTACGACTTAAAGGATATTATAATATAAGATGATTTTAAGGTTTTGACTATCATAAAGAGCTGATATGAAGAAAAATAAGTATTTACATAAAGCGAAAATTTAATTAGTGGGGCTTTTACGGGTAATTTATCTATATAATTTCTGTGTTCTTGCTAAATGTTGAGGTGGGAGGAGTATTACCGCCCACCAATGGTAGAATAAAAAAGGTATCGTTACAAAAATATAACGATACCTTTTGTTTCTATTTATAATGAATTTACTGTTTCTCTTTCAGGATTAGTAATATCTTTCTGATCAATATTTATTGTTTCTTTCACAATATAAATTGGACGGTTTTTACTTTCGTCATAAATACGAGCAATATATTGGCCGACGATTCCAAGGCCAAGTAATTGAATTCCACTGAAGAATGTAATGGCAACCATAATAGACGCCCAACCCGTTTGAATATCACTTCCAATTAATTTCACAATAACAGAGTATAGTAGAACTGCAATAGAAATGAAAACAGACATTAAACCTAAAGTCATGACGATTCTTAATGGCTTTGTAGAGAATGCAATAATTCCATCTGATGCAAATTTAATCATTTTCTTTAGTGGATATTTTGTTTCACCAGCAAAACGTTCATCTCTTTCATACTCCACATATGTTTGGCTAAATCCAATCCAAGACATCATCCCGCGGATGAAACGATTTCGCTCTGTCATTTGCTTAAACACATTTGCTACTTTGCGATCGATAATTCGAAAATCACCTGTATCTTTTGGGATATCGATATCAGACATGTAGTTTAAGAATTTATAGAAATATTTAGCTGTTAAAAGTTTAAACCAAGTTTCGCCCTTACGTTGCTTTCTTTTTGCATAAACAACTTCATAGCCTTCTTGCCATTTTGCTATAAGTTCAGGAATCACCTCGGGAGGGTCTTGTAAATCTGCATCTATAATTACAATAGCATCTCCACTTGCGCAATCAATCCCTGCGGTTACAGCCGTTTGGTGACCGAAATTACGTGCAAAATTAACAACTTTAGCACGATAATCATTTGCAGCAATTTCTTTTAAAATTTCCATTGTCCGATCTGTACTTCCATCATTTACAAACACAAACTCATAATTGATATTATTTTGAATCATGACAGATTTTAAACGATTATAGCATTCCTGTGCTACTTCTTCTTCGAAATACATAGGAACTACAACTGAAATGAGTTTTTCCATGTTCCTGTCCTCCATAGTTTCAATAAATTTGAATAGTTTCTAATTAGTAGGATTTTTCGCTTTGATTAAATGTCCAAATTTTATTTAGGAAAAAGTTTATCATCATACCTATACCAATCGCGAAAATTTGCGCAATAAATTCATTATATAAAAGTTTGTCTACCAATATAAACAAGCTAAGTGTATTAAAAGCTAATACGATTAGATTAACAGTCAGAAATTTTAAAAACACGGATAAGTTTTTACTGTTAGATTGAAATACCCAATTTTTATTCCAATAATAGCTATTTGCAACGCCAATTAAATAGGAGATTGTATTTGCGATAAGGTAATTCATACCCAATTTAACCAAGATGATATAGCTTATAATTGTAATGAGCGTATTAAAGATTCCTACTAAACCAAACTTTAAAAATTTCTCCATAATAGTATCCTCATCTTTATAAAATATATAAATAAAATAGATTGTACTGGAATGTTATTCATACATAACAACTAACAATTATAGCATAATTGTTAGTAACATGTTACATATTTTGGGTAGATTAACATTTCAATATGGTATAGCAATTAAATCTTTTAATTATGATATAAAACAATAGTGGATATAAAAAATTAAGGGGAAGTTGGAGGACTTTTGATTAAAATGCTACGTTATTATTAGTCCTTATAAGTATAAATCATTTAAATATAGGGTGCTAAAAGGTTCGTTTTTTATAAATTTGATTTATATATAGTATAATGGCTGGGGCTAAAACGAATATGGCAATCCAAGTGTTATTAATGTATAGTAATTTGTAGCGGAATTCAATAACTGGGATATGTAAGAGTTGTGTTAATGGTGTAAATATTATTCAGGAATTTTAGGGTTTTTTTGTTTTATAAAATAATGAAAAGCAGTTTTTTGAACGTTCTGCACAAATCATATAAAGTAAAGCTTCCTTTAGTAGGGAATGCCCGTTAATGTGTGATAAAGGTGCTGTTGTAATATCGTTATATAAATATAATTTAAAAGGAGTGTAATTGTTGAACACATTTTTTAAAGGATTATCAACTTTTTCGGCAAGAGCCATATATATTATTTACGGTTTTTTTGCTGCATTATTAATTATTAATTATTTCTCTGATACGCAAAAATATAATTATGTATTTTTGTTAGTTAGTTTTTTATTTTTGTGTTTGATTGGAACTTTTATTCTAAGAAAAGGTTCATTGTATCTTGAAAAATTAAATGAAACAAAATGTTTCTTGGTATTATTAATCATTTGTTTGGCAGTTAAATTAACTTGGATTTTCATGTATAAAATTGAGCCACTTGTTGATTATGCAACTTTTTATTATACTGCTGAATCACTCAGTAAAGATTTCGTTATTAGCAGTAGATATGTAGCGCTCTTTCCCCATATTTTTGGGTATGCATCGTTCCTAAGTATTATCTTTAAAATATTTGGAGTAAGTTATATGATACCTCCAATTGTTAATGTGGTTTTATCGACGATATCGATGGGGTTAATATATTTTATATGCAGAAGAATTAGCGGTGTGAGAACAGCAATAACTGCAAGTGTTTTATGGATTCTTTTACCTTCACAAACTATCTATAATATGTTTGCAATGTCGGAACCGTTGTATTGTACAATATTGCTATTAATTTGGGCAATCATGATTATTGTTTATGAGAAACTTCCAAGTATCAGTATTAAAAAATTGCTCTTTTATTCAGTGTTATTAGCTTTATTACTTGCATTAATGAATATGGTACGTCCAATTGCGGCGGTACCGATTATAGCTTTAGCTATATGGCTTTTCATAATAGATACAAGGCACTTGGGAAATAAAAAACTACTTGTAAGTAAGGCAACATACTTAGGTGTTATATTATTGGGATACTTTGTTTTTTCTTCAGCAGCAAATCATTATATAACATTGCGTTTAGGTGAAGAGATAGCCTCAACACCTGGATACAATTTTTATGTAGGATTTAACACAGAAAGTTCAGGAACATGGAATGCGGCAGATTCTGAATTGCTGATATATTACAATGATAAACCAGGATGGACTGCGAATGAGGTTCAAAAACAAATGTTAGAAGAAGCAAAGAAGAGAATACAAAGTGGTAACATAGATTTTTCAAAGCTATTTTTTGATAAGTTTATCGTTTTTTTAGGTGAAGATAGTCAGGCTGCTGGATATGCACAACCCGTCTTGGATCATCCAGTACGATACGCCGTAATATCTAATGTTTTTTATTATTTCTTAATTGCAACTTCGCTTTTAGGTGTCGTGAAAGCATTTAAAAATAGAAATAAATCTTCAGTTTTCATTATTTGTCTTTACACGATAGGGTTAACATTAGCGCAAATGTTGGTAGAAGTAGCACCAAGATATCATTATTCTGCTACAATGCCTATGGTTGTTTTAGCAGCTATTGGTATTACTCATATTTTTAATAAGAAAAAATCTGTTGATAGCATGTATTAATAAAATTATAAAATAGAAAAATATTAAAGATAAAAATCATAGTTAGAAGTTTTAAAAAAATGTATTTTATTGTAGTTCCTTATAACTATATAGAATGAGGTAATTTTATGTAAAAAAGAGACCCTCCCATAAGTGAAATCAACTTATGGGAGGGCTTTTTTAGTTAAGTTTTACATCTGTATTTGTTAATTTAGAAGCATCAAAATGCATTACTTCATTTGTGAAATTTGATAATCTTTGTTCATAAGCCTTTTCATCAGTGATGGTTTTTTTGCGTTTTCTACAGTGAAATTTGGTTACCTATAATGGCATTGGTAAATAATGAAACACCTATTAGCATTAGATACTTTGTTTCGAAATATGCATAAAAGTAGAGAGACATACCTACTAAGAAAAGTTTGGCAAGGTTTCGATTTACTTTTTGTAATAAGAAGTATCCAATAATTTCTATAGGCAAGAAGAACATAAATTCATAGGAATTAAAAAGCATACTTATAGCTTCCAACATGATGATGTCTTATTGATATACAGTATGTGGCAGTTTAGAACTTCTATACTGCCACATAGAAAAAGGTGTGGTTAGATTTTTTGCTCGGCCCATTCTTCTACATTCCAAACTTTTGTTATCCAATCTTGGTAAAAGTCTGGTTCGTGACATACAAGAAGAATTGTTCCTTTGTATGCTTTCATTGCTTTTTTTAACTCTTCTTTTGCCGTAACATCAAGGTGATTTGTCGGCTCATCAAATAATAGCCAGTTACTTTCTTCACCCATGAGTTTACATAAACGAACCTTTGCTTGCTCTCCACCGCTTAATTGGCTTAATGGACGAGTAATATGTTCATTTTTTAGTCCGCATTTTGCTAACATTGCACGAATTTGATGTTGATCTAGATTCGGGAATGTATTCCAAACATCATCGATAGGTGTTAAGTTATCAGCTTTTACTTCTTGTTCAAAGTATGCTGGTTCTAAGAAATCACCAAGGCTTGTTTTCCCGCTTAACGGTTTAATTTTACCTAGGATTGTTTTCAATAATGTTGATTTACCAACACCATTACATCCAACAATTGCAATTTTTTCTCCACGTTCAATTGTCATCGTTAGTTTTGGTAATAATGCATGTGTGTATCCAATTTCTACGTCTTCACCTTCAAAGACAAAGCGACTACTTGCGCGACATTCTTTGAAAGAGAATTCTGGTTTAATCGCTGTTTCTGGACGATCGATGCGTTCCATGCGATCAAGTTGTTTTTGACGGCTCTTTGCACGACCTGTTGTAGAATAACGAGCTTTGTTTTTTGCGATAAAATCTTCTTGTTTTTTAATAAATTCTTGTTGCTTTTGATAAGCGTTTAAATGTTGATTTTTATTGATTTCAGCTAGCTCTAGGAATTTTTCATATGTCGCTGTGTAACGCGTCATTTTTGAGAATTCTAGATGGAAAATAACATCCACACATCTGTTCATAAATTCCGTGTCATGGGAAATTAAAAGGAATGCATGTGGATATTCTTTCAGGTAATTTGTTAACCATTGAATATGTTCAACATCTAAATAGTTTGTCGGCTCATCCAGTAATAGTACTTCTGGTTGTTCAAGTAATAGCTTTGCAAGTAATACTTTTGTACGCTGTCCACCACTTAACGCAGAAACATCACGGTCTAATCCAATTGCATCAATTCCAAGACCGCGTGCCGCCTCTTCGATTTTAATATCTAGTAAGTAGAAGCCACCTGCTTCAAGTGCATCTTGTATTTCTGCCATTTGGTCTAGAAGTTCTTCTAATTCTTCTGGTGTAGCCGTTCCCATTTTTTCTGTAATGATATTGAGTTCTTTTTCTTTTTCAAATAAAGGTAAGAATGCATCTGTTAATACGTCACGAATTGTTCTGCCAGGTGTTAAAATGGTATGTTGATCTAAATATCCGTAGTGTGTGCCAGGTGTCCATTCTACACGTCCTTGGTCATGGATAAGTTGTCCAGTAATGATATTCATAAATGTTGATTTGCCAACGCCGTTTGCGCCAACTAATCCAACATGTTCTCCTGCTAATAAACGCATTGATACGTCTTTAAATAGTGTGCGGTCACCAAATGTATGACCTAAATTTTCAACTGTTAATAAGCTCATAGTGTCCTCCGTCCATTTCAAAATAGTATCTTGAATCATGATACTAAATTCTTAGAGATAATACCATCCTTTCAAAATGTATATTTTTTCAAAAACAAGGTTGTTTTTTTCTGGGAAAGGAATATAATATAATTGAACGGTGGTTAATTAAATTGTGAGGTATGATAGATGTCGCCAAGAAAAGCAGTTAAACAAGAATTAACAAGAGAAATGATTATGAATGCAGCGAGAGATTTATTTATAAAATTAGGATATCAGCATACTTCCATGCGTAAAATTGCAACAGAATTAGGGTATAGTCATGGTTCAATTTATTATCATTTTAAGAATAAAGCGGAGCTTTTTTATGCGATGGTTGAACAAGATTTTCAATTATTAAATGAAAAACTAGATGAAATTAATGCTCAAAATTTACAGCGAGAAGAGCAATTAAAATCGGTTTTATTTGGATTTATTGAATTCGGTTTACGAAATCAAAGTCATTATGAAATCATGTTCTTGATTAAAGATGACGAATTAAAAGAATGTTTAGCAGATGGACCAAATGTTAGTTATGAAAAGTTCGCTTCTGTTATATCTTCTTTATGTAAAGGAAATATAAACGCAATGACAGTATGGTCTGTTTTTTTATCATTACATGGATTTGTTGCACATTATTGTGGAAGTGGTCAAACGTTTGAAGATGTACAAGATTTAGCTAAAGAACATGTGAATTTTATTGCAAAATCACTTCTAATGTAAGTGATTTTCTTTTTAACATTAATTGAACATCGGTTAATTAAAGGGGGATATGATGATGAAAAAGGCGCTAGTGTTGGGAGCATCTGGAGCAATGGGGTATGCGATTACAAAGGAGTTGTGCGGGAGAGGGATTGATACAATTGCTTTTGCGAGAAATAAGGAGAGATTAGAAAAGCTGTTTTACGATGAAGAAAAAATACAAATAGTAGCAGGAGATGTATTTAAGCAAGCAAATATAATGGAAGCTGCTAAAGATGTAGATGTTATATTTCATGCTGTAAATATACCGTATACAGATTGGGAGATAAAACAACCAGAGTTACTAAAAAATATATTAGAAGCGACGAAACACCACGGTGCTAAATTAGCGATGATAGATAATATTTATGCGTATGGAAGACAAGGCGGAGGGAAGGTAACGGAAGAGGCTGTGAAGGATCCGCACACAAAGAAGGGGAAAATGCGTTTACAGCTTGAATGGATGGCGAAGCAAGCAGAGGTGCCGGTACTTATTGCTCATTTTCCAGATTTTTATGGCCCAAATGCGGAAAGTACACTCGTTCATCATACACTGCAAGGTGTTCTTGCAAATAGAATATCTAGTTTTGTTGGGGATAAGAAGCTTGCTAGGGAATATATTTTTACACCGGATGGAGCTAAAGCTATTGTTGAATTAACATTACGTGATGATGCATATGGGCAAAACTGGAACATACCAGGATCAGGTGTAATTACAGGCGAAGAAATGATTACGCATATAAGAGAATTAACTGGATATACAAAACCTATAATGACTGTAAAAAAACGTATAATCGGAATGATTGGCCTATTTGATAAACAAATGAAAGAGTTTGTAGAAATGTTATATTTGACAGAAGAACCGGTTGTATTGAGCGGGGAAAAATATGAGCGTCACATTGGCAAAGTACCGCAGACATCTTATCTTGAGGGGTTAAAGGAGACAATTGCATTTTTAAAGGGAAAAAATAAGAGAAAACGTTAAATTCGTTTGCTCTTATTTTTCTTCTATTTAAAATACCCTCGAACGATTCCTTTTAAACGATTTGCATGGAATTTACGTTTGTCGTTCGAAATATTTTGTGTCATACGGAATGTAGCGGCTGCAACCGCGCGTAAAAAGTAAGGAAAGCCATAATGTAAACGAATTACTCTTCCGAAACCACCGGCATAGGAAATAGCTCTTTTTAATGATTGCTCATTAATCACTTCTTCTTTTACTGGATGGTATACGAATAGGTCTTTTCTAAATAGTCCTGTATATCCATTTTTCATACCACGCAGCACGAAATCAGTTTCTTCACCAGCTCCGTAAATTGTTCCAGATCCAACACCTAAATCTTCATCAAACATACCAACATCTTGTACAAATTGTTTTGTAAAGAATAGTGTGAAGGAAGGTCCCATGAATCCGTACTTATTATTTAAAATAATATCTGTTTCTGGAGCGAGTATTAATGAGCCGGTTCCTTCTACATTTGTAGTATTCGTTGATATAAACTGAATATCTTTATTGCTGTTAAATGTTTCTAGAATGCTTTTTAACACATTTGTTTCATAGATACAATCGTCATCTGGAAAAGCAATGATATCGCCATCAGCTACTTTTAATCCTGTATTACGGGCACGGGATAACCCTTTAATAGGGGTATAAATATAGTTAATGGCGAACTTTTCTTTGTAATCCTCAAATAGATCAGAAATTGGTGTATCGTTTTGGTCAACTACAATAAGTTCGAAGTTTTTATATGTTTGTTTTTCTAATGATTGTAGTAAATCAAGAATATCATCACGTCTACCACAAGTGGCCATGATTAAAGAGAATTTCAATTGTAACAGCTCCTTTAAGAGGTTGCATTTAAGCTTTTTTAAATCGTGCTTTTAGTTTGTCTAATAGCATAAAGAGAATTTCATCTTTCGCTATGAATAGGATAAGTGCATAAGCGAATCCACATGCTAACATTGTGATGATAACTTGTAGGATTTGTCCTGAAATTATTGTATTCACTAAGAATGATATTGGTAAAAATGTCAGTGAATAAAACAGGTATCGTAGCTTTTGCATGTCGAACAATGTGTAATTTACTTTTAATTTCTTTTTTACATAAATATATTCGAATATAATTAATAAACAGTTAGCAATTGTTGTTGTGAAAATTGCTGTTGTTGGTGTAAGTACATCAAAGTATATAAGCGCAATATTAGATGCAAGGTTTATGAAACCGCAAATGAATAAAAAGCGTACTAAAATACTTTCTTTCTTTTTCACGTAAATAATTTGGTTTGATAAAATAGATTCAATTCCTACTGAAATCATATAAAATGCAAACACGATTAAGGTGTTACCAGCTCCAGCAAATTCATTTCCGCCGTAAATGACAACAGCTCCATGAGCAATAAGCATTAATCCAATCGCTGCAGGAAACAGAGTAATGAAATATACTTTTGAGATTTTATTTAGTAATGATTCATATTCTCCTTCAGTTGCGTTACCTGATAAATAGGAGAGTCTTGGAATTGTAACTTGTACAACACTTAACATAAGTGTATTAATAATGGTCATAATTTGAAAGGCCATTACATAGAAAGCAACTTCAGCTTTTCCGGCATATTCTCCTAGAACAAGGCGATCTAGCTGTGTGTATAGAATATTAGCGTTTGAAAAGATAACAACTAAAAATAAAGGCTTTAAATGTGGAATAATTGTTAAATTGGAAAAATCAAACTTAACTTGTCGTTTCACATATATAAAACTAATCGTATGGTTTAAAAATGTTGATAGAACTAATAAACCGGCAAATTGCTTATAGTCATCTGCTCCATGAATAAAAGTGAAAAGAAGCACAACATAAATCAGACGAACAATAACGGTTTTTTTCGTAATAAAATCATAATTCTCATGTGCTTCATTAAACCACTCTACATAAAATAAATTTGCAATAAAGTTGAATCCGAAAATGAGAAGTACAGGAAATAAATCTTGGTTTCCGTATCCAATATAACTAAAGAGTGAAAATGCTATTAAAGCCAGAATACTGGTTGTAAAGTTAATCACATATAGACTCGTGAATAATTGTGAAACTTTCTTTTTATCATTTTTCACTAAGCTAATTTCACGCAATCCATATTGATATACACCAAATACAGCAAAAATGAAAAAATAATTAAAAATCGTTTCAGCAAAGTTAACAGTTCCCATTGAATCAGCACCGAGCATCCTGTATGCGTAAGGGCCTACTAGAATTGGGAGAATAATATTAAAGGTATTCAGCAATATTTTATAAAAAATATTTGAGACAAGTGACTTTTGCATAATTTCACCTTTCCACACAAATGAAAGTTAAATACGTATCTTTCATAATCATTGTATTAATTATTGAAATAGATTCCTTCTGCATGTTCTATAGGAAGTAATTCAATATTAGAAGCAGAGTTAGAAGAATCCCAATCTGCATTTTTAATCATATAATTTGGTCCATAATTGTCTGTTAAATACTGCTCATAATTACTAGGAACAGCAAATGTTTCACCTTTAAACGAGATTGCTCCCATGTCTGCGAATGTAGAGACGGCCTTTTTTGTTTTCCAGCCAGTTGAAACACGGTATGTTTCATGATCTTCGAACACTACATTTTTACCGCCTTCGAAGAAATAGCACCATATTTTATGATTTGCTTCTTTAAAGTAATAGAAAATATCAACGTATACGCCGTTATATACATATGTTTCCTCTACTGTTTTTTCATCAATTATAAATGCTCTTTCTTTTATAAATCCTCTTTGTTTCATTTGGTCTTCAATAGCTTGTCTCATATTTTCATCTACGTAAAAAGCTCCAACATCAATATCATCGTCGTGTCCGATAAAATCTTTTTCACGTACAGCGCCTAATAAAGTCCCATAATCTAACCAAAATGTATGACCGGCAGCTTCAAACGCTTCCTGCATTAGGATGAGTGCTTTTAATCCGTACTGCTCCATATTTGCTCTTCGAATACGGAGTGTTTTATTTTGAGAATATTTTTTAATAGCAGGAATTGATTTTACTTTGCTATAAAGTGGATTGTTTTTAATTCGTTGTATAAGCTTCAAGAGATTTCCTCCATATTCAATAAATTAGTATTGGTAGTCAATAACTACGGATATAAGTGTACCGCACATAAACTTTGTAAATCAACTATTGGTTAGGAAGATATATGAAGTAGATAAAACGAATGATATGGGTTTTGTAAAAAGATATGTTTGGATAAATATAAATACGGATTGAAAGACCAACATAAAACCATTCCTTTTAGGTGGGAGAGAGAATCTGCTCATGTACAGGGTCATTGCCTTTTTTAGCCCTATGCTATGTAAAAACAGAAGGAGAAAATGAGTGAAAGTCTCTTTCTGTTCTTCATAGCCACAATTTATATGTTGGAAAATCAAGTTGGATTCATATATATTTTAAAAAATAGCGAATATAGTGGACCTATATTCGCTAAGAGAGTATCAACCTTTTTGAAAGAAGTTTTAATTTATGCGTTCCAAGGTTTATTCAATGTTAATACATCGGCCATTTCTCTACTTTTTGTACGGTTATCTTTTCTACTTTGTGCACGTTCTTTTCCTGTTTTATGTAACCAATGTTCTTCTTCTGTTTCTGGTAGCACCTGTGGTACAGAAGATGGCTTTCCATCTTTTAGTGCTACGAATGTAATGAAGCAAGTTGCAGCGATACGGCGTTCTCCTTCTAATAAATTTTCTGCAACGACTTTCACAAATACTTCCATAGAAGATCTCCCGGTGTAGCAAACGAATGCCTCATAGCAAACGGAATCCGTTTGGTGGATTGGGGTTAAAAAGTCTACGGAATCAATGGAAGCTGTTACGCAATGTTTTCGGCTATGTCTTGCTGCTGCGATAGATGCGATACTATCAATTTCCGCTAATAATTTTCCGCCAAATAATGTTTGATGGTTGTTTAAATCGTTTGGAAAAACACGCGTTGTTTTAATTGCTTTTGATTCTCTCATAAATTTCTTATCCATATAATCGACTCCTATTTATGTTTTCAATCAGAGTGGCATGCCTGTTTTCTGTATAAAAAAGGTTAGTGCCTTCTCTCGAATACAATTTGTTATTTCGATAATTGAGATTCGATAAGAAGTATACTTTATTAAAATAGAATAATATTGTATTTCTATTCGTATAACTGAAAGAAAATTTGTTTTGTATAGGTTGTAGTGTAAAAGAGGTTTCGCTTACATTGCAAGTGAAAAAGTAACTGTTATATTTTTATCATATAAAGTAAAACTTTAATCAGTGGTTTTTTCTCATCCCCCACTGATTATTAGCCCTCACCAATCGGGCTTTTATGGACAGTTCATTTCCCACCTAACTTTCCTTGCTTCCGCTGAATTTTGAGGTGGAGTGTTACTGTTCTAAAATAGCGGGATAAATTTTCTACCTGTCACAAGTCCATTCATGATAGAATCGTTTTGTCATGAATGGAAATAGAGGTGCAATATACATATGAATCATCTACAAACAGGATTTTCATCTTTTTTTAGTAAAATGATTATTGGAACTATGCTTGCCTTTTTTGTTTATTCTTGCTGGAACGCTTTTGAGGGAAGTAAGCAGTTTTTAGGAGGAAGTGCTACAAGTTTAGCGATTGTGCTCTCGATTTTCGTTATACTACTGTTACTTCTCTCTTCTATTTTGCAATATCGATTTACGGATAAACAGTTTCTCATTTTTCTAATGAGTATGACGGTGCTTATTAGACTTGGAGCAGTTCTCTTTTTTGATACTCCAGTTATAGGAGATATGAGGGCCATGTATGAGACTGCAAAACAAGTTGCGCTGGGAAGCGGTAATATAACTCTTGTTAGTCAAATACCTTTCATTATATATGAGTCAGTATTAATTCGTGTATTTGGCGATGCTACATTTGTGTTGCAATTATGTAATGTTTTATATTGCGCAGGAACAGCATTTTTCATTTATCGAATTGCGGCAATTTTATTTCAAGAAGAATGCGGTCGAATCGCGGCGGTGTTTTACTCACTATATTTGCCCAATATTCTTTCTTGTTCATTATTAACAGGGGAATCACTCTCTATATTTCTATTTTACTTTGCGAGTTACATCTTACTGCATAAAGGATTGAGTCATTCTTACACATGGGCATGTGCTGCGATACTATTTGCTCTTAGTAATATGATGTATCCAGTAGGGGTATTTATACTTACTTTAGTAATTATGTATGTCTTACTAGTGGAAATATTCCAAAGTGCAGATAAACAAAATGTATTGTTAAAACTGATCGGGGTTTTGGCTGTATTTTATGCTACTCATTTTGGTATCAACTATGGGATTCAAGCAATGGGAATAAAACAATATACCATTTCTAATGATGCGTATATGCAATCGGTTTTAATTGGGGAAGGGCGTAATAAACAAGAAACGGTTCAAGCAAAAAGCATGAAAGAACGCCTAAATCAAAATGTAAGTGAGTTAGAAACAGAACGGTTAGCTGTCGTTAAGCCAAGTGCAGATCAGCTATCTTCAGAAGGAATGAATGGGGCATTGCTAAAAGGTGAAAAACTCATCTTTATAGCTGTAACTTTATTTATGTCAATTGCGCTTTTACATTTTCTTATTCAGAAACAAAAGAGCGAAGGTTATATGTTTCTACTGTTACTTATAACTGGATATATTGGCATGAAACTTTTAAATAAGGATATGATACATAGTAATTTAACTATACCAAGTTTATTCATTCTACAAAGTTTAGGTGTCTATATGTTGTCATTCTATTGTCAAAAGCTATTTTTCAAAAAATAGAATAAAACCTTTTTGGAGCAGGATATTTTTATTCTGTATCTTTCGGGGACATACTGAGGTATATGAGAAAAGAAGACTCACCATTTTTTAAGTGGTGAGTTTTCTTTTTAGGCATAAATAAAGCGAATTCCCTTTGAATTCTCTTTATGACTTTTACCCCGCATTAACGAGCAGTAAGCCTCCCACCTCAAAATTCGGCAAAAGCAAAGAAGTTAGATGGGAGGTCAACTGCCCGTAAAAGCCCGATTGGTGAGGGCTAATAATCAGTGGGGAATGAAGAAAACCCCCACTGATTAAAGTTTCACTTTATTAGCATTTGCCTTTGCATGACTTTTAAAGAAGACTGGAAAATGCACATTATATATAACAGTGACTACACGTATGATGAATGTTACTAGTAAACAAATATAAAAGGCTAATACGTGTGCACCCATTTCATACGTAATTAGGAAACTAATTGCACCTAAAATAGAAGCAATTGCATAGATCTCTTTACGGAATACATAGGGAATATCTTGAGCACAAATATCACGCAAAATCCCTCCGCCAATACCTGTAATAACACCCATCGAAACAACTAAGAAGGAAGCATCGACGTGATGTGACATGGCAGCATTTGCGCCAATAGCAGTAAAAACGCCTAAACCGACAGCATCTGAAAGCATAATGACAACTTGAAGTTTATTAATACGTTCAAAAAACATACAAGTAAAGAGAGCTGCTAATACGCTAACAAAAAAGTAAATCGGTTGTACAAATGCAACGGGAGGTAGGTTACCAATCATAATATCACGAATAATTCCGCCACCAAGTGCAGTAGCTACAGCTAAACAAAGGACACCAAATAAATCTAAATCTTTCTTTAAACCAACTAATGTACCAGAAATGGCAGCGGCGATAATGCCGAGAAACGTAAATATTTCGATTAATAACATGGCTTTAATCCCTTCCTCTTAAAGATGTTCCAGAGCAAAATATACACTAAAGTTTTAGAAATAACAATTACTTTTCGTTACATGTAGAAAAAAAGAAAAAACGAGGAAAGAAAGCGTTTGAAAATACGGGATATGCAACATATAAGGAAGAGATTTATTATCTATTATCTATATAGATAGTAGTTGAAAATAGCAAGTGGTTAACTGAAAAATTATGTTATAATAAATATTTGAGACGAGTTAAAGGTTTATTGTAGATTGTATAAAGTGAGATAAGGTTATGATAGTTATGGGGGTTCGAGATGTTAGAAAATAATAGTTTAGGTAATAAATTTGGAAATCTTTTATTGATTTTCATTATGTTACAGCCAGTTTTAGACTTACTCACATCATTTTGCATCATGGTTTTGAAAATCGATACAACAATTGGAGTTATTACGCGTTTATTAGTAATGGCTCTTGGTGGAATCTATATTTTGCTTCAAGCAAAAGAAAAAGAAAATCGTAAATATATCATCTATTTAATAGTAGTAGGTGTTGTTTTTGCTATAGGTTTAGTAAATAATAAACTTGTCAAAAGCCCTATTATGTTAGGAGAAGAAGTTAAATTCATAGCAAAATCATTATACCCATTAATTATGCTTACTTGTTACATTTTTGTATTTAAATCATTAAGAGAAAAAACAAATGCGTATTCCAAAATGCGTAACTATATTGTGTATGCAACGTTAATTATAAATAGTATCATGGTTATTTCCATTGCGACAGGAACGGATTATAACAGCTACGAATGGGTGAAACTTGGTTCACGTGGTTGGTTCTATGCAGGAAATGAATTAGGCGCTATTTTAGCAGTTATATGTCCAATTGTTGTCCTATATTCAATTGAGAAAACAACAAGCATAGCGAAGAGTTATTTTTGGATTCCTTCTATTTTAATTATCTTCTCATTATTTGCTGTTGGTACAAAGGTTGGTTTTGGAGCAATTTTTGGTACAATGGTTGTTGCTGTTTTCATGTGCTATGTTCAAGCATTCCTGCAGCGTAAAGATAGAAAGAAGAAGCCATATTTATTGAATGGTATTCTAGCAACTGTCGTTTTTGCTGGAGTATTAGCGTATACACCATTTTCACCATTCTTAAAAAATATAGGACTTCACTTCCAAATTTTTGAGCAAAAACAAGAAGCGAAAAAGGCAGAAGAAAAGAAAGAAGAAAAGAAACAAAATAAACCTTCTGTTACAAAAGAGGAACAAGAAAAAGAAATAGCGAAAGAAAAAGAAGTAGAGAAAAAAGAAGAAACACAAGCAATTATTTTTAGTGGGCGTGAGCTATTCCAACAAATGTACAAAGACTACTATGCAAAAGCTCCAACATCTCAAAAATTATTAGGCATGGGGTATGCTGGGAATTTCAAAGAATATCCGAAGCTAATTGAACGAGATTTTCATGATTGGTTCTATTCATTTGGAATTGTCGGTTTCGCTCTACTTTTAATCCCATTCTTATACTTCGGTGTGAAAATTCTTCTCGTACTAGTAACTAGATTTAAGGATGTATTTACAGTCAAATACGGATTATTAGCAACTGCATTAGGTTTAGCGCTGGGTATCGCATTTATAGCGGGACATGTATTAACGGCGCCTGGAGTAAGTATTTATTTTGCTGTAATCTTTGCATATTTAATTGTTGATTTAGAAATTGAATGATAGAAAAATAAAAGCTAGCGTCACGTTAGCTTTTATTTTTTGTTATAGTAATTATAAGAGAACATAAAGATGGAGGAAGACAGAGATGAAAGTGTTGCATATGAATGCTGGAGCAGAAGAAGGTGGCGGGAAAACTCACATTATTTCACTTTTGTCGCAATTTCCAAAAGATGAAGTTGAATTACTTGTGTTTGAAGAAGGTGCAATTGCTAGAGAAGCAAGAGAGCTTGGAATTAAGGTGCACGTTTTTTCCCAATCATCTCGTTATGACATATCAATTCTTTCCAAAATACGTACGTTTATTAACGAAGAACACTTTGATATTGTACATACACATGGTGCGCGCGCGAACTTTTATCTTTCTCTTCTAAAAAGGAAGATACGTGCAAAATGGGTAACAACAGTTCATAGTGATCCAACTCTTGATTTTATGAAGCGCGGTTTAAAAGGTTGGATTTTTACAAAGTTAAATTTGCAATCTTATAAGAAAGTGGATTTATTTTTTGCCATTACGGAACGTTTTAAGAAAAATACAGTAGCACTAGGTGTGCCAGAAGATAAAATTTGTACCGTTTATAACGGGATTGAGTATGATAACCTTCCAACAAAGCCTTATAATATGAAAGATGAATTAGGTGTACAAGAAGGGACCTTTATTGCCATTCAAGTAGCCCGTCTTCATCCTGTAAAAGGACATAATATTTTATTTGATGCCTTGCAAAAACTAACAATTCCTAACATTAAGGTATTATTAGTTGGAGATGGCCCAATTGAAACAGAATTGAAAGAGACAGTAAGGCAGAAAGGCTTAGAAGATAAAGTGATGTTTTTAGGGTATCGTTCGGATGTTAAAGAATTATATGCATCCTCTCATATTAATTTATTAACTTCTTATAGTGAAAGCTTCCCACTTGTATTATTAGAAGCAGCAAATCAACGCTTAACCTCTATTGCAACAAATGTTGGTGATATGGAAGAGTTGATTGTTGATCATACATATGGATGGATTGTACCAATTGGTGATGTGCATGCATTAGCAAGTGCATTAGAGGAAAGCTATAAGAAATGGATGAATGGTGAATTAGCATCGATGGGTGAACGTTTGTATGAGCATGCTTCTTCTCATTTCTCATTACGAAATCTATATGAAGATACTCATAAAGCATATAAAAAACTTTTATTGAAATAGAGAGGATTATAATTATGGCAGTACAAACAGTTGATATTTTAGGTGTCCCTTTCTCTACGATGACAATGGAAGAGACAATTCAATATATCATGAAGCAGTTAGAATTAGAACAAACTCATACATTTCAAGTTGTAACAGCGAATCCGGAAATTGTAATGTGTGCGAAAAAAGATCCAAGTTTTCATCAAACACTTTTGAAAACTGATTTAATCACACCAGATGGTATTGGAGTTGTAAAAGCAAGCGGCATGCTAGGCACGCCATTAAAAGAGCGTGTAGCAGGTTTTGATTTAATGAGTGATTTATTTGGGGCGTTGTCGAAAGAGAATAAATCTGTATCTGTTTTTTTACTTGGAGCAAAACCGCATGTTGTGAAAGGTGCTGCTGATCATTTAACAAAAACATATTCAGCTGTATCTATTGTAGGAACACAAGATGGATATTTCAAGCAAGAAGAGGAAGAAGATATTATTTCTCGTATTCAAGAAGCAAAGCCAGATCTATTACTTGTAGCACTTGGGTTCCCAAGACAAGAAAACTTTATCCAAAATAATAAACATCGTTTGCAAGCAAAGGTAGCTGTTGGTGTAGGCGGTAGTTTGGACGTTTGGGCAGGAGAAGTAAAACGTGCACCAAAATGGATTCAAGCCATTCATTTAGAATGGTTTTACCGTCTATGTAGTAATCCGACGCGTTGGCGTCGTCAGCTTGTATTAGCTGAATTTCTAAAAGCAGTGATGCGTTCGAAAAAGTAGCGAAATATCGCTGCTTTTTTTATTTTTGAAAGTTGAATATGTGGCATTCTTAACCTTCATTTTATCCCGCTATTTTAGGGGAGTAAGACCCACGCCTCAAGATTCAGAGGAACACGAAGAAGATAAGTGGAGAATCATTGCTCGTAAAAGCCCAATTGTTGAGGGCAAACCATTAGTAAAACCCTACTAATGGAAGCTCCACTTTATGGGAAGATTAAAAAGGAACCTTTAAGTAAAAATAGGGATGAAATTATTTTACTTATACAATACACACATGTAAAATGATGTGTAAAGACACCTGTGTAAGGAGGACTTCTTGTGGGGAATGTAAAAGAAATTTCAAAGCGCAAGCTTCTTGGAATAGCGGGGCTAGGTTGGCTATTTGATGCAATGGATGTGGGTATGCTTTCATTTGTCATCGTTGCACTGCAAAAAGAATGGGGACTAAGTAGCCAAGAGATGGGCTGGATAGGAAGTATCAATTCTATCGGGATGGCTGTTGGTGCACTCGCATTTGGGATACTAGCGGATAAGATGGGAAGAAAATCGGTCTTTATTATAACGTTATTATTATTTTCTATCGGTAGCGGCTTAACGGCATTAACAACAACATTGACTATGTTTCTCATATTACGCTTTTTAATTGGTATGGGCCTTGGCGGGGAATTACCAGTTGCTTCCACGCTTGTATCTGAAAGTGTGGAAGCTCATGAACGTGGAAAAATTGTTGTATTACTAGAAAGTTTTTGGGCGGGTGGCTGGTTAATTGCAGCTTTAATTTCTTATTTTGTCATTCCAAACTACGGTTGGCAAATAGCGATGGTATTAAGTGCGATCCCCGCTTTTTATGCGTTATATTTACGATGGAATTTACCGGATTCACCAAGGTTTGAAAAGGTTGAGAAAAAACAATCTGTTCTTGCAAATATAAAAGCGGTTTGGTCTGGAGAATATAGAAAAGCAACGATTATGCTATGGGTTTTATGGTTCTGTGTGGTCTTTTCTTATTATGGCATGTTCCTTTGGTTGCCAAGTGTGATGGTGTTAAAAGGATTTAGTTTAATAAAGAGTTTCCAGTATGTGTTAATTATGACATTGGCACAGCTTCCAGGGTATTTTACTGCTGCATGGTTTATTGAACGCCTCGGTCGTAAATTTGTATTAGTTACGTATTTAATTGGCACAGCATGTAGTGCTTACGTCTTTGGAGTAGCTGAATCGCTCACGACATTGTTAGTAGCAGGAATGTTATTATCCTTCTTTAATCTAGGAGCATGGGGTGCACTATATGCATATACACCTGAGCAATATCCGACAGTGATTCGCGGTACTGGGGCTGGTATGGCTGCAGCATTTGGTCGTATTGGTGGTATTCTTGGTCCGTTGTTAGTAGGTTACCTTGTTGCTTCTCAAGCTTCTCTCTCTTTGATCTTTACAATCTTTTGCAGTTCCATTTTAATAGGGGTGCTTGCAGTGGTTGTACTTGGACAGGAAACGAAGCAAAGAGAATTAGTATAACAAAGGAAGGAGGTCCAAAAGACTTCCTTCCTTTGTTATTATTGAGAAGAAGAGTAGCTTATTCAATAGAAAATATGCATAGAAAAAGGGATTGTTTCGTACTAAAGCGAATGTATACAACAAGACATATGGACAAAACAATTAGGTGGTTGGGCAGATGAAAATTTTACTTATCATGGAAGAGACAGAAAATAGAAATCGATTAATTGAGATATTTACAGAAAATATTCGAAATATAGAGTGTTTTGAAGCAAGAACAGGGATGGAGTCTTTACAAGTAGCCAAAAAGCATATTCCTGATTTTATTTTTTTAGATACAAAATTAAAGGATGGCACAGGATTTGAATTCTCTAGCTTATTACAGCAATTAAGTAGCGATACAAAGTTTATTTTTATAGGTGAGAATATAGAAGAGGCGATAACAGCCTTTCGCTTCCAAGCGTTTTATTATTTATTACGACCTTTTCATGCGGAAGATTTACAATTTCTTTTGCATAGACTAGAACAAGAAAAAGGAAAGAGTATAAAAAATCATTTGCGCAAACTTCCGATTGAAAGTCATGAAGGAATTACGTATCTTTTCCCAGAGAATATAGTATATGTAAGTAAAAATAAGGAGAATAAAACTGTCTCAATATATACAACAAATAATCAGTATATTTCAACATACACACTCCAAGAATTAGAAAATAAATTAACAGCATATGATTTTTTGCGCGTTCATAAAAGTTATTTAATAAATGTTATGTATGTTCAAGAACTAAAGCCTTATTATAACGGAACTTATAATCTTTATTTAGAAAGGTATGATGAGCAGCCGATTCCTGTTAGTCGAAATTATGTAAAACGACTTCGAAATAAAATTGAATTATGACAAGTCATAGGTGAATTTCAACATGTTAACATAAGAATCCTTCATGATAAGGAGGATTCGACTAAAATATTCAGAAAATTTAGTACAATCTCCACTAAGAAGTAGTATAGGGGGGATTGTATGTGAAGGCATTTAAGTCAATTTTACTTTGGGGTGTAATCGCAGCAATAGGAGCAGCTGGATTTGGTGTCATTGCTTTATCACAAGGCGAAACGATTAATGCTGTATGGTTATTAGTCGCAGCGGTTTCTGTATATGCGGTTGCGTATCGTTTTTATAGTAGATTTATCGCACGAAAAGTATTTGAACTAGATAATAATCGACAAACACCTGCTGAGACGCTAAATGATGGGAAGGATTATGTTCCAACAAATAAATGGGTATTATTTGGACATCACTTTGCGGCAATTGCTGGAGCGGGCCCGCTAGTAGGTCCAATTTTAGCAGCGCAGATGGGATATTTACCAGGAACAATTTGGATTATTGTTGGAGTTGTAATTGCTGGAGCAGTACAAGATTTTGTTATTTTATTTGCTTCAATGAGACGTAATGGAAAATCATTAGGTGAAATGATTAAAGATGAGATTGGTCCTGTAACAGGATTGATTGCGATGATTGGTATTTTAGGTATTATGATTATTTTATTAGCGGTATTAGCTTTAGTAGTTGTGAAAGCGCTTGTTGGTAGCCCTTGGGGAATGTTTACAATCGCAGCGACAATTCCAATCGCTATTTTAATGGGTATTTATATGCGTTACATTCGTCCTGGACGAGTTGGGGAAGGATCCGTTATCGGTATTATTTTACTTCTTTTATCTCTTGTGGGAGGACAGTATGTAGCTGAGAATCCTACACTTGCAAGTATGTTTACTTTTAGTGGTGAAACAATTGCAATTATGCTTATTGTATACGGTTTCATTGCGTCTGCATTACCGGTGTGGATGCTCTTAGCTCCACGTGATTATTTAAGTACCTTTTTAAAAGTGGGTACGATTGTTGGGTTAGCAATCGGGATCCTCATTGTAGCGCCAGACTTACAAATGCCAGCTGTGTCCAAGTTTATTGACGGAACAGGACCAGTGTTTTCTGGAAATCTATTTCCATTTTTATTTATTACAATTGCATGCGGGGCTGTATCAGGGTTCCATGCTTTAGTTTCTTCTGGTACGACGCCGAAGATGATCGAAAGAGAAGGACATGCCCAGCCAATTGGTTACGGGGCAATGCTAATGGAATCGTTCGTTGCAGCGATGGCAATGATTGCGGCTTGTGTATTAACACCAGGAACGTACTTTGCAATTAACAGTCCAGCAGCTCTTATCGGGACCGATGTCTCACAAGCGGCTCAAGTAATTTCTTCTTGGGGATTCACGATTACACCAAATGAATTAAAAGAACTGGCTGTAAACGTTGGTGAACAAACGATATTATCTCGTACGGGAGGAGCACCAACATTAGCGATTGGAATGGCCTATATCTTTTCACAAGTAATTGGTGGCACTGCGATGATGGCGTTCTGGTATCACTTTGCTATTTTATTCGAAGCGCTATTTATTTTAACTACAATTGATGCTGGTACACGTGTAGGACGATTTATGATCCAAGATATTTTAGGACACGTATATAAACCGTTTGCGAAAACAGATTCTACACTGGCTAATGTGATTGCAACAACGTTATGTGTGTTGGGGTGGGGATACTTCTTATACCAAGGTGTAGTTGATCCACTCGGTGGTATAAATACATTATGGCCACTCTTTGGAATTGCTAACCAAATGCTAGCTGGAATCGCTTTATTACTTGGAACAACGATATTGTTCAAAATGGGGAAAAAGGCATATGTTTGGGTTACACTTATCCCAACGGTAGGCTTGTTGATTGTGACGATGACAGCTGGCTATCAAAAATTATTTCATGAGAATCCGAAAATTGGATTTTTATCGCATGCAAAAGTATTTCAAAATGCTTTAGATGACGGGAAAATACTAGCACCAGCCAAAAATGTGGCACAGATGAAGCAAATTATTTTCAATGATTATATCGATGCAGCACTTTGTGGGATTTTCATGGTAGTTGTTATCGCAGTTCTTATTTCTGCGATTCGTATATGGATTAAAGTGTTGCAAAATAAAGCAACACCATTAAAAGAAGCGCCATATATTTCAAGAGATGAAAGTGAGTCGAGAAACTATGCTTAAAAAATTGGGGAAGGTGTGGAAATCGCGAAAGCAATTTATTAGTTTGCTTGTTGGAGTACCAAGTTATGAAACGTATGTTATTCATATGAAACAGCACCACCCGGAAGAACCGATTCTATGTCAAAAACAGTTTTTTGCAGAGGCGCAAGAAGCTAGATTCAATGCGAAAGGTGGAAAAATATCAAGGTGTTGTTGAAGAGAAAGAGCGATTCGTCGCTCTTTTTTACTTTTTTTGTTGTTTCACGTGGAACAACAAAAAGGTAAAAAGTTTTGGGATTATAGAGATAAATTAGCATCATAAAAAACAAGCTATCCATGGATAGCTTGTTTTTTATTTCTTATACAAGTTCTTTTCCAGCAGCAAATTTACGATATGCACCGTGATGTGTTGGTCCGATGTATTCGTTTAATTTGAAAGAGTAACGAATTGCAGCTGTGATGAATTCTTTTGCGATTGCTACAGCCTCTTTTACAGATTTACCTTTTGCAAGTTCAGCTGTAATTGCTGCAGAGTATGTACAACCTGCGCCGTGTGTATTTGTTGTATCAATTTTCTCTGATTCTAGAAAATCGAATGTTTCTCCATCGTACAATACGTCAATTGCAGTTTCTGTACCTAATTTGCTACCACCTTTAATTAATACATATTTTGCACCTAAAGCATGAATTTTTTTAGCAGCTTCTTTCATGTCTTCAAGTGAATTAATTTTTACACCGCTTAATTGGTAGGCTTCAAATAAGTTTGGTGTAACAACTAATGCTTTTGGAACAAGTACATCGCGTAAGCAATCATTTGTTTCGGGATGCAACGCTTCATCTGCACCTTTACAAACCATAACTGGGTCTACGACTACATTTTGTAGATTATGCTTTTCAATTGTTTCAGCAACCATTTCAATGATTTCAACAGATCCAAGCATACCTGTTTTTAAAGCATCAACACCAACACCTTCAATTGTTGTTTCTAATTGTGGTTTGAGTGTAGAAGCAGGAATAGGGAATACGTTATGTGCCCAGCCGTTATGCGGATCCATCGTTACGATTGTTGTAAGAGATGTCATGCCGTATACACCAAGTTCTTGGAACGTTTTTAAATCTGCTTGTATACCAGCACCACCGCTTGTGTCAGAACCAGCGATTGTAAGTGCCTTGTTTAATGTCATTGTGAAAGCCCCCTCAGGTGATATAATGAAAACTACATTTTTAACCATTATATCAATGTTGTGAATAAGTAAAAAGTGAAAAAGTAGTTAGCTTGGTTGAAAAGATATTGAATTTGGTACAATGAGAAAAGAAAATATTGTATGTAGGAGACAATTTATGTTTCAAGAAAACCGTATAAGTGAATTAGCTATATTAAAAGAGATTGCAGAAACATTAAATACATCTAATGATACATATCATGTGTTGCAAGCAGTATTAGAGAAGTTATTGCATGTAACAGGATTAACAACAGGATGGATTTTTCTTGCTGATGAAAATGGTAGGTATACAAAGTTAATTGATTATCATTTACCAGCAGCGCTTTCTTTTCAAAATAAAAGGCCAATGTGTGAAGGAGAATGTTGGTGTTTACGCCGTTTTGTAGAGGGGAAATTAGAGCGAGCTGTTAATATTATTGAATGTAAACGAATTAACAACGCGGTTGAAAATAATTGGGGTGACACTGAGGGGATCCTTCATCATGCAACTGTCCCATTAAAAGCTGGTGGAGAAGATTTTGGGGTTTTAAATGTTGCAGGTCCAGGGAAAATACATTTTTCTGAAGAAGAACTTATGCTGTTGCAATCGGTTGCTTTGCAAATTGGGACAGCTTTAAAAAGAACGAAACTATATGAAAATGAAAAGAAACGAGCTCATTATTATGTGAAACTAGAGCGATTTATTCAGGAACTAAGAAAAATTCATAAATTAAGTACATTGCCAGAAGAAGTTGTGAAACAAGTGGGAGATGTATTTCTATGGGAGCCAGTTTCATTTTTTATAAAAGAGGAAAAGCTCTCTATGCGAGCTTGCTATAAGAAGCATACAGTACAAGTGGATTTTGGCTTAGAGAGGGCAGCGAAGGAAGCGATAGAAAAAAATCGACCTATTTTAATGAAAAGACAAGTGGGAAATAGCGTTCATCCTAATGGTTCTATTATTGCAGCTCCAATACATATTCGAAATCATGTGTTCGGCGTTTTATGTGTGAGTTCAAACAAGGGTGAGTTTGATACAAATGCCGTAGATGTTCTTCAAGCGTTAACGAATCATATTTCATTAATGATTGAGAATTTACGATTAAACCAGCAGCGCCGTGAGCTTGTCCGAATGGAAGAACGAAACCGCTTGGCAAGGGATTTGCATGATTCAGTTTCACAAAAGCTATTTTCATTAACCTTCATGACGAAGGGCGCAGAAGCTGTTTTGAAGGGACAAAATGAAAGAGTAGATCAATCTCTTTATGAGATGAGAGAGTTAGCGCAAGGTGCCTTAAAAGAAATGCGGACACTTATTTGGCAACTTCGCCCAGAAGGATTAGAAAAAGGATTACTGCCCGCTTTAAAGCAATATGGTGAAAATTTAGGTTTGAAAATACGTGAACAGGTTACAGGTGTGCGCGATTTACCACGTGTAGTGGAAGAAACGCTATGGCGAATTGGGCAAGAAGCGTTAAATAATGTGAGTAAACATGCGGGAGTAACAGAGGCCACAATTTATTTGAGAGTGACGGAGAAAGAAGTGTCTTTAGAGATAGTTGATTACGGGCTTGGTTTTATAGAAAAAGACATAAAAGAGAAAAAATCGCTCGGTATGACAACAATGCGTGAGCGCGCAGGGTTAATTGGCGGATGTATTACAATTGTAAGTGAGAAAAATCGAACGAGTATAAAAGTTATCGTACCATTATAATGCTATGTGAAAATGAGGGAAATTCGTGAAGATAAAAGTATTATTAGTTGATGATCATACAGTTGTTTTAAAAGGATTAGCATTTTTTTTAAGCACGCAAGAAGATTTGGAGCTAGTTGGAGAAGCAAATAACGGAAAAGAGGCACTAATGAAAGTAGGAGAGGTGCAGCCAGATGTTGTACTAATGGATTTATATATGCCAGAGATGGATGGGATTGAAGCAACTGCGTGTATAAAAAAAGAGTATCCAAATGTAAAAGTGCTCGTATTAACTAGTTTTTCGGATCAAGCACATGTGTTACCAGCCTTAAAGGCTGGAGCAAGTGGATACATTTTAAAAGATGTCGAGCCGGATCAACTTGTGGAAGCCATCCGTAGTGCATACAAAGGAAATATTCAACTTCATCCTGATATAGCCAGTAGCCTTCTTTCTCAAACGTTGCCGCAAGAAGAGAAACAGGAGTTATCAAATATTCATGTAGATGTACTAACGGCAAGGGAGAATGAAGTATTACAGCTCTTGGCAAAAGGAATGAGTAATAAGGAAATTGCATCTGTTTTAGTTATTACCGAAAAAACAGTAAAAGCCCATGTAAGTAGTATTCTAAGTAAATTAAGTCTATCGGATCGTACACAAGCAGCTTTATATGCAGTGAAAAATGGGATCGTATAAGACAAAAGTCGTAGGACCTAGTTCGCCTTTAGGAGGCGGACTTTTTTTTTGAAAAGATACGTCCATGTGAGGAAGAAATGAAAGAAGAGAGAGGATAAAATGGTATTTGTAAGCAACAACAATTACAAGGGGTTGTCCCTTTTTAGCGAGTAAATAATAAACAACGTAAGAGTAAGTATTAGGAGGAAAATAAAACATGACAACAGTTTTATTCGTAAAGGCTAACAACCGCCCAGCGGACCAAGCGGTTAGCGTGAAATTATATGAAACATTTTTAGCAAGCTACAAAGAATCACATCCAAATGATACAGTGGTAGAACTTGATTTATATAATGAAGAGTTGCCATATGTAGGCGTAGATATGATTAATGGTACATTTAAAGCTGGTAAAGGGTTTGACTTAACAGCAGAAGAAGCAAAAGCAGTAGCTGTTGCGGATAAATATTTAGATCAATTCCTTGCAGCTGACAAAGTGGTATTTGGTTTCCCATTATGGAACTTAACAATTCCAGCTGTACTACACACATATATTGATTACCTAAATCGTGCTGGAAAAACATTTAAATATACACCAGAAGGTCCGGTAGGTCTTATCGGTGATAAGAAAATTGCACTATTAAATGCACGCGGTGGTGTATATTCTGAAGGACCAGCAGCTGGCGTAGAAATGGCTGTTAAATATGTAGCAAGCATGATGGGCTTCTTCGGTGCAACAAATATGGAAACAGTGATCATTGAAGGTCATAATCAATTCCCAGATAAAGCAGAAGCAATTATTGCAGAAGGCCTTGAAAAAGCTGCTAAAGTAGCAAGTACATTTTAATTAAAAATATAATCGTCACTCAAACATGACAAGTACCCTTGCAGTATCAACGTTTTTAAGACGTTGGTGCTGCTTTTTTATTTTCGTTTGAGCTCATCTGCTAACTGTTTTAATTGCTCTCTACCCTGTATCAAATACATTCTTCCTTCTTTTTTTAACCAATTTTGCTGACAAAACTGCTTTAATACATATAAGAGATGACGATAACTAACGTTTAAGTATTCAGAGGCCTCTGTATGCTTTTCGAGATAACAATTGTTTTGCTCAGTTAACAGAATAAAAGCTGCTAATCGATTTTCTAAAGGGTAGTTATAGCTTCTTGCATATTGTTCAGTTCGAGTAAGTGTTTTTTCTCCAATAAATTTGCATAGCTGTTGTAAGAAGTATGCGTCTTGTAATAAGAGATGATGACAATCTTTTAGAGGAAGAGCTAGACAGATACATGATTCCATAGCTTCGATACCTTTTGTTATAGATTCGACTCCAATTAATCCTAATTCTCCAATAATTGACGGTGCTTTTACAAAGTCAATTAAGGAAATTCTCCCATTTTGATGGCTCATATATATTTTTGCTTTTCCAGAGATTAAGTAATAGAGATAAGGAAAGTCTTCTCCTTCGTTACAAATGGTTTCTTTCTTTTGAAACGAATGAATTTCTATATATGGAAAAATATCAAATGAGAAGAACGTTTGAAAATTGAAGCGTTGTACATAACTATAAATTTCATCTGAATTTTTTTCGATTTTCATTTTTTCACCTCTCATTTAGTATGAGATATCTCCTATTCTTTTTACAAGTGGGAGTGATACGATTTATTTGAGAATAAAAGAAAAAATGTGTTTTTATAGTGGAAAGGGAGAGAAACAACATGAAGAAATATCAAACATTACTATTTGATGTAGACGATACCTTATTAGATTTTAAAGCAGCTGAAAGAACGGCGTTACATTTACTTTTTGAGGAACAAAAAATCCCTTTAACTGATGAAATTACAGCACATTATAAAAGAATAAACCAAGGTCTGTGGAAATCCTTTGAGGAAGGAAAAATGGACCGAGATGAGGTAGTAAATACTCGATTTTCAATTTTATTTAAGGAGTACGGTCAGGAAGTTGATGGACCTTTGTTTGAACAGAATTATCGTAGTTATTTAGAAGAAGGGAATCAGCTTATTCAAGGAGCCTTTGAACTAATACAAGATCTCCAAAGCGAATATGATTTATATATTGTTACAAACGGTGTTTCCAAAACGCAAGATAAACGCCTGCGTAATTCGGGATTACATTCATTCTTTAAGGATATTTTTGTTTCAGAAGACACTGGTCATCAAAAGCCAATGAAGGAATACTTCGATTATGTTTTTGCACGAATTTCTAATTTCTCTGTGGAGAAAGGATTAATTATCGGTGATTCATTAAGTGCAGATATTAAAGGTGGGCAGTTAGCAGGATTAGACACATGTTGGTTTAATCCTGCTAAGAAGCCGAATCATATTGGAATTATTCCGACTTATGAAATACAAAGTCTTAATGAGCTTTATCAAATTTTACAATAATTACGATCTTCTTAGATTAAAACATGGTGTTATCCCTTTAAAGATTCTAAGGAAATTGGGAGAGTGTCTTGTGCAATAAGCCAAAGGAATAGAGGGAAATGAATTGGTTAAGGTATAGCTGTTATTGTAGAATAGTGAAAACTCGCGTTATGTACGTGAGTTTTTTTTCATATGAATGAATATAAGACTTATTGTGATTTTATAGTAAAATTTACCATGAGGGAGGGAGAGGTTTGGGTGTTTTTATTTATACTGCTTTAGCAGCATGTACCTGTATATTAATTATTTCGTTAATTTTGCAAAGGCAATTTCCGTATAAAAAATATGATGTTGTTTTGTCTACTATAATGATTGGAACGGGTATAGCCCTTATGCTTTATGGTGTTTATGGCGTTGAGATTTCGATTGGTAGAAATTTATGGTATATAGGGGTGTTCACAGTAATCGGGGCTGTAATGGGTACCTTTATAAATTTAGCTATAAAAATTGGAAGAAAACAAGATAGGTATAAATTCCATGTTGTTGGTCACATGATAGGCTTTTTAGCATGTGCCGTACAAGTCATAACTTATTTTTATCGAGAATATCGGTGGACTTCCTTTCATGTAGAACAGTTTTCTATTTTTATTATGGTTATGGTATCTATACTATTTGTTTGTATCGCAGTGTTTCTTCATCGAATTTTTTTTATGTGCGCTGCAATTTTTCCAAGTTTATATGCAATGATATACTTATCTATTCCTTTGATGATTGTTAGTAATAGCTTGCTTATAATAGCCGCTTTACTCATGACGATAGAGTATGAAAAGAAAAAACGTATAAGTAAACGTGTAGAATATTTTAGGGGGAAAGGTCAATTATAATAATAATTTTAATATAACTTTAATTTTCTGAATAAACAATAAAACAGTTAATAAAATCTTTTGTAAACATTCAGAAAAATAATTGACATTAGGAAATGATTGCTATAAAATCAACGGTAATTGCATAGTCTTATCAAGAAAAGGTGGAGGGACAGGCCCTATGAAACCTTGGCAACAGCCGTATCACGGAATTGTGCCAAATCCTGCAGGTAATAAACCCTGAGAGATAAGAAAGAGACTTTAGAGCGTGTTTTCAAACTGCTTCTTTCTTGTTAGGGAAAGAAGCAGTTTTTTTATTTTCTATAAAAGAAAGGAGAAAGAGAAATGGGAGAATCATGGGGAAAAGGAACCATTTGTGTACAGGGTGGTTATACACCAAAAAATGGTGAACCACGTGTTTTACCACTCTATCAAAGTACGACGTACAAATACGATACGTCTGATGATTTAGCGGCACTCTTTAATTTAGAGGCAGAAGGCTATATTTATACGCGTATTGGGAATCCGACACTAGCAGCATTTGAACAAAAGTTATCCGATTTAGAAGGCGGCGTTGGAGCTGTTGCGACAGCCTCTGGTCAAGCGGCCATTATGCTTGCTGTTCTAAATATTTGTAGTAGTGGTGATCATTTACTTTGTTCTTCAACCGTTTATGGGGGAACATTTAACTTATTTGGGATAAGTCTACGTAAATTAGGAATTGATGTTACATTCTTTAATCCAAATTTAGCTGCTGATGAGATTGTGGCACTTGCAAATGACAAAACAAAGCTAATTTATGCAGAATCGCTTGGAAATCCAGCGATGAATGTTTTAAATTTTAAAGAGTTTTCAGCAGCGGCAAAAGAACTAGAAGTACCTTTTATCGTGGACAATACTTTGGCGACACCATATTTGTGCCAAGCGTTTGAACATGGGGCAAATATCATTGTTCATTCTACAACAAAATATATTGATGGCCATGCAAGTTCATTAGGTGGGATTGTTATTGATGGTGGAAATTTTGATTGGACAAATGGAAAATATCCAGAGCTTGTCGAACCAGATCCAAGTTATCACGGTGTAAGTTATGTGCAGAACTTTGGGCAGGCAGCATATATTGTGAAAGCTCGTGTTCAACTATTAAGAGACTATGGAAACTGTATGAGCCCATTCAATGCGTATATTAGCAATATTGGTTTAGAAACATTGCATTTACGAATGGAGCGTCATAGTGAAAATGCTCTTGCAGTTGCGAAGTGGCTTGCTAATCATGATCGTATTGAATGGGTGAATTATCCGGGATTAGAAAGTAACGAAAATTATCTACTAGCACAAAAGTATTTAGCAAAAGGTGCAAGTGGTGTTTTAACATTTGGAATTAAAGGAGGATTAGAATCTGCGAAAGAATTTATTGCAAATGTGAAGTTAGCAACACTTGTAACACATGTAGCAGATGCGAGAACATGTGTGATTCATCCTTCTAGTACAACGCATAGACAGTTAAATGAAGAAGAACAGCGTTTAGCAGGTGTTACATCTGATTTAATTCGCCTATCAGTCGGTATAGAAGATGTTTCTGATATTATTGCGGACCTAGAGGAAGCATTAGTTGGAGGCAAAGCACATGCCGATCATTGTTGATAAGGATTTACCAGCTCGTAAAGTATTGCAAAAAGAGAATATTTTTGTCATGACAAAAGAACGAGCTGAAACACAAGATATACGTGCTTTAAAAATTGCAATTTTGAACTTAATGCCAACAAAACAAGAAACAGAAGCGCAATTGCTCAGATTACTCGGTAATACACCACTCCAATTATACGTGCATTTGCTCCATATGGAGTCTCATGTATCCCGTAATGTAGCGCAAGATCATTTAACAAGTTTTTATAAAACGTTTCGCGATATCGAGGGAGAAAAATTTGATGGTCTCATTATTACAGGAGCGCCGGTTGAAACACTTCCTTTTGAAGAGGTAGATTATTGGGAAGAACTTGGGCGTATTATGGAATATTCAAAAACAAATGTAACATCTACTCTGCATATTTGTTGGGGGGCGCAAGCGGGTTTGCATTATCACTATGGAATTCCAAAATATCCGCTTAAAGAAAAGATGTTTGGTGTATTTGAACATGAAGTGCATGAACAGCATGTGAAATTATTGCAAGGGTTTGATGAACTCTTCTTTGCACCTCATTCTCGCCATACAGAAGTACGTAGAGCTGATATTGAAAAGGTACCAGAACTAACGTTACTAGCAACATCAGAAGAAGCGGGTGTTCACCTTATTATGGGGCAAGAGGGAAGGCAGGTTTTTGTTCTTGGTCATAGTGAATATAGCTGTAATACGTTAAAAGAGGAATATGAACGCGATAAACAAAAAGGGCTAGAGATTAAGGTTCCAAAAAACTATTTTAAACATAATAACCCAGCTGAAAAGCCACTCATAAGATGGCGAAGTCATGGAAATTTATTATTTTCAAATTGGTTAAATTATTATGTATATCAAGAAACCCCTTATATTTTGTAAGATGATCATCATATAACACGTGGCAACGCTTTCTTTGTAAGGATTATCTTATATTTTTCTAAATGTTCAAAATACATTGTTTTTCAGAATTTTACCTTATATAATGGCATCTAAATACAATTCTTTAGAGGGGTGGACAGTATCATGAATGAAATTCAAGTGGGCTTATTAGGCCTTGGAACAGTTGGCAGCGGTGTGGTTCGTATTATTACGGATCATCAAGATCGATTAATGCACCAAGTTGGTTGCCCAGTGAAAGTAACAAAAGTATTAGTGCAAAATATTGAGAAAGAGAGAGAGGTCCAAGTCCCCTCTACTTTATTAACGAAAAATGCAAATGAAATTATAGATAATCCTGATATCGATGTTGTCATTGAAGTGATGGGAGGTATACAGGAAGCAAAATCTTATATTTTACAAGCTTTGAACAATGGTAAACATGTTGTTACTGCTAATAAAGATTTAATGGCATTGCATGGGGCGGAATTACTGACAGTAGCAAAGGAAAATCAAGCTGATTTATTCTACGAAGCGAGCGTAGCTGGAGGGATTCCAATTCTACGCAGCATTGTAGAAGGGCTTTCCTCGGATCTTATTACGAAAGTGATGGGAATCGTGAACGGAACAACGAACTTTATTCTGACAAAAATGTCTGACGAAGGGAGAGCATACGACGACGTGTTAAAAGAAGCGCAGCAGCTTGGATTTGCAGAAGCAGATCCAACATCAGATGTTGAAGGTTTAGATGCAGCAAGAAAAATGACGATTTTGGCTACTCTTGGTTTTTCTACAAATGTAGAACTTGGAGATGTGAAGGTGAAAGGGATTACTTCCATTACAGAGGAAGATATTGCATATAGTAAAAGCTTAGGATACACAATTAAATTAATTGGGCTCGCAAAGCGCGATGGTGAAAAGTTAGAGGTAACAGTTGAACCAACGTTGCTTCCGAATACACACCCTCTTGCAGCTGTTCAAAATGAATATAACGCCGTATATGTGTATGGTGAAGCGGTAGGAGAAACGATGTTTTATGGACCTGGTGCAGGAAGCTTACCAACAGCGACAGCGGTTGTTTCTGATTTAGTTGCGGTAATGCAAAATGTACGCCTTGGTGTAACTGGGAATAGTGCAGTTTCTCCTCAGTATGAGAAGGTATTAAAAGAGCCGGATGAAATTTTTGTGAAAAAGTTTTTACGATTACATGTAAAAGATGAAATTGGTGTGTTTGCAAAAATCACGTCTTTATTCTCTGAACGTGGTGTTAGCTTTGAGAAGATTATCCAAATGCCGCTACAGGAGAAAGGAAAGGCTGAGATTGTTATCGTAACCCATCGTGCATCACTTGCAGACTATGAATATATTTTACATACACTTAGGGAATACGAGGAAGTAGATTGTGTGAAAGCAAACTATCGAATCGAAGGAGATGCTAAGTAATGTGGAAAGGTTTGCTTGCTGAGTATAAGGAGTTTTTACCTATTACGGAAAAGACACCTTCCTTAACATTGCATGAAGGCAATACACCACTTGTTTTATTAGAAAACCTTTCGAAGCGGTGGGGTTCAACAATTTATGGGAAAATCGAAGGAGCAAATCCGAGCGGATCCTTTAAGGATCGCGGTATGGTAATGGCGGTAGCAAAGGCAAAAGAGGCGGGGAGCGGAGCCATTATCTGTGCTTCTACGGGGAATACATCTGCATCTGCAGCAGCTTATGCGGCTAGGGCAGGATTGTCATGTATCGTTATTATTCCAAATGGGAAGATTGCATACGGTAAATTAGCGCAAGCTGTCATGTATGGTGCCGAGATTATCAGTATTGATGGGAATTTCGACCATGCTTTGCAAATTGTACGTAAGCTAAGTAAGTCATCGCCGATTACACTTGTAAACTCTGTTAATCCATACCGAATTGAAGGGCAAAAAACAGCTGCGTTTGAGATTTGTGATGCGCTTGGAAAAGCACCGGATATTCTAGCAATTCCAGTTGGTAATGCTGGAAATATTACAGCATATTGGAAAGGTTTCAAAGAGTATCATGAAAGACTTGGCACGGGATTGCCAAAGATGCACGGTTTTGAAGCGGAAGGAGCAGCGGCAATTGTGCGTGGACATAAGATTGAAGAGCCAGAAACAATTGCAACAGCGATTCGAATTGGGAATCCAGCAAGTTGGGAACAAGCCGCCCTCGCTACAGAATACTCTCAAGGTAAAATTGATGAAGTGACAGATCGTGAAATTCTTGAGGCATATGAATGGTTAGCCAAGTACGAAGGAATCTTTGCAGAACCTGCTTCATGCGCTTCTCTTGCAGGTGTTTATAAACAACTGCAAAGCGGCGAAATTGCAAAAGGAAGCCAAATTGTAGCGGTATTAACAGGTAACGGCTTGAAAGACCCAAATATCGCTATTGATACGAAGAAAATTCAGCCAGTTGTGTTACCAAATGATGAGAAGGCTGTCTTTGATTATATTCAGGGAGCTGTTTTTCAGTAAAATAGATGAAGCCTATTGAGCGTGATGCTCAATAGGCTTTTTTATGTTAAGGACCTTTGTGCCAATCTGAATAAATGCTTGAATAATCCAGCCTGTTGTAAATGAAAGGATAATTGTACCAAAGTAAATAGGACCGTCTAGTAAAAAGCTACATGTTAAAAATAAAAAGGCTAATGAAATTTCTGTTCTTCGAAATGTCCACTTTTTCTTTTCAGCCATGGTTAAGACGAATGCTTCTTGCGGTGCAGCACAGAGCTGTGTAGATACATAAATGCCAATTCCAGCGCCAACAAATAGATTTCCACAAATAAGTGTTATATATTTTGGAAGAGAGCGGATAGAATTCATAATGACATCGATAGAACCAATCCAATCAACAAAAACAGATATAAGAACCATAGTAACGATTGTTCCTATTGTAATGTGCTTTTTATTTAAAAACAGTACAATAATTGTAAAAGCGAAGTTAATCATAAAAATCCAAAAGCCAATACTTACTCCAAAATTTTGGTATAGGGCAATGAAAAATGAATCATAAGGACTAAGTCCAAAAGAAGTGATGGTTGTCATCATATTAATTCCGAGAGATAGAATGAGTAAGCCACCGATAAAAAATATATATTCTAGTTTGAATTGTATCATATGTTCCTAATCCTTTCTGAACGTGTTTGCTAGGAAAGGATATAATGTGAAAAGCTTACCAGGTCAAGGGAGAAATTTTGTAAAAAGGAGAGAATGAAATGACTAATATAAGAAAAATTGCCGAATTGGCTGGAGTATCTGTATCAACTGTTTCACGTGTACTTAATAATCATCCGTATGTGAATGAACAGAAACGAAAAGAGATTTTAGCCATTATAGAAGAGTTAAATTACACTCAAAATGTGAATGCAATTCATTTAGTGAAAGGAAAAACAAATGTAATTGGTGTTTTATTGCCGCATGTAAATGATCAATATTATAGTGCTATTATTGAGGGGATATCGAAAGAAACTGCAAAGAATAATTATCATATGATGCTTTGTCAGACGAATTATAGTGAAGAAAGGGAACTTGAAATTTTGCAGATGTTAAAAATGAAAAAGCTTGATGGAGTCATTATATGTTCCCGGACAAATGATAAGGAAAAGCTCGAGGAGTATACGAAATTTGGGCCAATTGTAGTTTGTGAAGAAATAGATTCGAATTTCATCTCGAGCGTACATATTGATTACTATAAAGTGTTTGCTCAAGGAATGAAAATCTTGATAGATACTGGTCATACTTGTATTGGATATTGTATTGGAAGAGACAATAGCATTAATAGTCAAAGAAGAAAACAAGCGTACGAGGATGCACTGCAACATATTTCTATTACACCTGCGGATAACTGGAAATTTAAAGGGTGTTTTAAGGTAGACGACGGGCGCAATGTAATAAGGGAATGGATAAAGATGCCTGTAAGGCCAACAGCATTCCTTGTTTCTTGTAACCATATTGCAGCAGGTATGGTAACAGAAGCAAAGAAACATGGGATTCGTGTTCCGGAAGATCTAGCGATTATTGGGTGTGACGATCAAGAAGTAGCAGATGTATTAGGAATTACAACGATTGCTCATTCTAGTAAAGCAGTTGGTGCAAAAGCATTTGAGATACTATATGAGAAGATAAAAGATGAAAAGATAGATGTGAAGAGTATTGAACTCTTGCCGCAATTGACTATTCGTGAAACTACATAATTATAGAAGAGATGAAAATCGCTTTTCAAATGGGCGTTTGGTATAATATGGGCAATCTACCAGGCTAAAAGGGGTTTTGATATGAGATCAAAATTAATAAAAGGAATTTTACTCATTACAATCGTATCTTTTTGTTTATTTGCATATGGCTTTATTTCGGGTATTAATGATGTATTAAATCCGAAAGCTTCAAATTTAACTACGAAGACAGAACAAAAACAAGTAAAAGGGAAACAAAACCCAGGAACATTACAAGTTGTCAGCTTAGGTGATTCTTTAACTCGCGGCGTTGGTGATAAAGAAGGAATTGGCTATGTGGGGCGAGTAAAAGAAAGTCTACAAGAGGATTATAAACAAAAGGTTGCGTTAACGAATTTAGCTGTTAGTGGTGCGAAGATGCCAGATTTGTTAAAGCAAATAGAAAGCAGTGGTGCTCAATACTCCATTAAACAGGCAGATTTAATCGTTTTAACCATTGGAGGCAATGACTTATTTCCAGGCTGGGAATCACTTGAGAAGATAGACTTAGAAACATACCGTCCTGATACGCAAACGTTTCAAAATCAGGCGAAGCAAATTTTAGCTGAAATCCGAAAGTTAAACCAAGATAGTCCGATTTTTTGGCTTGGTTTATATAATCCATTTGAAGATGTAGAGGATTTAAAAGGCTCTTCATCGATTGTTGTAGATTGGAATGCATCTTTAGAGAAATTAGCAATAGATAATAGAAATGTATATATAACGCCAACGTTTGATCTGTTTCAAAGCAGAGGGAAAGAATTATTATACTCAGATCATTTCCATCCAAACGAAACAGGCTACTCATACATGGCAACTCGCTTATTACAAAATGTTGTAAGTAAGATGCAGCTAGATGGAGGAGAGGCGAAATGACGATAATACTTTCAGTGCGGGATGTAAAAAAGGTAATTGGGAAAAAGACGCTTGTGGAGAACATATCGTTTGATGTGAACCAAGGAGAAGTATTTGGATTTTTAGGTCCAAATGGAGCTGGGAAAACAACGACAATTCGGATGCTAGTTGGGCTTATTAAAGCAACTGAAGGTGAGATTACGATTGGTGGGTATAATATTCAAGGGAATTTTCGCGAAGCGATGCGACAAATTGGGAGTATCGTGGAAAACCCAGAACTTTATACCTATTTAACGGGATGGGAAAATTTAAAGCAATTTGCACGGATGCTTGGCGGTATATCAGATGAACGTATTTTAGAAATTGCGAAAATGGTTCACTTAGATGAACGTATTCACGATAAAGTAAAAACATATTCTCTTGGCATGAAACAACGTCTTGGAATCGCACAGGCTCTTCTTGGAAACCCGAAACTGCTTATATTAGATGAGCCAACAAATGGCTTAGATCCAGCTGGTATTAGAGAGATGCGGGAATTTATACATAAGCTTGTGAAAGAAGAAAATATGAGCGTCTTTATTTCGAGTCACTTACTAAGCGAAGTACAAATGATATGTGATCGCGTTGCGATTATTCATAAAGGGAAAATGATTACGGTTGCACCAATTGAAGAGTTAATTAAAACTGCGAGCGATCGTGTGGAATGGATTGTTACACCGATTGCAAAGGCGAAAAATATGTTAGAAGCGGCAGAAGAAGTAAGAGAAATTAGTGTAGACAATGAACGTTTACTTTGCCGGATGGACATTTCATCAATTAGTAATTGGAATAAACGCTTTGTAGAAAACGGAATAGATGTACATAGCGTGAAGGAACTTGTGTTTACGTTAGAAGATTTATTCATTGAACTCACAAGGAGTGAGCAGCATGCGTGAATTTGCGAATCTTGTTTTAAATGAATCAGAAAAAATCTATCGAAAGAAACGTATTTTTGTCGTTATGCTCATATTGGCAATCTTAATTCCTTTGTTTGTGTATGCACAGTATCGTGAAGTGCAAACAACACAAAAGCGCCTCGGTACGAGTGATTGGAAAGTAGCCCTTCAGCAGCAAATTGTTGATTCACAAAACCGTTTAAATAATTCAAGATTGCCAGAAGAATGGCGGGATTGGTTGAAAGTACGAGTGGAGCAACAACAATATTATTTAGATCATGATATTAATCCAACTGCACCGGGAGCACCGACATTTGTGCGAGCATTCATTGAACAGGGGATTACATTGTTTATTCCGCTTCTTGTAATGATTGTAGCGATTGATATTGTTTCAGGAGAACGAAGCGATGGAACGATGAAAATGCTTCTAACACGGCCGATTCGGCGCTGGAAAATTCTTCTCAGTAAATACGTGACGATGTTGTTATTTATCTCACTTATATTGCTCCTGGTAGGAATTTTTTCATACGCATTATCGGGCGTTGTTTTTGGATATTCTGGTTGGAAATTACCAGTACTTACAGGATTTGGGATAGATAAAGAAACATTAAATACAAATTTTGTTCATCTTATTCCGCAATGGCAATATATTTTAATGGCATATGGATTAGCGTGGTTTGTTGCAATTGTTGTGGGAACAATATCCTTTATGATTTCAGTGTTAATTCGTAATACACCAGCTGGTATGGGAGTCATGCTGGCAGCATTAATTGCAGGTGGTATCTTAAGTTCTTTCGCAACATCTTGGGAAGGGGCAAAATATATTTTTAGTGTAAATTTATCCTTAACAGATTACTTGTCAGGAAAGTTACCAGCATTGCAAGGTCTATCGATGAGCTTTTCATTGATGAATTTAACCGTTTGGGCAATAGCTTCTCTTATCGTTTCGTTTGTAGTCTTTACAAAGCAAGACATGGTTAATTAAGTGAAGAGGAAGTGAAGAGATGGAACATATTTTAAAGAATGATTGGGAGCCGTTACTTGCACCAGAATTTGAAAAACCATATTATCAGAAACTAAGGCAGTTTTTAAAAGAAGAATATAGTACCCATGTAGTATATCCAAATGCCAATGATATTTTTAATGCATTGCATTATACAAGTTATGGGGATACGAAGGTTGTCATTTTAGGACAAGATCCATATCATGGGCCAGATCAAGCGCATGGGCTAAGTTTTTCTGTACAACCTGGTGTGAAAACACCACCATCATTGCAAAACATGTACAAAGAACTGCGTGCAGACCTTGGTTGTGAAATCCCGAATAACGGTTATTTAGTGAAATGGGCGGAGCAAGGCGTGTTATTACTAAACGCGGTGTTAACTGTCAGACAAGGGGAAGCAAATTCTCATAAAGGAAAAGGGTGGGAGCATTTCACTGATCGCGTAATTGAGCTTTTAAATGAACGAGATAAACCAGTGATTTTTATACTGTGGGGACGCCATGCACAGGCGAAGAAAAAGCTGATTACAAATGCAAATCATCATATTATTGAATCGGTACATCCAAGTCCATTATCAGCAAGACGCGGTTTCTTTGGAAGTAAACCATTTTCGAAAGTGAACGATATCTTATCTAGTATGAATGAGAAAGAAATTGATTGGCAAATTCCAAACCTATAAAAAAGGTAGCTAACAGGATAATTGTTAGCTACCTTTTTACTTATTGTGGTTCATTTTTTAATTTTGCATCTAGTACGAACGTACCAAATGGGATAACGGAAGCAATGAATGCACCTAAAGCCCATAAGATTGACTTACGATGTACGATTGTTACTTGAATCACTGCGAAGATGAATAGTATGAATAGTACGCCGTGAGCCATACCTGTAATTTTAACGGCTGCTGGAAAATCCGCGAAGTATTTTAGCGGCATTGCTACGAATAATAATAGTAGGAAGGAAATCCCCTCGACTAATCCAATTGCTCTTAATCTTCCGATTGGTGTAGATAACATGAAACAGCCTCCTTATAATATGAGCTTGTATATAGTAAATTTGTATTCTAATTCAAAATAAAATAGTCTATTTTATTTCATTATATACAAAAACAAAGTTTACACTACGGGAATGTTGTAAAGTTCAAAATATCTTCACAAAGCTACGTATATTTAAATAAAAACCCATTTGAAGTGTTTGACTTCAAATGGGTTTTGTGAATGGATTTATATAAATTCAGATTGAAGAACTGATATAAAACCCCTCTTTTTAGATGGGAGAGAGAATCAGTCCATGGATAGAAGCGGTCAGTGCCTATTTTCGCCCCATGCCAAGTGAAAACAAAGGGAGAAAGAGAGTGTAAGTTACCTTTTGATTTCATAGCAGCAATGTATATGTTGAAAAATTTATATATTAAACTAGAACTTCAGTTTTAAGTACAAATTTCTCTACAACTTTAGCAACGCCGTCATTCATGTTTGTGTCTGTTACGTAGTTAGCAATTTCTTTAATATCATCTGGAGCATTACCCATCGCAACCCCAAGACCAGCAAACTCGATCATTGCTTGGTCGTTATAGCTATCACCCATTGCAATAACTTCTTCGCGCTTAATACCAAGCTTTTGAATCAGTTGATTTAAGCTTGTTCCTTTTGTAACACCAGCTTCTGTGAATTCTAAGAAAAATGGCTTAGAACGCATTACACTTAGTTTACCTTCTAATTGTTTTTGTAGTTTCTTTTCTACTTCTACAAGGCGCTCAGCTTCTTTATTCATTAATACTTTTACAACAGGTTCTTGCACAGCTGCTGTAAAACTATCTACTTGGATAATCGGCATGCCTGTCAGTTGACCTTCAATTTCTGTATATGGATTATTCTCTTCTGTTACGATATCATCTCCGACATACGTATGAATCCAAACGTCTTCATGCTTACTGATTTCATATAAACTGTGAACGATTTCAGGAGATAGTGTACTACTGAATAGTTCTTCATCTGTTTTACAGTTAATAATTTTAGCACCATTAAATGATAGGATAAAACTGCCGTATTCTTCTAAACGGAGTTCCTTTGCGATATGGCGCATACCAAATGTTGGACGGCCAGAAGCAAGTACAACCTTTACTCCTTGCTCTTGGGCTGTCATTAAAGCTTGTTTTGTACGTTCTGAAATTGTATGGTCATCGCGAAGTAAAGTATCATCTAAATCTAAAACAATCATTTTATAAGACATGTAAAAAATTCCTTTCTTTGTTGAAATAATGATTCGTATTGTTAGAAATTCAATCTAGCAAAATAATGAGGAATAAATAGTAAGACATCGAACTTCTTTAGAAAAAGTTTATTGGATTACTGTATTGTTAGGATAAATTATTATGGGCATATTGCCCATAATGATTTATCACTATCGTAACAACTCTGAAAATAGAGTGCAATAATGGAAGTTTTCCAATTTATAATGGCTGTTTTTCCTTTGAACGGGAAAATAAAACTTCAAGCAAAATAGCCATGACAGAACCGAGTACAAGGCCATTGCTTAAAAATGATGCTAAAAATGGTGGCAGGGTCGAAAAAGCCTGCGGTGGGACAAACATAACACCGATTCCTGTGAAAAGAGACAGACCAGCGACGCGGAATAAACGCTCTTTATTTTCTACAGTGTCATATTCACGAAAGGCAAGACCAATCATACTTGCAAATACAGGATAAATGGCAGCATATCCAACAGCAACAGGAATAGCGGCAAAGAATGATGTAATCTTTGGAAATATACTAATTACAATAATAAAACTTGATCCTAATATGAAAGGAAGGCGTTTATAAATATTTGTTGTTGCAATAAATCCAGCTGATCCTGAAATAGCCACAGGTCCAATCGCTGAGAACAAACCACCTAACAATTGGTTAATTCCTGTTATAATACCAGCTTGTTTAAAGCGATCTTGGACTGCGTCTTTTTCGTATTTAGAAACAACTTTTTGTACAACACGAATGCTTGCTAACATGTTTGTTAAAAGTAACAGTGTAACAAATATAACGGTGATCGCCATGTTCCATTCAATGCGAGGCGTCCCAAAGACAAATAGGGATGGAAGTCGAATCATGTCTGTTACCGGTGTAATAGGATTAGACAATCCGAAACATGCAAATAAAATCCATCCAAAGACAATGCTGAAAAGAACAGAGTATTGTCCAATAATAGGTAACTTCATAATGAAAAATGATAGTAAAATAACAATAAGTGAAAGAATGAATACATTTGCTTGTACTTCGGAATGTTTACCATCTAGGCCAAACATTCCCTTTAGGAAGGCACCACTTAGCTGGGCGACAAGAAGGAATAAATATGTTCCAATTACTGTCGGTGTAAAATATCGAACAAGTTTATCAATAAGCCCCAAAACACTAAGGATAATACAAATAATACCACTTAATAAGAAAGCGTATTGCAAGACTCGAAGTGTTTCACTGTTAGATCCAAATAATACAACACCTAGACTTGCATATAGTGAGAAAATTCCCCACCAAAGACCAGCTGGGCCTTCTTGGATAGGAAGCCTATGACCAAATATAGCTTGCAGAAGACCAGCGAAACCAAGAACAAATAACGTTCGTTGTACAAATGCAATGGCTTCAGCACCTTCAAGTCCATAACTGGCCGCAACGCTAATTGGTACAATGAGGCTTCCAGCCAAAATAAACAACGCCCACTGCAGGGCGGAAAGAAATGTTTTCATCATATCGACCTCTTTCGTAGATTCCGCTTCTAGTATATACGTATTTTATTTCCTCTGGCAAAGATTGTAGTGGAGAAAAGAGTTGAAGAAGAATAGGAATACAAAAAATAAAACTACTTCGTATTATTCCTGTTAGGGTAGTAGTAATGAGTATTGAGGGGAATTTAGCCCGTAAAAGCCCGATTCGTGGGGACTAATTATCAGTGGGAGATGAAGAAAACCCCCACTGATTAAAGTTTCACTTTATTTCATGCAATGCGGAGGAAGAAGATGGATAAACAAATAGCAGGAAAAATTAAAATAACATGATATGATAATAGTATTCGGTCTATATAAATACAAAATAAAAAAACGACATAAAATCATTCTTTATAGGTGGAAAGAGAGAATCCGGCGATGGATAGAAGCCGTCAGTGCCTTTTTTAGCCCCATGCCAAGTGAGAACAAAATGAGAAAACAAGTGGAGATCTTCTTTTGTTTTCATAGCCGCGACTTAGGTGCTTGAAAATCAAAGTGGATATATATAGTAGAGAAACTAGGGCAATTTGAGAAAGAACTACAAAGTAAGAGGTGACACGGAATGCAAGTATCTAGCGATAAGATCTTAAATAAAATGGCAAATGAAATTGCGAAAGCAAAAAGCAGTGAAGGACAGAAGGCAAAAGAACATTTATCAGTTGTTCGTGCTTTATGTGATTTACTTTTAGATGAACAGAGTGAATCTCATACGTATGTAGAGCCAAAATTACAATCACAAGTTATATCATCTCATCCGATGACAATGACAGCAACAACTCAGCAAGTCGTACCAGTTTCGGGGGAACCTGTATACATGAAGGAAGAGGATGCAAACGGCAATTCTTTATTTGATTTTTAGGAGTTAAAAAGGTTGGCTTATATGTAAAAATTTCTTATCATAAAGATAAAAAGGGGAATTCTAATGAAAATCTTCTTCTTATTAGGCTGTATTGCAGCTGGATTATCTGTTGCATTAGGTGCTTTTGGTGCACACGGTTTAGAAAATAAGATTTCTGCAAAAATGTTAGAAGTTTGGAAAACAGGTGTTACATATCAAATGTTTCATGCCGGAGGATTGTTTATTGTTGCTTTATTAATGGATAAAATTCAATCTTCCCTTCTAGGTGCAGCAGGCTGGTTTATGGTAGCTGGAATTATTATGTTCTCTGGAAGTCTATATGCATTAAGTACAACAGGTATTAAGTTTTTTGGACCGATTACACCACTTGGTGGCGTCGCGTTCATCGTAGGCTGGATTTTACTAGGAACTGCAGTTGTAAAAGGGTTATAAAGACAAAACAAAAGCTGGCAAACGCCAGCTTTTTTTTATGATCTTGGGGGATAGGTTGCTTGTTGGCTTGGTAAATATACAATTTCTTCCGGGAATTCTACGTAATCTAAGTAAATCATAAGTAGTAAGAAACGTTTTCCAGATTGAGGTTCACTGATTACGATATGATCACGACCAGCAGCCTCAATAATGCCTGTATAAGATTGTGTTCCAAGTGAACTACCACGCTCGTATGTCATAACAACAGTTGCTCTTTTCCCTTTGTTTAAACGAAGGATGTTTTCGATATAGGATTGTTCTAGTGGTAGCATACCTTGAGATACTGCAAACTGTGCTTGCGCTTGTTGTTGCATCGCTTGTTGTTGCATTGCTTGTTGTTGCTGAGGTGTCATTTGTTGCTGTTGTTGTCCTGGTGGTAACTGGGTTCCAGAAGGTTGAAAAAAAGTTCCATAGAATGGATTTTGTTGCTGTGCCATAATAAATCGTTCCCTCCCCTTAAAAATTAAAATGTAGAATAAAACTAACTATATACACCTGGGCAGTCCTCTCCTGATGGTTGGAAAAAGCAGTGCTTTTTAAAACGACCAGTATTTTGTTGATTATACCAAGTTGGTGGACAAGGACCGTCTGGCCTGAAAAACCATAAAGCAAAATTAGCAGGCCAAAATCGTTGACCTTCAATAACACGTCTTGCAAGGGCGATATCTTGTTCGCGTGCACGCTGGTAAAAATACCCCTTTTGTGTCGCTTCAAAACCACCAGGCCTTTGAAATACCATTTGTTGTAGATTACGTATGTTCTTGAAGTCTAAACAATTTCCTCTAACACGATTTACACCTACATTCCCAACCATTAGCATGCCTTGCTGTCCTTCTCCTTCAGCTTCAGCTCGCATAAGTCTTGCTAATAATTTTACATGTTCTTCGTTATAAGAAATTACACCCATTTGTTTCACCTCTCTTCCACCATTTTTACAGAAAGAGGAGTTGGTAAAAACGGTGTAGAACAATTACTAGTTCATACGTATGAGAAAAAGAAGCCAGATATGACAACCAAACAAAGTTTTAAGAAGTGGGATTTTGATGTTATATACATCCATAAGTCATTGCTGCGGAGGATAAAGATTTTTCCTGCTGCTTTCACTTAGTGGCATGGGGTAGGAAGTTCTATGCATAGCTGGATGCTCAATTTCGCCTAAAAGAAAAGGAGTTATGTCAAGTTTTTTATTTGGATTTATATAGAGGGAGAGACATAATAAAAAAGCTAGCAATTTGCTAGCTTTTTTATTATCCAAACACTTTTGACCACATATTTGAGAAGAAGTCACCAATGGATCGTATTGTTAATACGATCCAATTTGCTTTTTCTACTTCTTCTGTTGTTTTTGCAGTGACTTTCATTTTGTTGCTTCCATTTAAGAATCCGTATTGGTCAGTTGACTCTAAAACGAGCGAGCCAACTTTTGTATCTTTTTTTATAGGTGCTACTAATTTTCCATCTTCAGCAAGTGATTTATCTGCTTCAGTGGAAACTTTGTAAGGTGGTTTGCTACCTTTTTTCGTGATTACCGTTATCTCTTTTTCAGGCGTCACAGTTACGTTGTCTTCTTTTCCTTTTACAACAGAAAGTGTATTATTTTTATCTACTTTCAATTTCTGTTTTTCAAAGTTATTAAAACCGTAATCAATTAATTCACGGGATTCCGTAAAGCGTTCATCCATTGATTTTGTCTTAATAATAACGGAGATAAGACGTAAGTCACCGCGTTTTGCTGTAATTGTAAACCCATATCCAGCTGTATCTGAACTTCCCGTTTTTAAACCATCTGTTCCTTCGTAAGCGAAAGCGGCCCCGGGCAACATCCAGTTCCAGTTTTCCATACGGATTGGCTTTGGATGGTTATCTGGGAAGTTTCTAAATCTTTGTTTTGTATCTTCTAGCATTTCTGGATACTTTTTAATAATCGTTTTTGATAGAATACCCATGTCACGAGCTGATAAGGAGTTTTCTCCGTTCGGATCGGTTCCTTCCGGATGCTTTCCTTTTAAATCAGCGTTATTTAATCCAGTAGCATTTACAAATTTATATTTCTTTAACCCTAGTTTTTTTGCATGTTCATTTGCAAGATTTAAGAAGTTCTTTTCACTTCCTGCAAGAAGTTCAGCAAGTGCAATGCTGGATCCATTTGCAGAGAAGATAACAATAGAATGATATAATTCTTTAACTGTATATTGTCGCCCTTTTTCGAAAGGAACATTGGAGAATTCATTATTACGGGAAATTTCATAAGCGTAATCAGAGATATTTACTTTTGTATCCCATGTGATTTTTCCTTCTTTAATAGCCTCTAAAACGGAGTAAACAACAATAAGTTTTGACATACTGGCAATAGCTAGTAATTCATCTGGATTTTGTTCATGTAGTATTTTCCCTGTATCTGCATCAAAAAGAATGGCAGCGGCAGCTTCTATTTGTATTTTTTCTTCTGCAGGGGAGGTTGTTACTCCTGAGGAAGAAAATGACAATAGAAACACTAGTAAAATAGATAAAATTTTCCTCATATAAATTATCACCTTCGCATCGTTATTAGCATATAGCTCGTACCATCTTAGCGTAATTTCGAATATAAGAAGGTTATGATTTAATAGGGAATTTGACAAATTTTTGTCTGTTATTGTTTAAATTTGATGAAAAAAGAGGATTTTTGAAGGTGTTTTGTAGGATATTAAGAAAAAGGAACGAATTTCGTTCCTTTTTTGTATTATACATATAAAAATTTAGCTACTTTTTCGCTTGGCAAAATGTTACCAACGAAGAAAGTACCAAATTCACCATAGCGAGCACTTACTTCATCAAAGCGCATTTCATATACAAGTTTTTTGAATTGAAGGATGTCGTCAGCGAATAGTGTTACGCCCCACTCGTAATCATCGAAGCCAACAGAACCAGTAATGACTTGACGAACTTTACCTGCGTATTGACGACCGATTTTTCCGTGGCTGTACATTAGTTTTTTGCGGTCTTCCATCGGAAGCATATACCAGTTGTCATCTCCTTGACGACGCTTGTCCATTGGATAGAAACAAATGTGTTTTGCTTCTGGTAATTCTGGGTATAAGCGTGCTAAGATTTGTGGATTTTGGTATGGATCTTCGTCAGCTGGCAGGTAGTTACTTAGTTCAACAACAGATACGTAAGAGTATGCAGGAACCATATATTCAGCTAATGTTGTTTTATTTAATTCTGTTTCGATTTCATTTAATTCTTCCATTGTTGGACGTAAAATCATAAACATAATATCAGCTTTTTGCCCAACAACTGTATACATTGCATGGCTACCTTGCTTTGCGGCAGCTACTTTATTCCATTTCTCAATGACGTTTAAAAATTCAAACATCGCTTGTCCGCGTTCGTCACTAGATAATGTTTTCCATGCTGCCCAGTCGATAGAACGTAAATCATGTAAACAATACCAACCATCTAACGTTTTTGCTGCTTCACTCATTCTATTCACCTCAGTTAATGATATTTTACACGTTAACTATAGCATATATAGGTTTAAAGTCACCCATGTAAAGCTCGGGTGCATAAAATTGTCACATTTTAAAATGCTAGAAAGGGGAGTATGTATACATTCATTTTGTTTTCAATTGGCATGGGGCAGGAAAAGCCCCTGACCGCTGCTATGCATGGGCGGATGCTCTTTTTCATCTAAAAAAAGAAAGGTTATATATCTCTTATATCCATAGATAAATGGAAAATTAATAGGGCTGAATTTTATGAAAATATAATCATTTTCATTTTACCTATTTTTTAGGAGCTATAAGTTTAAAATATAGATGAAAAGAAGTATTCTTAAAGGTAGAGTTTTTTAACATTTGTAGGAGGGTTTATTCGTGAGCGATTTATTTACAACAGTAAAAGAAAAAGTTCAAGGAAAAGGCATTTCTATCGTACTTCCTGAAGGAACTGATGAAAGAATTTTAGGCGCTGCAGAGCGTTTAGCAAAAGAAGAGTTAGTAAAACCAATTTTAGTTGGTAATAAAGAAGAGATTAGCGCAAAAGCTGCTAGCATGAACTTAACATTAGCAGGCGTTGATATTTACGATCCAGCTACATATGAAGAAATGGATGCAATGGTAGCATCTTTCGTTGAACGCCGTAAAGGTAAAGCAACAGAAGAAGCTGCTCGTGAAATCTTAAAAGACGAAAACTACTTTGGTACAATGCTTGTATACATGGGCAAAGCACACGGTTTAGTAAGTGGTGCAGCTCACTCTACAGCTGACACAGTTCGTCCAGCACTTCAAATCATTAAAACAAAACCAGGCGTTACAAAAACTTCAGGCGTATTTATCATGGTACGTGAAGATGAGAAGTATGTATTCGCTGATTGCGCAATCAACATTGCACCAAACAGCCAAGATTTAGCTGAAATTGGTATTGAAAGTGCAAAAACTGCCGAGCTATTCGGTATCGATCCACGCGTTGCAATGTTAAGCTTCTCTACAAAAGGTTCTGCGAAATCTCCAGAAACAGAAAAAGTTGTAGAAGCAACTCGCATTGCAAAAGAAATGGCTCCTGAGCTAACATTAGATGGTGAGTTCCAATTTGACGCTGCATTTGTACCATCTGTAGCCGAGAAGAAAGCACCAGGTTCTGTTATTAAAGGTGATGCGAACGTATTCGTATTCCCAAGCTTAGAAGCTGGTAATATCGGTTATAAAATTGCACAACGTTTAGGTAACTTTGAAGCAGTGGGACCAATCTTACAAGGTTTAAACATGCCAGTAAACGATTTATCTCGCGGTTGTAACGAAGAAGAAGTGTACAAGTTAGCTTTAATTACAGCAGCTCAAGCACTATAAAAACGAAAGGCCTCGCTATATAGCGGGGCCTTTGTTATTTCTCAAGACTAAGTGCTTTATTATTACGGTCAATAATACGCTGCAAGTTCATTTCATATAAAGGAACTTCATCCACAGTTAATTGTGATGGTGTTAATTGCGGCGCAAACTGCTGCAGTGTTTTTAATAAACGCATCATTAAATCTTGAACGGTAATTGTTTCACCGAGTAATTCAGATAAAGAAGCCATTGTGCTCGGTACAATTTCAGGATACGTAAATCTTGTTTCTTCACCTTGAATTGCCAAGTTGTAAAAATCACGAACCAGTGCCGCACGTTCGGAGCCGCTACCTGTAGCACATAAGTAAATTTGTACAGCAACCCCTCCGCGAATGCGGCGCTGCGAAATACCTGCGAATTTCTGATTACGAATGCTTAGATCATAGCTACCAGGACAATAAGAGCCAACGATTTCTTTTGCCTCGATATCAACATCGTAATCTTTTAACATTTCTTTAATTAAATGCCACATCGTATCATATCCAAGGTCGATATCAATTCCTTTTTCGTTTTCTTGAAATAGAAGCGATACGTTTAAAACTCCTTCATCAAGTACGACTGCAAGACCGCCTGAATTACGAACAATGACATTGAAATCCTTCTGTTTTAAAAAGGAGATTCCCTCCTGTAAATGAGGAAGACGAGAATCTTGAATACCAAGAACAATTGTATTGTGATGAACCCAAGAGCGCATTGTCGAAGCAGATGTACCATTTCCGATTGTTGTGCACAATGTATCATCCATAGCGAATGATTGAAGTGCGTGGAAGGTCTGACCTAAACTGGACTGATCTACAATGCGCCACTCTGGTTGAGATAAAATGGAACGGGAATTGCTCATATAACTAACCCCTTATTTATAAAATAACAACCTTTATTATAACAAAAAAGAGAGAGGAGAGTTGTGAAAAAGAACCTTACGAGATTGTAATGTTACTGTAAGGAAAGGCGATTGGTAAAAGCCACTATGCTCGTTAAACTAAGAATTGTAATTATAGTTTTAGGAGGAATACAAATGAAAAAAGTAAAATTAGGACTTGTAGCGATTATGTCAGCTGCAGTATTTAGTGGTTGCTCGATTATGGATATGATTGCCCCACAAGCAAACGGCGTGATTATGTATGGTGATGACGCAGCGGTACAGAAAAAAATGGATCAATATAAAGATAAAATGGAATCTCAGCATAAATTTGAAGCAAAATTTGGTACCTTTAATGATCAAAAAGTATTAATTATGAGTAAAACAACAGCAGACAAAATGGTAAAAGAAAAAGTACTGAGAAAAGTAGAGGGAGACGATGTAAAACCAATTACAACACTTCCATCTATTTCTGATGATGCAGGGGTTGTATTTGCGAAAACGGAGCAAAATGATGTAGTGATTGATGGGAAGAAAATGAAGTATGAAGGCAATATAATTATTGGCGATGCACGTAAATACGCAGATATGTATGCAGTTGTAAGCGATGCAGCATATCAAAAAATGAGTCAACCAGTAAAAGTAATTGGATCGGCAGTATTTAAAGAAAATCCGAAAAAAGAGATTTTCCCAGATATAAAGAACGATTCTAAAATAGAAGAAGCTCATATGATTGAGGCGAAATAAAAAGGATGCATTCATCGCATCCTTTTTATTCTGCAATTTTTTCTAAATTGCCGTTTCGATCCATACGGAAAGAAGTTTGCGTAGGCTCTTCATCATCCATTAATGCTAATTTACGAGCGCGGTTCATAATATTCATGAGCGTTTCGTAATCTTCTTGTACTGTATTAGATTGTTGTTCTAGCTTTTCTAATTTCTTTTCTAACTCTTCATTACGAAGTATCTGTGCTTTAATTTCTTGTTTCAATCTCGTATTCTCGTTTTCGAGTGCTGTTACTTTTACGTTTGAAGATCCTACTGTTTGTAAAAAGTAAATCACATCTTGCATTGTTATAGAAGTGCTAGATACAACTGGTTCTGAACGAGGAACAGTTGTGTTTACAACGAGTTCTTCATCATTCGTAATTACCGCTGAAGCTGGTGGCGTATAAAGGAGGCGTTTTTTTGCCTGTTCGCCGCTAGCGGCACGCATTTTATCTTTTCGATGTCTTTTTGCTAGCTGTAAGGCTTGTTCGTAGCTATAACGAACAACAGCATTCCAGCGAAATCCACAAGCAGCTGAGGTACGGTTTAATTGATCGCCAACCTCTTCAAATGCATTTAATTGTGTACTTCCTTCTCGAACATGACGTAGTACGGTTTCTGCAAGTAATAAATCGTCCTCGTCTGTCCAAGCATCTTGTCTTACTTTCATAGATTCAACTCCCTTTCTTTTTATGAACTTCCTATTTTTATAATGGGCAAAAGAAAGGGCTTTTATACAAAGCTTTTAAAAATATGGTAGATTTTGATGGAAGTAAGAAATTGGTGCACGAATGAAGAGAGTTTATAAAGGGAAAAATGAAGAGGGAAAGTGAGGTTTTCTATCGCGTAGGAATCATAGAGGGGAACTTGCATCAAGCCCCAAAGAGCGGTAAAATACCATTTAGTGTTTATTGTTAAATGTACTTGTGAAAAGTTAAAAATAGAGGAAGTGTTGTATAGAATGGGAAACGAATTTCGTGTGTGTGATGATTGCCAGGCGACGAACATTAAGACCTTGATACCAAAGCTCAAAAAAGTAGATTCATGTGCAAATATTGAAGTTGGATGTCAATCTTATTGTGGACCAGGTCGTAAAAAATCATTCGCTTTTGTGAATAATCGTCCGGTTGCAGCGCCAAACGAAGATGAACTGATTAAGAAAATTGAAGCGAAACTAAATAAGTAAGAAGAGTGAATAATTTACTCTTCTTTTTTTATTGCTGAAATTTAAAATTATTTTTAGATACTGATATACAGTAAACATGTACCAATGGATAAACGTCATATTATGATATTGGTTTCATATCAATTACATTAGTTTGATATTGCAAAATAATGGTTGACAGCCTTTTATACCGGTAGGTAGAATAGAATTGTGATTCTGAGAATCATTATCAAAAAAGGTGGACACACCTAGTTTTCTTTTGCTGTTTCTTGAGAATAAATCTCATTTTATTAAATATATGTTGTTGGTTAGGATGGTTGAGGGATGGAAGCAAGCGCGAGGAATATTGAACAACAGGAAGTAAATGTGAAAGAGATTAAGAGTAGACCGCTCATTGCTTCTATTATTTTAATAGCGGGAACAATTTTGTTAGCTTTAAGTATGGCAACTTCAATCTCATTTGGTGCAGCGGATATTAGTTTACAGACTGTATGGCAAGCTATCTTTCAGTTTGATGGTTCTTTGACGCATCATAATGTGATTTGGGAGCTGCGCATGCCTAGGGCAATTGGCGGAGTTGTTGCTGGTGCCTTTCTAGCGGTATCCGGTGCAATTATGCAAGGGATGACGCGGAATCCACTTGCATCTCCATCATTAATGGGGATTACTGATGGAGCGGTATTTGGGATTGCAATTATGTATGCGTTTTTCCCAAATTCACCGTATTTAATGTTTGTTATCGCTTCTTTTATTGGAGCAGCATTTGGTGCAAGTATTGTATACGGAATTGGGGCATCTTCACCGGGCGGATTAACACCTGTTAAATTAGCGTTAGCTGGAGCGGCAATTAGCGCCCTACTCGGGGCTATTTCATCTGGTATCGCACTCTATTTCAATCTTGCACAAGAGGTGAGCATGTGGAATGCAGGCGGCGTTGCTGGTGTGAAATGGCAGAGTATTGATATGCTCCTGCCCATTGGACTTGTTTGTCTTGTTATAGCGATTATGATGTCGAGATACATTACAATTTTAAGTTTTGGTGAAGAAATTGCAATTGGTCTTGGTCAAAATACAACATTAATTAAATTTATCGGAACTATACTTGTGCTTGTGTTAACAGGTTCAGCAGTATCTATGGCAGGTTCCGTTGGGTTTGTTGGGCTTGTCATCCCGCATATGACACGTTTTCTTGTCGGTTCAGATTATAGATGGGTAATTCCATGTTCTGCTGTATTAGGTGGATTGTTAATTGAATGTGCGGATATGCTATCACGAATTATTAATCCGCCGTTTGAAACACCAATTGGAGCAATTACAGCACTAATTGGCGTTCCATTCTTCCTCTACTTAGCACGTAATGAAGGGAGAGGGAAAATGTGAAGACAACCGTCTTAACAAAAAAGAACGTTTCAATCGTAACAATTTTAGCTTGTTTAATTGTTTCAGTATTTCTTATTAGCTTAAATACAGGAACATTTAAAATTCCACCAATGGACGTATTAAAATCATTGGTTGGATTAGGAGCAGAAGATCAGTCAGTTATTTTATTTGAATTTCGTATGCCACGTATGGTAATTGCTATATTAGTGGGTTCAGCATTAGCAATGTCCGGTGCAATTATGCAAGGATTATCACGAAATCCGCTTGCTGATCCTGGAATTATCGGTATTAATGCCGGTGCAGGATTAACTGTTGTTATTTTCGTATACTTCTTTTTTGGAAAAGTAGGAACTGGTACTCTTCTGTCCGTATTCATTCTTCCATTCTTTGCATTAGTCGGTGCAATACTAGCAGCAGTCATTATTTATGTATTGGCATGGAAGGACGGCGTTTCATCAACTCGTTTAATACTTGTGGGTATCGCAGTCGCAGCAGGGTTTGGTGCTGTTAGTTTAATTTTTTCAATGAAAATGACATCGAATGATTTCCGCTTTGCAACGATTTGGTTAGCGGGAAGTTTATGGGGAACAGACTGGAAATTCGTATTAAGCGTACTTCCGTGGATGCTTATCTTTTTACCAATTGCGATTCGTAAAGCACATGTGCTAAATGTAATGAATTTAGGAGATGCTGCGGCAGTTGGACTTGGTGTAAACGTAGAGAAAGAAAGACGAAAATTATTATTTATTGCTGTTTGTTTAGCGGGAGCGTCTGTTGCAGTCGCTGGTGGAATTGGCTTTATTGGTTTAATGGCACCGCATTTGGCGAGGCGACTTGTCGGCGGGAAACATCAAATTATGTTGCCGACAGCAGCATTAATTGGAACATTCCTTCTACTATTTGCAGATTTGATTTCAAGAAGTGTACTAACGACATCTGAAATACCGGTCGGTCTTGTTATTTCTGTAATTGGTGCACCGTATTTCATTTATTTACTTATGAGGACAAAATAAAGGGAGGCTTTTTTATGGCAACTTTAGCGGTTGATTCGGTATCTGTTGGCTATAATGAAGGGTTAATTATCGATGGATTGTCAGTGGAAATTCCAGAAGGGAAAATTACAACAATTATTGGACCGAATGGATGCGGGAAATCCACATTGTTAAAAACAGCTTCTCGTATTTTAAAAGCAAAACGAGGTACTGTATATCTTGATGGAAAAGCAATTGAGAAGCAGCCGACAAAAGAAATCGCAAAGAAAATGGCGATTTTACCACAAACTGCAGAAGTGCCGACAGGTCTTACTGTGTTTGAACTTGTTTCATATGGACGTTTCCCCCACCAAAAGGGATTTGGGACGCTGAAAGAAGAAGATTACCGTTATATTCACTGGGCGCTTGAAGTAACAGGGATGACAGAGTTTGCGAACCGTCCAGCAGAAGCTTTATCAGGTGGTCAACGCCAACGTGTATGGATTGCAATGGCTCTTGCGCAAGGAACGGATTTACTTGTATTAGATGAACCAACGACATACTTAGATATGGCCCATCAACTGGAAGTATTAAATTTATTGAAAAAGTTAAATCAAGAAGAAGGCCGCACAATCGTTATGGTTATTCATGATTTAAATCATGCTTCTCGTTTTTCAGATCATATGATTGCGTTAAGAGCGGGTAAGTTAATGAAACAAGGAACACCAGATGAAGTTATGACGTGCGAAACGCTTCGCAATGTATTTGAAATTGAAGCGCAAATTGTTCCATGTCCTGTAAACTGTAAACCGATTTGCTTAACTTATGATTTAACAATGATAAATAAACAAGTACGTAAGCAAGCATAAGAGAAATCCTCTTCCTATCCGTATTTAGATAGGAGGGGATTCTAATGGACGTTGAGCTTCTCATTTAGCATGGGAAGTTGAACGCCCGTTAGAACGGGTTACATACAACGATTAATAAACATATATTAATGCAATGTTGTTTGTGGTTTCTTATATTTATATACAACTTATAAGAGAAATACATCCAGAGGGAGTGGAAATATGAAGAAGTTTAAAGTAGCATTACTAGCAATGGTATTAGTTGTTACTTCTGTACTATTTGCAGCTTGTTCTTCTGACAAGAAAGAAGAAAAGAAAGCAGACGCAAAAGCGGAAGAGCGCACTGTACAACATGCAAAAGGTGAAATTAAAATCCCTGCAAATCCAAAGAAAATTGCTGACCTTAGTGGTTCAACAGAAGAATTATTAATCTTTGGAATGAAACCAATCATTACTGCAAATACGTCTCAAGAAAAAATTGATGCACATATTGTAAATAAATTAAAAGATGTAAAACCAGTTGGCTCTGCTTGGGGCGACAAAATTAACATCGAAGCAGTAGCTGCTGCAAAACCAGATTTAATTCTTGTGAACAATCGTCAAGAAAAAATCTATGATCAATTATCTAAAATTGCACCAACTGTTATGTTAAAAACTCCATTAGATCAATGGCGTCCAAAGTTTGAAGAGTTAGGTAAAATCTTCGATAAAGAAAAAGAAACAACTGCATGGTTCAAGAAATATGATGAAAAAGCAAGCAAGTTACACGATAAAATCGTGGCAAAAACTGGCGATGCGAAATTCATGAAAATGGCTGCATATCCAAATGCATTCCGTGTATACGGTGACTACGGTTACGGTAGCGTAATCTTCAAAGATTTAAAATTACCAGCAGTTCCAGGTACACCAATGGATAAACCATTAGTACAAGTACAAAAAGAAGCATTAATCGATTACAACCCAGATTACTTATTCGTATTTACAACTGGTGACGGTTCTCAGCGCTTCAAAGAATTCCAAGAAGAAACAATTTGGAAAAACATGAACGCTGTTAAGAACAACCACGTATTTACAATTAAGAGCGAAGATCTAAATAAAGGATACTTCCCACTTGGTAAAGAAATGATCTTAGACGAAATTGCTGAGTTCGTTTTAGGAAAATAGTAAACAAAGAAAATCACTTTCGCCTTGGCGAAGGTGATTTTCTTTGTATATAGGGGAATTTTATGCATTTCTATAGTCTTTCGTTTCTTTCTGTTTCCTATTTCGTTTATAATATAAAGTAAGAATGCAGTAAGGAAGGAGGGTGTCGATATGGTATATTTAAACGACAAACTCAGCGAAACAAAAGTGTTTAAAGACCCAGTACATAAATATGTACACGTGCGTGATCGTGTCATTTGGGATTTAATCGGAACGAAGGAATTTCAACGTTTGCGCCGTATTAAGCAGCTTGGAACGACATTTTTTACATTTCATGGTGCGGAACATAGTCGCTTTACTCATTCATTAGGTGTATATGAGATTATTCGTCGTATGATTGATGATGTGTTTGATGGCAGACCAAATTGGAATGCAGAAGATAGATTATTATGTTTATGTGCAGCGCTCTTGCATGATGTTGGACATGGTCCGTTCTCACATTCCTTTGAAAAAGTTTTTTCATTAGATCATGAGAAGTTCACGCAGAAAATTATTGTCGGTGATACGGAAATCAATGATGTACTTAGCCGTGTAGACCGAGAATTTCCACAAAAAGTAGCAGATGTGATTGCGAAAACGTCTGATAATAAATTAGCGATTAGTATGATCTCTAGTCAAATTGATGCAGATCGTATGGATTATTTATTAAGAGATGCTTATTTTACTGGTGTAAAGTATGGGAACTTTGATATGGAGCGTATACTCCGTGTGATGCGCCCGTATGGAGATCAAGTCGTGATTAAAAATAGCGGTATGCACGCTGTTGAGCATTATATTATGAGCCGCTATCAAATGTACTGGCAGGTATATTTCCATCCGGTAACGCGCAGTGCAGAAGTGATTTTAACAAAGATTTTACACCGTGCCAAAACATTGCATGAGCAGTATTATACATTTAAGTATCATCCGGTTCATTTCTATTCTTTATTTGAAGAAGAAGTAACAGTAGAGGATTATTTAAAACTAGATGAGAATGTAATGTATTATTATTTCCAGGTATGGCAAGATGAAGATGACCAAATTCTAAGTGATTTATGTCGTCGTTTTATGAACCGAAATCTCTTTAAATATGTAGAATTTACAGAGAAGCACGGTTTAGATAATTGGATGGAATTAAGTAGTTTATTTAAAAAGATTGGACTTGATCCAGAGTACTATTTAGTTGTGGATTCAACATCGGATTTACCGTATGACTTTTATCGTGCTGGAGAAGAAGAAGAGCGGCTTCCAATCTTACTTCTTATGCCAAACGGAGATCTCAGGGAGCTTTCACGTGAATCTGATATCGTAGAAGCGATTACTGGTAAGAAGAGAACAGATCAAAAACTCTTCTATCCGCATGATTTAATCTATGAAAACGGAAGAAAAGGAAAATATAAAGAGAAAATTATTGAGTTATTAGAAGGGAAAAAATAAGAAGCAGCCTCAGGACTGCTTCTTATTAAAGAAACTTGAGATTATTTGTCGCTTAAGCGTTTTCCGCCAACTGCGTAATGATTTTTAGACATTTCTTCGATGAAAACAACGATGTTTTCTTCTGGAGCACCAGTTGTTTCGCTTACTGCTGCAGTTACTTTCTCAGCAAGAGCTTTCTTTTGTTCTTCTGTGCGTCCTTCTAGCATTTTCACTGTTACGTATGGCATGTACAATCGCTCCTTTTATGTAAGTTACAATCTTATTATAACGGATTCTAGAGAAGAACAATCGGAAAAACAAATATTTTCTTTTTTCGACATAATGAAGAGGAGATGAAGTATGGAGAATTTTTTTGTATATCCACTGCACCAAATACCGTTGGTCGCAATGGCTATTGTTATTGCATTGTCTGTGCATGAATTTGCACATGCATATGTTGCATATAAGTTTGGAGACGATACTGCGAAAAGGCAGGGGCGTTTAACGTTATCACCAATGTCTCATTTAGATCCGATTGGTATGATTGCTATATTAATCATTGGATTTGGTTGGGCGCGCCCAGTTCCTGTTAATCCGTATAATTTTAAAAAGCCACGTCTTGCTGGCGTACTTGTTTCGATTGCAGGGCCAATTAGTAACCTCATTTTGAGTGCGATCGGGTTAATGATTTGGTATAGCATGATAAGATTTGGATTGTTAGATGCCATTCCATTTGCAGTGGCAGATACATTACGACAATTCTTTCAAATTTTTATTACTCTTAATATCGTTTTACTTGTTTTCAATTTATTACCGATTCCGCCGCTTGACGGATATCGCGTGATTGAAGATTTAGCACCAGCAAATATTCGTGCGAAAATGACGCAATATGAGAAATATGGAGCAATTGCTTTATTGATTCTTGTTATTACACCGCTTGATCGTTATACAATTCAACCAATCTTCCAAGTGGTTATTCCATATGTATTAGGTATTTTGCACAGCATTATTGCACCTATATTTGGGATTATGTAATAAATGAGTGAGGAGGACTTACATATGACAGAGAAAAAGAAAAAAATTGGTTTTAATATCGTGAAGAATGATTCAACAGATGGCCATGGTGGCTTTGGTGTTGGAGCACTAAGTTTAGAAAATATTTCACCTGTTTTCGTAGATGTAATTGAGCAAACAGCATTCGTTGATATTGGGGCGATGCATGCACGTAGTACTGTTGAAAAGGGAATTAAATTTTTAACGAATAAAGACGAAGTTCCAAATGGAAAGCCGTATTGGCTCGTATGGGTAACGATTGAGAGAACAGCAAAAGGTGCTTATTATGCAGGCGTAACAGCTTGTGAAATGACAGTTGACCGTGAAATTCGCCGTGGTTATAAATCACTTCCGGAGCATGTAAATAAGATGGATAAATCATTAAAACGTCACATCATGGTTGACCATATGGATGAATCATCTAAAAAAGTGCTTGGAACATTCTTGAAAGAGCATAATGAAGCAATTTGGAATGAATCTAGTGAAGAATTGCGTCAAGCATTATTAGGAGAATAATTTTAAGGCTACCAGGAGAAATTCTGGTAGCCTTTGTTTTATTATTTTATGTCGTATATTGTGGAATCACCGATATGTTGGATTACCATGGAAAATACTTTTTCCACCAGCCTTCTTTTTTCTTTTCTTTGCTAGCCTTCTCGAATTCTTCTTTGTCATCCACATGATCTATGCAGTATTCGGTTGGTTCTGTTCCTTTTGTAAAATACATTTTTACAGAGACAGGACAGCTTTTCGTTGCGATTTTCCCATTTTCGGGATTGATATTTACAGCAACAACGTCACTTGGTTGTTTGAAATCCTTTTTAGGTTGACCGTCTAGTCCTTTTTCCATCGTAATGGCCCAAATTTTCTTGGCGTATCCTTGCTCAGCCGGATTGGAAATAGATTTCGGCCTGTCGTATCCTACCCAAACACCAGTTACAATTTGTGGTGTGAAACCAATCATCCAGCTATCTGTTTCTGTGGAACCAGACTTTCCTGCATACGTGCGTGATAGTTTTGGAAGAAGAGAATGTCCTGTAACAGATGCATAACCACTTAACTTGTCATTGAACATTCCTGTCATCATCTCTTCCATTACAAACGTATTGTTTTTATCGAGAACTTGTTTACTTTGTAGATGCGCATCATATAAAATGTTTCCTTCGTTATCGACAACGCGACGGATAAAGGTTGGTTTTACTTGTTTTCCTCCGTTTGCAAACATACTGTACGCTCCTACCATTTCAATTGGTTTGACAGGAGAAGTACCAAGGGCAAGGGAGGGTACGTCTTTTAATGAACTTGTAATACCGAATTGTTTTGCAGTTTTAGCAAGAGAATCTTCGCCTAAAAATAAATGTGTTTTCACAGCATATACGTTATCTGATACTGCAAGAGCTTGCGCCATCGTTACAAAATCATCGGCATAATAGTCTTTATAATTTTTCGGTTTATACTTAGAAACACCATCGCCTAATGTAAACACTGTATACTCACTTTTTAAGCGTGTCGCTGGTGTAAATCCTTTTTCGAGTGCGGCGTAATATAAAAACGGTTTAAAGGTGGACCCTGGCTGGCGAGCTGCTTGAATCGCTCTGTTAAATTGGCTCTCTTTATAATCTTTTCCACCAACAAGAGCTGCTACTTCCCCTGTTTTTGGGTTCATTGAGACAAGAGCGGTTTGTATACTAGTTGTTTCTGGAATCGTATCTTTTACAGCTTGCTCAGCTATTGTTTGTAGTTTTTGATCTAGTGTTGTATAGATACGGAGTCCACCGCGCTGCAGAGTTTGCTCATCGAGTCCAATGTCATGGAGGAGAGATGATTGTACAGCATCCTGAAAATAAGGTGCAATTTCTGTGACCTTTTTTGTTTCTAACGAAGCAAACGCAAGCTTTTCTTTTTTAGCAGAGGATGCTTGATTTTTTGTAATATATCCTTGCTCTACCATTTCATCTAAAATAATGGATTGTCTTGTTTTTGCCCGTTCTTCTTTTACATAGGGAGAGTATACGCTAGGGCCTTTTGGAATGCCGACTAACATACTTGCCTCTGCTAATGTTAAGTCACTAGCGGATTTATTAAAGTAAAGACGGGAGGCAGCTTCAATACCATAAGCGCCGTGTCCATAATAAATCGTATTTAAATATCCTTCTAAAATATGATTCTTATTGTAGTTGACTTCAAGACGAATCGTATATATTGCTTCTAAAGCTTTTCGCTTCCAAGTTTTATCATGGTCCAAATATAGATTGCGGGCATACTGCTGTGTAATGGTACTAGCACCTTGAACCTTTGCCATTGCTTTTATATCTGCAACGATTGCGCCGGCAATTCGTTTCATATCGAAGCCATGATGATTATAAAAGCGTTGGTCTTCAATAGAGAGTGTCGCTTCTCTTACATAGGGAGAAATTTGGTCGAGTGACACATTATAACGATTCTGCATTCCATTACTTTGTCCCATTACAGTATCATCGTTAGCATAAAAGGTACTTGTCTGCGGAACAGCAATGGGAGGTGGTCCCATAATCTTTGCAGCAATAATGATAATAAAAAAAGAAAAAACGAAAAAAAGAACGCATGAAAAAAGTGCGGTGAAGAAAAGACGTTTATATTTTTTAAGTTTTGGATTTATAGTTTGATCCATCTTTTTCATCCCCTCATCATATACTTTTATCCCGCTATTCGAGGGCAGTCCCCCCACCTCAAACTTTAGCAAAGGCAAAGAAGTAAGGTGGAGGGATAAACTGTCCGTAACAGCCCGATTGGTGAAGGCTAATAATTCAGTGAGGATGAGGATCTCCCACTGATTAAAGTTTCACTTTAATAGTATTGAGGGTTTTTTCGTATTTTAAACACAAAATGAAAAAGAGCCCTTTCAATTAAGAAAGGAGCTCAAAAGCGCGCATCGGCCAATCTGTAATAATAACATCTACGCCGTAATCAATCATAGTTTGTAAATCTTTATATTCATTGATTGTATAGGGCCGGAATACATATCCTTGCTGCTGCGCAGTTTGGACAAATTCTTTTGTTAATAGCTGAAAATTAGGGTGTAATCCGGTTGCTTCTCTTTTCTTTGCTTCAGCAATTGGATCAGCAATTGGTTCATCATATAAGATAGCTCTCGGAATTTCAGGAGCAAGTTCTGCAAGCAAAGAAACAGAATCATGGTTAAACGATGAGAATATAATTTGGTTTGAAAGGTGATACTCCCGAACAAGATCAACAACTTTCTCTTCGATACCTGGATAGTGGATTACGTCTGTTTTTAATTCAATATTAAGTTGTAAATTTGTCGTAGATAACCAAATGAATACTTCGCGTAATGTTGGAATTTTCGCTTCGTGGAAGGAAGGTTCTTTATAACTGCCTGCGTCAAGAGCTTGTAATTCCGCTACTGTTTTCTCAGAAACAAGTCCAATCCCATTTGTCGTACGATCAACAGTTTCATCGTGAATTACAACGAGCTCCCCATCTTTTGAAAGGTGAACATCAAGTTCAATGCCATGAGCACCAACACGTTCTGCTTCTTGAAAAGCGATCATTGTATTTTCTGGATGTGTACTTTTCACTCCGCGATGGGCAAAAATAAGTGTTTTCTTCATTTGAAAAATCTCCTTATGAGTTCATTTCTTTCATTATGAAACTGTAGCAAAAAAAATACAATCTATATGCCAAACATTTACAAAAGTATAACAGTTGCATAAAAGTTAACGTTAACGTAAAATGTAATAATGTGATGGAAGGAGGAATATACATGTATAAGATTGATGAAGTAACAAAGCAAGTTGGATTAACAAAACGTACACTTCGTTATTATGAGGAAATTGGCTTAATTCATCCGCCGGAGCGCAGTGAAGGAAATATTCGTCTTTATACGGATGAAGATATTGCTCGTATTAAAAAGATTGTAGAAGCGAAAGAAGTATTAGGAATCACACTTCAAGAAATGCATCATTTCTTATCATTAAAAGAGCGTATGGAGCAAAGACGAAATAGCGAAAATCCACGTGATCGTGCAGTGATTCAAGAAATTAAGGATATGCTTGAGAACCAAGTACAAACGTTAGATACAAAAATGAAACAAATGGAGCGCGTGAAAGCAGAATTAGAGAATAGTTTAGAGCGCGCAATTAGATTCTTGGAGGAAACAAAAGGAGAGTAATAAATATGGAGAGCAAACAAAAATTAGGGAGATTGATTACAGTACTGGCTACTTTCCTTGCCTTTTCAGGCATCGGAGTAGTCGATCCTATTTTGCCAATTATTGCTGAGAAAATTGGTGCCACACATTGGCAAGTGGAAATGTTATTTACAGCATATATTTTAACGATGGCAATTATGATGTTGCCCGCTGGTTTATTTGCAGCGCGGTTTGGCGATAAGAGAATGATGACAATTGGTTTATCGATTGTAACTGTATTTGCTTTTATATGCGGTATATCACAAACGATTGCACAGTTATCTCTTTTCCGCGCTGGCTGGGGGTTAGGAAATGCGATGTTTTTCGCAACAGCGATGACATTATTAATCGCTCTTAGTAAAGAAGTACATGAAGCGGTAGGTTTATATGAAGCGGCGATTGGTTTAGGGATGGCAGGTGGTCCGTTATTAGGTGGACTACTAGGCGGACATTCTTGGCGATACCCATTTTTTGCGACAAGTCTTTTAATTTTATTAGCATTTATTCTTGTTTTCTTTTTTGTAAAAGAACCGGAGCGCAAAGTAAAGCGCAAGGCAGCTGGGGTAGGGGAATTACTTAACCTGATTAAATATAAACCGTTTATGCAAGGTGCCATTTCAGGCATGTTATATTATTATGGATTTTTTGTTGTATTAGCATATTCACCACTCATTATGCATTTATCGGCAATTCAGCTCGGTTTCGTATTTTGCGGCTGGGGACTTGCGCTAGCATATGGATCTGCAATATTAGCGCATAAATTAGAAGGGAAATATGAGCCAAAAGCATTGTTAAGATTTAGCCTATTTGTATTTGCGATTCTGTTACTTGCATTATTCTTTGTGAAAGTAATGTGGTTACAAATTGTTCTTATCGTCTTATCTGGATTAGCATCTGGATTAAATAACGCTTTATATACAAGCTATGTCATGGATATTTCACCTTATGAAAGATCTATTACATCAGGTGTATACAATTTTGTCCGTTGGCTTGGCGGAGCAATTGCACCAATTTTATCGGGAATTATCGGTCATGCGATTTCACCACAAAGTCCATTTTTAGTTGGAGGAATCGTTGTATTAGTTGGTTGTGTCACGATTTTGATTCCTGTTCGAGAAAATTCCAAATTAGAAGCAGAAACCCTCTCATAAGACGAATTGAAGAAACTTGGTGCGGGGTGATCGTGGGCTTTTTTGGGGTAGGTGGTTTTGGTGAATGAAATTTTATCGGCGATTTTTCAAATATATCGACGCAAATTTAAATATATCAGCGATTCGACAAAGGATATCGACCATTCGGCAAGTAACGACAAGCAGAAACCCTTTCATAAGAAAGGGTTTTCTTTATTGCTAAATATAGTGTTCTTGTAATTTACGAACGAAAATAATTTTACCAAAATATATTTTCGGTATTTTTGTACTTTTAACTATACATTTTGTATGTTTTGTTTTATTTTTGTTAGGGGACATTAATGATGTCCCTATTATAAATTTGCAGCGAAAGGCGTGATTGTACGATGGAACTATGGTTCACTGAAAAACAAACAAAACATTTTGGAATTACGGCGCGTATTAACCGCACATTACATACGGAGCAAACAGAATTTCAAAAACTTGATATGGTTGAAACTGAAGAATTCGGAAACATGCTTATTTTAGATGGCATGGTTATGACAACAGAAAAGGACGAATTCGTTTATCATGAAATGGTAGCACACGTACCTTTATTTACACACCCAAATCCTGAAAACGTATTAGTTGTTGGCGGTGGTGATGGTGGTGTAATCCGTGAAGTGTTAAAACACCCAAGCGTAAAGAAAGCAACACTTGTTGAAATCGATGGAAAAGTAATCGAGTATTCTAAACAGTACTTACCATCAATTGCAGGTGCATTAGATAACGAGCGCGTTGAAGTAAAAGTAGGAGACGGTTTCCTACACATCGCAGAAAGTGAAAATGAATACGATGTAATTATGGTTGACTCTACTGAGCCAGTAGGACCAGCAGTAAACTTATTTACAAAAGGATTCTACGCTGGAATCTCTAAAGCGTTAAAAGCAGACGGTATCTTCGTTGCGCAAACGGACAACCCTTGGTTTACACCAGAATTAATTTCAACTGTGTTTAAAGACGTAAAAGAAATCTTCCCAATTACACGTCTATACACAGCGAATATTCCAACATACCCAAGTGGAATGTGGACATTCACAATTGGATCTAAAGAACACGATCCATTAAAAGTAAGCGAAGAGCGTTTCCACGAAATTGAAACGAAATATTACACGAAAGAACTGCACAAAGCAGCATTCGTATTACCTAAGTTTGTTGGAGACTTAATTAAATAGAAAAGCGGAAGCCACCGAGCATTCTAGCCGCTGCAGCTAGACAAAAGAAAAGCGGAAGTGGCTGGATAATAGATGAAAGTGTAAGTAGCTCATTTAAGGTGCACGTCCACAAGATTTGAGCATGCTAGCTACTTACACTTCTATAAATAAAATAATCTTCTCATCGTTAAAAGAAGATTGAGGTAAATCGAGAAAGAGGAGTATAACGCTCCAAATTTGAGAAATAATGAAAGGTTGGGATACCTTAAGTTCCACATAAGGAGGAAAAGAATATGCGTTTTGATGAAGCTTATTCAGGTAAAGTATTTATTAAAAGTCATCCGAGTTTTGAAGAGTCAGAGGCTGTTATTTACGGGATGCCAATGGATTGGACAGTAAGCTACCGTCCAGGTTCTCGTTTTGGCCCTGCACGTATTCGTGAAGTATCACTTGGACTAGAAGAATATAGTCCATATTTAGATCGTGAACTAGAAGAAGTAAAATATTTTGATGCTGGCGATATTCCGTTACCATTCGGAAATCCACAGCGTAGCATAGACATGATTGAAGAATATGTAACAAAACTATTAGATGCCGGTAAGTTTCCACTAGGTCTTGGTGGTGAGCACCTAGTGTCTTGGCCAGTTTTTAAGGCAATGGCAAAAAAATATCCGGACTTAGCAATCATTCATATGGATGCTCATACTGATTTACGTGAGTCATATGAAGGGGAGCCTTTATCCCATGCTACGCCAATTCGTAAAGTGTGTGATTTGATTGGTCCGGAAAACGTATATTCTTTCGGAATTCGTTCTGGTATGAAAGAAGAATTCGAATGGGTAAAAGAAGTGGGCATGAACTTATATAAATTTGAAGTGTTAGAGCCATTAAAAGAAGTATTGCCAAAACTTGCAGGACGCCCAGTCTATGTCACAATTGACATCGACGTATTAGATCCAGCACATGCTCCTGGAACAGGAACATTAGAAGCTGGTGGTATCACATCTAAAGAACTATTAGATTCCATCGTTGCAATTGCAAATTCAAATATAAAAGTAGTCGGAGCAGACTTAGTAGAAGTAGCTCCAGTCTATGATCATAGTGACCAAACACCAATCGCAGCAAGCAAATTCGTGCGGGAAATGCTTCTTGGTTGGGTGAAGTAAAAGCGGAGGCAGCTTGCTCAGAATCGCAGGTCATTGGAGCACTCGACCGAGAAGCGGCTTACAGCACCGATATATCGGCACTTTTGCAAGATTCGATAGTATAAGAAAAAAGGAGCGAGTTTCCATCCTATGGAACTCGCTCCTTTTGCTTATGCAACTTTTTCTTCCGGAGTAATTCCGCGAATTTCATCAGCGGTACGAATTGGGTACTTACGGAAAATAATTGTTCCGATATAACCAATAATTGTGGTAACAATTCCACATAATATAGCTGCAATTGTTACTTTCATTACATCGTTGAATCCGAATAGAACAAGGAGTCCTGGAATTGGTGATGCCGTACCAGGTGCGTTATTCACAAGTTGGAATAAGGATGTAATAATGCCAGCAAGTGCACCGCCAACAAAGTTTGTCGCATAGATTGGAATTGGGTTCGCTGCGACAATGTCAGCTTGTGTTAATGGTTCAATTGCTACAGCAATTGTATCTTTCTTTGAACAAATCTTTAAACGTTTAAAGAAAATAAAGTTCATTGGAGCAGAGGCTGCTACTGCAAGACTACCGATAGCCATTGGTAGGCCTGTTAAACCGAGCATAGCAGTTAGAGCCATGGAGCTTAATGGAGATGTAGAGATAACTGTGATGAGCCCGCCAAGCATAATCCCCATAATAACCGGGCTTTCTGTAGTTGCAATTGAAATAATAGAACCGATTTTTCCAAGTGTTGCATTCACAACTGGATCCATAAGCATAGCCATTCCGCGTGAAAGTGGTGCAGCGATGAACAAGATTGCTAAAAACTCCACGCCAGCTGGCAATTTTTTTTCAAGAAATTTCACGACAAAGGCGCAAACATATCCAGCGAAAAAGCCTGGCAAAATACCAAATCCACTTGTGGCAATACCAATTAAAACAGCATATACAGGAGATACACCTATTGCGAGTGCCACTAAAATTGCAGCTGCGACACCGCTCATGCCACCAGAGGCTTGTCCAACCGATTGCAGAAAGTCATTATGAAACATTTCTCCACCAATATAACGGTGAAATGCCTCAATAAGAAAACTCGCAATTGCAGCGTTGGCCAGAGCACCCATTGCTTTCATTCCGTAAGGAGCACGGTAGCTAAACAGTGTGAAAAGAAAAAGTACAACAAGTAGTAGTGCTAAACCTTGCAAGATAGCCATTTGATAACTGTCTCCTTTTTGATATTTATTATAAAAATTTGTATTATTCAATAATAATACAAAAGTTGCTTAAACGGAAAATTTTTTTGTTAGGAAAATACTACAAACGTTTTTTCTTACAATAGTGTAAGGGAAGTGTAATACATTTCAATAGAGAATAGCATGCCCTTTTCTGTATAATTACAAATATGATTACGTGAATATGAAGCGAAATGTATATAGGAGGTACATGCATGAAATTGGTGATAAAGGTTTTAGCCGTTTTTGCCATTCTTTTAGGTGGTACGGCATATTATTTACAAACAAAAACAGAAGGTGTTCAGGCATTTGTCGATAACTTCTTTTCAAATAAAGAAATACAAGATTATTATGCGGTTATAAATAAAGGTGAGAGAATAGATGATGAATATTTATATACGTTAAAAGGTTACACAGAAAATGGAGAGAAGCAAACGATTAAAAAGATGGTGAATCGTCAATTGCACTCTGGTGCTTTTATAAAGATTTATGCGAAGGGAATGCAAGGAAAAGGATGGGCTGAGATTTCAAAAGAAGAAATTCCAGAAAAAGCTTTAAAACAGTTGCAGAAAGTATAAAAGGAGCGAGGTGTTCGCTCCTTTTTAATGCGTTAAAAGTGCAATCGATGTGTTTATTTTGTCAGAAACAATTTTTACAAGCCCTCCAATTGGAAATGTGAATATTGGAGTTGTATGGCCAAAGTTAGCATTTGCAATGACAGGAATGTGGGAAAGCTCTTGTTTTGAGTAAATCATTTCTTGTATATCTTCTATAACAGCTTCAGACGCTTTTTGAAGTTTTCCAATGACAATACCTTTTACATATTCAAATTCAGGTTGTTGCATAAGGGAGTGTAAGTAACGATCGAATGTCTGCACAGTTGCGTTTCCCGTTAAAGCATCCTCTTCTAAAAATAATATTTTATCTCGTAAGCTCGGCATATATGCTGTGCCTTGTAGTAAATTAAAGGTACTCATATTACCGCCAACAATTTTGCCAACAGCTTCCCCTTTATGTAAGGAAATATAGCCTTCATTTTGGAAGAAAGTTCGATTTTCTTGGTCCATATACCAAGAATCATCGCTCCATGTTTTAGCAGGTTGTATTTCTATTGGCTCTTCAGAAGTCATGCATTTTAAAAAGTACTCTATTGTATAATCAAGCCCTTTCTCCATTCCGAATGAAGAGAAATGAGGACCGGAATATGTAATTAGACCAGTCTTCGCATAAATTGCATTGCTTAGAGATGTAATATCAGAATAACCACAGAGAATTTTAGGGTTGTTGCGAATTAAGTCATAATTGATATGGTTTAGGAGACAATTGGAATTATATCCTCCAAGTGTTGTTAAGATTGCTTTCACCCTTGGGTCAGCAAAGGCTTCGTGCAGATCATGAATACGAGAAGAAACAGAGGAAGAAGCAAAACGGTCGATTTCTTCCGCATTTTTTGAAAAGGTAACATGAAATCCTAGATCTGTTAGTCGTTTTATAGCAAGATCTCGATTGTAATCTGAAACAATACTTAAACTAGAAGACGGTGAAATAACTCGTATTTCATCTCCCCTTTTTAATTTTGATGGTATCATTTGTAATATCCCCTTTTTGAAAGAAAATTTAGATTTAAAAGACATTTTATCATAGGCGATAGATCTTTATAAATTGTTTTTTCGAAGCAGAGTTTTCCTGATTTTTCAGCAGACAGACAGAGGCTTTTTTTGATATGATAGGAAAAGTGATTTATTATAAAGTGTATTTAATATCTATAACATGTTGAAAGGTGTGCAAGACGTGGAGAAACAACTTGCAGGCTTGCCGGTACACGTTCATTTTGTAACAGAAATCCGTGAAGGGGCACGAAAGGAGACCGTTGCTTTTGAAGCAAATGGTCAATACTATGTAAAAGGTCAAAGTACATATGTAACATTTCAGGAGCCGAACGAACAAGGCGAAGTGAAGACAATTATCAAAATTCAAGGTGAACAAGTTCTCATTATGCGTTCAGGTGCTGTTTCTATGCGTCAGACGCATGTGAAAGGTGAATGGACAACTGGTACGTATACGAGTGAGCTTGGTACGTTTGCATTGCAAACGAAAACCGATAATGTTCTTTTTAAATGGTCGGGCGAGAAGAAAAAAGGACAACTCTTTTTAACGTACGCACTGCTTCTAAGTGAACAAGAAGCTGGTCGATATACAATTACGATTAATTTGAAGGAGGCAAAATAATGAACTCTTTAGAACAAGTAAAAGAATTGATTAAAGATGAAATTAAAGCTGCGGTATTAAAAGCTGAATTAGCAACAGAAGAACAAATTCCAAATGTTGTATTAGAATCTCCAAAGGATAAAACACATGGTGACTTCTCTACGAACATGGCGATGCAGCTTGCGCGCGTTGCGAAAAAAGCACCTCGTATGATTGCAGAAGAATTAATTGCAAACTTTGATAAGGCAAAAGCTTCTATTGAAAAGATTGAAATTGCTGGTCCTGGTTTTATTAACTTCTATATGGATAACAGCTATTTAACAGACCTAATTCCGGCAATTGTTAAAGCTGGCGAGGCTTACGGTGAAACAAACACTGGTAAAGGTGAAAAAGTACAAGTTGAGTTCGTGTCTGCAAACCCAACAGGCGACCTTCACTTAGGACATGCACGCGGTGCAGCAGTAGGAGACACATTATGTAACGTATTAGCAAAAGCAGGATATGATGTATCTCGTGAATACTACATTAATGACGCTGGTAACCAGATTCATAACTTAGCGCTTTCTGTTGAAGCTCGTTACATGCAAGCATTAGGGTTAGAAAAAGAAATGCCAGAAGATGGCTACCATGGTGCGGACATCATTGGAATCGGACAACGCTTAGCAGAAGAGTTTGGCGATCGTTATGCAAAAGCTGATGAAAAAGAAAGCTACGAGTTCTACCGTGAGTACGGTTTAAAATATGAGTTAGCAAAACTTCAAAAAGACTTAGAAAGCTTCCGTGTTAAATTTGATGTTTGGTTCTCTGAAACATCACTATACAAAAACGGAAAGATTGATCAAGCTCTTGCAGTATTAAAAGAGCGCGATGAAATCTTTGAAGAAGAAGGCGCAACTTGGTTCCGTTCTATGACTTACGGTGATGATAAAAACCGTGTATTAATTAAAAACGATGGTTCTTACACGTACTTAACGCCAGATATCGCGTATCACCGTGATAAATTAGAGCGTGGATTTGATAAATTAATCAACATTTGGGGTGCTGACCACCACGGTTACATTCCTCGTATGAAAGCAGCAATCCAAGCGCTTGGTTACGACAAAGATACGTTAGAAGTAGAAATTATCCAAATGGTACAACTATACCAAAATGGTGAAAAAGTAAAAATGAGTAAGCGTACAGGTAAAGCTGTTACACTTCGTGAATTAATGGAAGAAGTAGGCGTGGACGCAATGCGTTACTTCTTTGCAATGCGTAGCGGTGACTCTCACTTAGACTTTGATATGGACTTAGCGGTATCAAAATCTAACGAAAACCCTGTATACTATGCACAATATGCTCATGCACGTGTATGCAGTATTCTTCGTCAAGGAGAAGAACTTGGTTTAACTGCAGGTGGGGATGTAAACTACAAACTGGTTGCATCTGAAAAAGAAGTAGACTTACTAAAAAAACTTGGTGAATTCCCAGCAGTAGTTGCAGACGCAGCACAAAAACGTTTGCCACACCGCATTACAAGCTATGCATTTGAATTAGCAGCAGCACTTCACAGCTTCTACAATGCAGAAAAAGTATTAAACCAAGATAACTTAGAGTTAAGTAAAGCTCGTTACGACTTAATGCGTGCAGTACGCATCACACTGCAAAATGCATTAGCATTAGTAGGTGTATCTGCGCCGGAGAAAATGTAATAGAGAAAAGCGGAGCCGACTGTTTAGTCCCGGTGGTTTTCCCTAACAGGGAAAACCACTTTTTTATTAATCTGGAATCATGAAAAAAGCCCCCCATTTCAAAAGATGGGGGCCTTTAGCTATAATTAAGCAGCTTTTTGTTCACTTTGTACAGCTGGCTTTTGAAGAACATCAGAAACACCAGTACCAATAACATCTAATGCCATTTTCATACGTTCTGGTGAAATGTTTTCTCGAATGTTATCTTGTGGTGTATGGTATACCTTTTCAATATGATAGATAAGTGGATTCCAGCTATCTACTCCCATCCAAATGAACAGAGCTGCAGGAATGCCTGCATATGCAAATGGAACATGGTCACTAGAGCCGAATTTACCTTGAAGAACAAGATCATTATTTAATTGTTTAGCCGCATTTAGTGTAGCATCCGTTACAAGATTCGTAGAACCATCTGGTGTCATTGCATATAAGTTTTTTGCTTTATCATAGTTTGTCGCAACCATATCAGCATTGAACACGCCTAAAATACGATCGCGTTCTTTTTGTGATAAGTTATCAACATAGTACTCAGAACCAATCAGTCCCATTTCTTCTGATCCAAAAGCAATAAAGCGAATTTCTTTGTCAGTTTCTACATTTTGAAATGCGCGAGCTAATTCTAATACTAGCCCTGTTCCAGAGGCGTTATCATTTGCTCCCGGTGCTCCAGCAACGCTGTCATAGTGTGAACTTACGATAACAGCTTTTTCATTTCCAGTGCTGTTTTTTGGTTTCTTTTTCGCGATAACGTTTAGTGATTGTAAGTTTGATTCATGTCTTGCTTTTAAAGAAAGGATTGTGTTCCCCTTTTTTGCTAATTCTTCCTTGAAGGCATTTCCTTGTGCATAAGCAAGGCCAAATACAGGGATTGACTGTTTTTTCGTTAATCTTGGATTGAATGTTTGTCCATAATTACCGCGACTACCAATTAAACTATATAAAAGAACGCCCTTTGCGCCTTTTGCTACTGCATTTTCTACTTGTTTGTTGTAATCTGCTACTGTTGCGCCTCTTTCAAATAAAACGATTTTTCCATTGACTTCATTTGGAATTTCGTCTAACTTTGTCCCATTTGGCACAAAAATGAGAGGAGCCGTAACAGCTTCAGCTGAAATAAGGGAATTTGGAGCAGCGCCGACTTGCCAATTTCGCGATTTGGACAATGGTGATTCAATGAACCCTACATATTGATCGGGTACAGCAAATGGCTGATATTCTACTTCATATCCCATTGACTTTAATTTCATTCCGACATAGCGGGAAGCCCATTTTTCTGATTGTGTTCCACCAGGACGTGGGCCGATGGTTTCTGATAAAAAGCGGACATGTTCGATTGCGCGATTTGCATCAACTTGTTTTGTAATAGATGGAGTCTCAATCGTTGTTTGCGGGGAATCAGCTTTTGCTTGTCCGATTGGAGCTAAGCTGACAGCGAGTGTTGCAGCAAGCAAAGAGCTTACTATTTTTTGTTTCCATGTTTTCTTCATATATTCCTCTCCCATTCTTCTATTCTATCTGACTGACAAAAGAAGACGGATAACGACTATATTCTACCTGTTATTTTTTGTATTTTCAATCAATTTGAGTTGAGAAATAAAAGTAAGGATAATTTGTATATGCATATTTACATATTTCTAGAGGGGGTGTATATGCTATTATTTGAAAGGAAGGTTCGCTTTCTTGTTTGAAAGCCCCTAAAATGCATGTCTAGTGTACCCAAACTTTAGATTATGTAGAGAAACAGAAATTCAGGGTGGGATTTCTGTTTTTCATGCTTGAACCTTTTAACTATGGTAATCATGTTCCCACATTTCATGATTACTATCAGTAAATATGTAAGGCATCCATATGCGAAGAGGAGAAATCAATGCTGATTTCTCTTCTTTTTTGTATGGAAAAAGGAATGCCATTTGCATTCCTTTTCTTTTTATAGCTCAGTTAAAATAATTGGTTCACCACGTGTTACGACAACTGTATGTTCACATTGTGCAACAAGGCTTTTATCTGGTGTTACAAATGTCCAGCCATCATCGCCGCGTTCGATAATGTGGTCGGCCTTCATAGAAATGAAAGGTTCTACAGCGATCACAAGACCGTCTTTCAGAAGCGCATTATCCATTGGATCGTAGTAGCTTAAAATGTGATTTGGTGCTTCGTGTAAGCTAAGTCCAATGCCATGTCCTGTTAAGTTTTGAATAACGGAATAGCCATTTTTATGTGCGAAGTTAGAAACTGCACGGCCGATTTGGTTTTGTTTTGAACCAGCTTTTACTTTTTTCATTGCTGCCCAAAATGCGTCTACTGCTGCTTGGCAAAGTTTTTCTTTTTCTTCATCTTGACCAAGAACAAAAGAAATACCTGTATCTGCATAATAGCCATCAAGTGCTGCAGATACATCCACATTTACTAAGTCGCCTTCTTTTAATACTTGATCTTTTGGAATACCGTGAGCAACTTCTTCATTTACACTAATACAAGTGAAGCCTGGGAAATCATATTCTTTTTCAGGTGCAGAAATAGCACCGTGCTCGTCTAATACTTTTTTGCCGATCAAATCAAGTTCTTTCGTTGTCATGCCTGGTTTTGCTTGTTTTTTCATTTCTTCACGTGCAAGCGCAACAACACGGCCGATTTTTCGTAAACCTTCTAAATCTTGTTCATTACGAATGATCATAAAAAAAACCACTGTCCTTCCTCGAATGTATATCTTACACGATTGTATCATGTTTGTTTTTGTCCTGCTACTTGCGTACTATTAACCTCGTTCTATAAAGGGTTTGAAGAGGTATAGAACAGAGTAGTGTGATTCATTTCATAAGGATTTTATGACAATTGTCATATGCATGTCATGACGTAACTTACTGTTTTCCATCTCTTCCAATTTATACAATATAAATATAAGGAACAGCGGAGGTGGAGAGATGGAAAAGATTATTGAAGTAAACAGTGTTTCAAAAACATTTAAACATAAAAAAGCTGTAAATAACGTTTCATTTCATGTGGAGAAGGGGCAAATTGTTGCACTGCTTGGGCCAAATGGTGCAGGGAAAACAACGACGATATCAATGATGCTTGGATTAAAGGATCCATCAGAAGGAGGTATTTCTGTATTTGGAAAGAGCCCGAAGCATCGAGACGTTCGTAATCGCCTTGGCGCAATGCTGCAAGAGGTAAGTGTAATTGATAGTATATCAGTTGGCGAAGCTATTGATTTGTTTCGTAGCTATTATATGAATCCAGTTGCAAAAGAAACATTGCTTCAGTTATCAAACTTAGAGTCAGAAATAAAGCAACGATGTGAAAAACTATCTGGTGGTCAGAAAAGACGGTTGAATTTTGCACTCGCACTTGCTGGAAATCCGGATTTATTATTTTTAGATGAACCGACTGTAGGAATGGATATTACGTCTAGAAAGAATTTCTGGGAAACGATTCGAAAGCTAGCAAGTGAAGGGAAAACAATCATTTTAACAACGCATTATTTAGAAGAAGCGGATGCATTAGCAAATCGTATTTTATTATTTGCTAATGGAAAAGTCATTGCAGATGGTACACCAGAGGAAATGAAAGCGACGATTTCTCAAAAAACGATTTCATTTTATTCAAAAGAAAATATTCCGACAGGATTGCTGAAGGAATTACCGCATGTAACAGGAGTGAAATCACATGAAGGGCGCTTTATCCTAACAACAGGCGATACGGATGCTACGTTACAAGCAATTTATCAAAAGAGTTTACCTGTTACAGATGTTTCAGTTGAACGTGGCAGTCTTGATGAAGCATTTGAACAGTTTGTTGCAAATCAGAAGGAGGGAATTGCATGAAAGCATTATGGATGCAATGCAAAATAGAAATCTTACGTACATTTCGCAATAAATTATTTATCTTTTTTTCATTATTAATGCCAGTTTTGTTTTATTACATTTTTACAAACGTGATTCAAGTGCCGCAAAATGGTGCGGCATGGCAAGCGCATTATTTAATTTCAATGGCAACTTTCAGTATTGTAGGAACAGCGCTTTTTAGTTTTGGTGTGAGAATTTCACAAGAAAAAGGGCAAGGATGGACACATCTTTTAAAAATTACGCCACTTCCAGAGGGAGCATATTTAACGGCTAAAATTATTTCTCAAACAGTGGTAAATGCTTTTTCAATACTTGTGATCTTTATTGCAGGGATATTAATTAATGACGTATCGTTAACAATTGGGCAATGGATTGGTGCTGGATTATGGTTGTTATTAGGTGTTACACCATTTTTAGCATTAGGAACGGTTATTGGTTCCATTAAGAAAGCAGATGCAGCTGCGGGGCTTGCTAACATTTTAAATATGAGTTTAGCAGTGTTAGGCGGTTTATGGATGCCAATTGAAGTTTTCCCGAAAGTATTAAGAACAATTGGAGAATGGACACCAACATATCACTTTGGAAGCGGAGCATGGGATATTGTCGATGGGAAATCGATAGGATGGGAAAATATCGCGATGTTAGGAGGTTATTTCCTTATATTTGTTGTAATATCAATATATATAAGAAAGAGACAGGAAGCGGTATAAATGACAGAAAATAAGCAGTTTGAATTTTTTCCAAAACATATGGGGTTCTTCCCATATATGTGGTTTGTGTATTTACTATTTCCAATTTACAATTTAACGCAAGTATCAGGATGGAAGCTTTTAATGGGTATTGGTATGCTGATCATTTTTGTTATCACATACCGTCAACTTTATTTTGCGAAGAAGACATTTATTTTATGGGCATGTATTCAAATGGTGCTTATATTCTTATTTGCCTTACTTTATAATCCTTTTATGATCTTTTTTGGATTTTTTACAGCAAGTGCAATGGGATTTGCACCAAGTAAAAAGGTATTTCGAGTATTATTTGTTCTTTTAATTGTAATGCTTGTAGGCTTTATATTTGTATATCTTGAACAATTAACAACTACAAGTTTAGTTAATATTGTTCCAATGTTTATCTTAATGATTCTTACACCGTTTGGTATGCGTAATTTCAATCAAAAAAAGATGTTAAAGAACCAGCTACATCAAGCAAACGAACAAATTAAAGATTTAGTAAAACGTGAAGAACGACAGCGAATCGCAAGGGACCTCCACGATACGTTAGGGCATACATTATCTCTGATTACTCTAAAAAGCCAACTTGTTGAGAAGTTGATTGTGAAAAATCCAGAGCGTGCAAGCTTAGAAGCGAAGGAAATTACGCAGACATCTCGTACAGCTTTAAAACAATTGCGTGAATTGATTTCCGATATGCGGATGATTACTGTGGAAGAAGAGTTGGAACAAATAAAAGTTATCCTGCAAGCTGCTAATATTTCACTAGAGGTAGAGCAAACAGCGAGTTCAAGTGCATTATCACCACTTGAGCAAAATATTTTAGGGATGTGTTTGCGAGAAGCGGTAACAAATGTCGTCAAGCATAGTAAGGCAGCGATATGTACAGTTTCTTTATTTGAAACACAGGGAGAACTTATTTTGCAGGTTAAGGATAATGGAGTGGGATTACAAAAGCAAAGTCATGATGGGAATGGCATATTAGGTATGAAAGAACGGCTCGCACTGATTGATGGAGAACTTGAACTAGAGGAACTGCATCCGGGGACGATGTTAATCGTGAAGGTTCCAATTGTAATTAGAACGGGAAAAGATGAGGTGAGGGCATGATTCGAATTATTATTGCAGAGGATCAACGAATGCTTCGTGGGGCATTAGGAGCGCTTCTTGATTTAGAAGATGATATTGAAGTGGTTGGGCAAGCGGAAAATGGAGAAGAAGCTTTAAAATTAATTGAAAAGTTGCAGCCAGATGTCGGTATTATGGATATTGAAATGCCGATTCAAAGCGGATTAGATGTTGCAGAGATGCTACAGAAGAAAAAATCACCATGCAAGGTAATGATGTTAACAACATTTGCACGTCCAGGTTATTTTGAAAGGGCGATGAAAGCAGGAGTTCATGGGTATTTACTAAAAGATAGCCCGAGTGAAGATTTAGCGGCAGCGATTCGCAACGTGATGCAGGGAAAACGAGAGATTTCTCCTGAATTAATGTTTGGGTTATGGCAGGAACAAAATCCATTATCAGATCGAGAGAAAGAAGTACTACTGTTAGCGAAAGAGGGAAAAACAGCAAATGAAATTGCAAAAGTACTCTATCTTTCACCTGGCACAGTGCGAAATTATATTTCAGAAGTATTAACAAAGCTAAATGCTAAAAATAGAATTGAAGCGATTACGATTGCTGAAGAAAAGGGTTGGATATAAAAAGATGTTTACCAGTTATAGTGGTAAACATCTTTTTTTGCATCTCTTACAATTTGTAAGGAGTTATAGAATTTAGATTTTACTTCATTTTTCGACAAAATATTTGTTATAGTAAGAGGAGGTTGCTGTTCTAGGTTTTGGGCAACTTTACCACTAACAGTCTTAATTGCCTCATGCTTATCTACTTTAACAACGATGTCTTGACCATATATTTTGTCACTTTTATATGTTTGGAAAAGACGTACTTCGGCTTGATTTTCTTTTGCCTTTTTATTTGTAGGTTGAAAGCCAACATTTTTTCAGTGGTAACTTGTTTTTGTTACGCGTTAACCTCTTGTACTTCACCCTTTAAGTATTTTTAGCAATATTTCCTACTGTGATGTTTTGTAGTTCAGTTTATGTACGAATTATTGAAACTAGGTTGAGCAACTTCAACGTTTGCTTCACTTTTATCAATTTCTGGGGCACGAGAATTGCTTCCATTGATAAAGGCTAGAGTAGACCAAAAGTAAGGAATACACTAGCAACTTTTCTATCATTCATTTCTAACACTACGAGTATTGTATCTGTCTAAGATGATTTATAAGAAAAGTTTGCTAAATTTATACATGTTATGCAATATTTCATGTCAAAAATTGTCGAAAACCAGTATTGTAGTGGTATGACAACTTCGGAAGTTAGATTTCTGTAATGGGATGGTGAACAATTATGCACGCAGAAAAGCTGGGAGCAGAAATAAAGAAAATTAGAATGTTAAGAGGTTTAACACAAAAACAGTTATCTGATAATATATGTCATCAATCAGAAGTGAGCAGAATTGAATCAGGCTCAGTATATCCAAGTATGGATATACTCCAAGGAATTGCAGCAAAGCTAAGAGTTCCCATCATTCATTTTTATGAGGTACTCATTTATTCTGATATTGAAAGAAAGAAACAGTTTAAAGATTATATTCTATTACTCTGTAAGCAAAAGAAATATAAAGAAATTTATAATAAAGTCTGGGAGGAACTCAAAAAAGATGAGTATCATCCAGAATTTCAACAATTTCTTCAGTGGCAGTATTATTTGGCAGCGTATATGTTAAAAAAGATAAGTTATGAATATTGTATTTTAGAACTAAAAAAATTACTCAACCAAGAATTAGCAGGAATTGATGTATTTCAAAATTTATATATAGAAAATGCTATAGCAAACATTTATGCAGAAAATGGATGTTTCAAAAAAAGTATTGAGTTGTTTGAAGATATTTTAAAACAATTGGAATCTCTCCATAGCAATGAAGAATTTGCTGTAAAGGTTAGATATAATCATGCAAAAGCACTGTATTTAGATAATCGATATGAAGAGGCGCTTTATCAGGTTATAAAGGCAATTGAAATCTCTTGTCGTATTAATAGCATGTCATTAATTGGACAATTACAATATCAAAAAGGTGAATGTCTTGAAAAGCTAGGAAATGCAAAAGAAGACATTCAAGAAGCTTATGAAAAAGCGTTGTTCTTCTTTGATTTATTAGAACTGCATGAGTATAAAGATACACTTTTAAAAAAATTAAAGTGATGCTTTTCTTGGTAAGGAGCTTATTAATGGGATAAAAACGAGTTTTTTATAAGAGTAGATAGAATTAAGGTTTGGACATTAATGGATATGCATAATTGCATATAGGATGGATAAATTTTCATGATATATTGAAAGAAAAACATGTGGGTGATGGAATATGAAAAAGCTACTTATCGGTAGTATGTTGACGTTAGCGATGATATGGGGTATTTCTCTTGGAGATAAATTATTAGATGAAAGTTATGGAGTCATTCATAACAATCAAGAAGTACAGTTGGCTTCTGATTTACCATTTGAATACTAAGATAAAAAAAGAACCCTGGCGAGGGTTCTTTTTTAGATGTTAAGAAGAATGAATTTGTAGTTGTTTCTGTAATAAATTCAATACTTTATGAGAAGAAACTGGTTTACTAATTAAAAAGCCTTGAATATGGTCGCAATTTTGGTGGTGTAAAAATGACCATTGTTCATGTGTTTCAACGCCTTCAGCAATAACGTTAAGCTGCAAATCTTTTGCTAGTGTAATAATAGAAGACGTAATGGCCTCCTCTAACGGATTATTATGAATTTGACTTATGAACTCTCTTGCGATTTTGAGTGTGTGAATTGGATATTTTGTTAAATAGGATAATGAGCTATAACCTGTTCCAAAGTCATCAATTGAAATTTGAACGCCAATTTCTTGCAGTTGCTCTAGCTTTTCAATTACTGATTGTTTTTTGTTAAGAGCAATACTTTCAGTAATTTCGAGATCTAATGCTTGCGGAGCTAAACTCGTTTCTTTTAATACTCTTGAGATCGTTGAAATTAATTCCCCATCATTAAATTGTACGACTGATAAATTTACACCAACTTTTAATTGGGTAAATCCTTCATCATGCCATTTTTTGGCTTCCTGGCAAGCAGTTCGTAGAATCCATTCTCCGAGTTTAATAATAAATCTCGTTTCTTCTGCAATAGGGATGAACTGTGCAGGTGACACAATCCCAAGCTTTGGATGTTTCCAACGAATCAATGCTTCGAAGCCGATAATTTCTTCTGTTCTTGTATTGACTTGTGGTTGGTATTGTAAGAAGAATTCATTTTGCTGCAATGCTTTTGAAAGTTCTCCTTCTAAAAATTGCGTTTCATTTTCAACAATGCTCATTTCTTCTGAGAAGAAAACAAATTTATTTTTTCCGGTTGCTTTTGCACGGTACATAGCAATATCTGCATGTTTCATGAGTTCTGTTACATTTGTGCCGTGATCAGGAAACATGGCGATTCCGATACTTGGTGTAATAGATAATTCTTCATTTTTGATAAAAAACGGTTTGTTTAATGCGGTTAATAACCGCTCAGCGATAAAGCCTGCACTTTTTTGTGAATAGACATCCGGCAACATGAGCGTAAATTCGTCTCCACCTTGACGTGCAACGATATCTCGAGTGCACAAGCAATTTTGGAATCTTTTGGAGACTTCAATGAGTAATAAATCTCCTACATCATGTCCAAGTCGATCATTAATTTTTTTGAATCGGTCTAAATCTACAAATAATACGGCTAGCGATGTTTGATTTATACTTAGTTTATTTAAAGTAGTCTGTAAGTCTAGTTCAAATTTGCGGCGATTAGGTACTCCTGTAAGCGCATCATGAAAGGCTAAGTGTTCAATTTGTTTTTGTTTTTCATTTAACTCGGTAATATCACGAGCGATGCCAAACATTCCTATTACAAACTTTTCAACTATAATAGGAATGAGTGTCATATGCAGGTGAAAGTAGCGATTTTCTGCCATTCTTTTTGTACGTATTTCTAAGGTTTGTGGTTTTCCCTCTTTTGTACGCTGTAAGGCAGCTTCTACCAGTTTATAATCATTTACATCAATGAAATGGAAAAGGGTATAACTAGTATCTTCACAATAATATGCTTTAAATAAGTTGGTACATGCCTTATTTGTACTTTGAAAATTCCCGTTTAAATCAAGTGAAAAAACAGCATCAGGATGATCTTCAAATAATGACCTATAGCGTTGTTCACTTCTAGAAAGAGCATGAATGCCTTCTTTTACTTTATCCTCTAGTTGTATAGTTAATTCTTCATACGTATGAATCAGGTTTTGATTATCTTTCCACATATAAAGTTGTCTTAAGAATAATAAGACTAAAGAGACTACAAAACCGATTAAAATAGGTTTTTTTTGTGAATATTCAACTATTATAAAAATAGAAACTGCAACGATACTAAAAAATGGTAAAATAAACCGAATGTAGTCAAAGCGATAATACTTTATTTTTGTTGGATTTGTGACAGGTTTATTTAATACATATAGCAATGCAGACAGTCCAATGGACAAAATAGAAATTGTATGAACAAGATAGATTAATTCAGCAGAAGCTATTATTCCTCTGTAAAATTTATAAATATAACTATAAATAAGTATAGAAGAAAAACCAATAATTAAAGCGATCCTACTAGAAGAGTGTTGTTCTCTTCTATATAAACTAATGACTGCGTATACGACCGATGATTGGGCGATAAAATACCCTGTTAAAATCCACATTTCTACTGTAATCGCGTTAAGGCTTGGTATAGGAAGGATAACAGTAAATATGAAATATATATTCATAATAATGATAAAAATACTATCAAATAAAAATTGAGATAGAGCCTTTATTGAATAATTTTTTGTGAATTTTACTGCGAAAGCAATGAATAATAAAATGTATTGTATGATGAAAAACGGTAGTGCTTCATATGAAAAAATAGCTTGTTTGTAAATCGAAAGCACTTGAAAGTAAAGCGTGATTTCCATTGTAAAACCGAATAGGCAAGTACATAAGATGAGTATCCAAAATAGTCTTTCTTCCTTAGTAATCTTCCGAATTGTCTTATATAAACAATAACAGGATAAGAGTGTAGCAAAGCAAAATAAGAAAAGGATTCCAATCTCTTTTCCAAGCCAGCTTTGTGGGATTATTGTAATCCATAGAAGAAATATACAACAATAAAAAATAAAGAAATTTATATATATTTTGTGTTCATTCATTGCATGACTCCATTTCAAAAAATACTATATTATAATAATATCGCATTAGAGAAAGTGGAATCATGAAAAAACGTTACAATTACCATTGTAACGTTGCACCACTTGTTCGTTTTATTCCTCTAATAGAAGCGAGTTCATCCACTAATTGAAAAAGTGCTAGATCTTTTTGTTTACTCTCAATCATGATGTCAAAATCTTTATTGACTGCTTTAGCAATGTGCAAAAAGGGTCTTATAAATGTAGCGTCAATATAGTCAGCGTGAGCTCTGAATTCCTTTTCTGACTTTGGCGAAGAAATATGAACTTTAGGAATTGTATTTGTATGATTCCACGTTTCAAAAATAGCTGGTAATAGCTTTTCCAATGGTTCGCCGCATGGATTTGCCATATGATGATGGTAATCGAATACGAAAGGGATTTGTTCTTGATTACAAACAGCTAATGTTTCAGAAGCTGTATAGGTTTTATCATCATTTTCAAGAGTCATTTGCTGCCTGATATGTGGCGGTAACTTTTTTATATTCTCATGAAAGCGTAGGATAGCCTTTTCTTTGTTGCCATATGCACCCCCTACATGAATGTTAATATAAGAAGAATCTGCTAATTCCATTGCGTCTAATACGTTATAGTGATATGTCATATCTAGAACGGCATTTTCTGTAATGTGAGGTTTGTCACTTGTAAATAATGTGAACTGATTTGGATGAAAGCTCACTCGTAAATTATGCTCTCGGATTAATTCCCCCATTTTACGCCAAAATGGTGCGAATATATGGATATAATCAAAATCGACTTCAGGGTGCGTTGCCAGTGGAACGATAGAAGAAGATAATCGATATAAGGGAATTTCATGTGCGATATTGTAATGCAGGATACGTAATGTATGCATAAGGTTTTGTTTTGTAACATTATATAGTTTCTCTTCTCGTTCCTGTTTGCCAAGCTTTTTCCACGTTGTAAATGTCATTGTTTTAGCAGGGGAACAGTCCCACAAAGCCACTGCATGTGAGACATACCCAAAGCGCATAATCATCTGCTCTACCCCCGTTATTTATTATTTACTTATAAAAGTTTCATTTCATAAGAAGAACGCTAGTAACGTCCCAATCCATTCTTTTCCTTTATCGACGAGAGAGAGAGAGGAAACATCTTTCCAAGTAAGCAATGAAGAGCCTTCAATATCTTTGCTAATTTGAACCTTAATTTCTTGTATAAAAGCTGGATCATAAAGGAGACAATTTATTTCATGATTGATATATAAACTTCTCATATCAAAATTAGCTGTTCCAATATCACAAGTATGATTATCTACCATAATAATTTTGGCATGAAAAAACCCTTGTTGAAATTCGTAAATATTACAACCTGCTTGTATCAATTTTCGGCAGTATGGTAATTTTGCTTCGCGAACGAGTGGATGATCTGCCTTTTTTGGAACAAGAATTGTAACGCGAACACCTCGCTTTTTTGCTTGTAATAACGCATTCATCACTATTTTTCCTGGAATGAAATAGGGCGTCCCAATGTATAATTCTTCTTTTGCACTTTCAATAAGTGATACAAATGTTTCCTGTAAATAGGCCCCGTCTGTTGGGATAAAACGGTGCACTATAGGTCCTGGTAGCTGTTTAGGAAAAAATGATGCTTCTTCTAGCAAATCTTCATTTGTATCATCGCGCCAATCGTGCAAAAACTGTTTTTGTAGATCTTGTACGCCTTCTCCAGTCAGGCGTAAATGATAATCACGCCAAAGGCCAAGTTCTGGATCATGACCTAAATATTCCTCTCCGATGTTGAACCCCCCAATATAGCCAACTTTCCCATCGATAATCGTAATTTTTCTATGATTTCTTTGGTTTGCAGAAAAAAAGAGAAAAGGGATCTTGATTTTATGACAATATGAAAAAGATACACCATGTTGCCTGAGTGAGCGAATGGATTCATCTGATAAATGATGACTTCCTATACGATCGAGAAGGAGACGTACTTCTATACCCTGTTTTGCTTTTTCAGTGAGAAGCTGTAAAAAGGTTTGACTAATTTCATCATTTTTGACAATGAAAAATAAAATATGTATATGATGCTTCGCCTCCTGTATATCCAGAAGTAAATCATTGTATAAATTTGTGCCCCATGTATATAATTTAAAATCGCTGCATCGTAAAGGAAAAGAGCGGGGTTTTATTTTTTTTAAATGATGTTTTCTTCCGAGTAAAAGGTCGAGTGAAATCCATATGATTAAGCCTGTTAGTAAGAGAGATAAAAAGACCATTATCAAATTACCTCCTGAGAATTCATTCTTATAGTTTCACCTAAATAAATAGCTTTATGAAAAAATGTTGTGTTGTATAACAAAAAACTGTTGACTGAATGCTCACTCATTATATAATGGGAATAGGGGATATAATTCAGAAAATTATTTATTTTCGAAGATTCTAAAAGAAAGAGGGCTTACAAAGAGAGGGGTAGCATAAAAATGAATAGCTTACTGATTATGAATTGGCTGGCTTCCATTGCTGTTATTGTTTATGCGGGATATTTGTTTGTATATCTTATACGAACGAGGATGGCCTACATACAATTAGGAAAAAAAGTAGAATTTGATCGTCGCTTTAAAGAACGATGGGATCTTCTGAAGGTCAACGTTTTCGGCCAAAAAAAATTGCTGAAAGATAAAAAAAGCGGCATCATGCACGTTATGTTTTTTTATGGATTTATTCTTGTCCAATTTGGAGCAATAGACTTCATTTGGAAAGGACTTGCACCAGGATCACATCTTCCACTTGGACCACTATACCCTGCATTTACATTCTTCCAGGAAATTGTCACACTAATGATTTTAATCGCAGTTTTTTGGGCTTTTCATAGAAGATACGTTGAAAAGCTTGTTCGTTTAAAACGTAATTTTAAATCGGGCCTTGTTCTTATCTTTATTGGAGGTTTGATGCTTTCTGTACTACTTGGTAACGGTATGGGCCTTATATGGCACGGAGAGGAACTTTCATGGAGCGAACCAATTGCTTCTGGAATCGCTTATGTTTTTTCGGGGATAAATGAAACCGTAGCCATTTCGGTGTTCTATTTCTCTTGGTGGTTGCATCTACTTATTTTGTTAACGTTTTTAGTTTATGTACCACAATCGAAACATGCACATTTAATTGCTGGACCGGCCAATGTATTTTTTAGCCGTCTTTCTAATCCAGGAAAGCTTGAAAAAATTGATTTTGAAGATGAAACACAAGAAACATTTGGTGTTGGAAAAATTGAAGACTTTAGACAGAATCAGCTCATTGATTTATACGCTTGCGTAGAGTGTGGGCGCTGTACAAATATGTGTCCGGCAACAGGGACAGGAAAAATATTGTCGCCGATGGATTTAATTGTAAAACTTCGCGACCATCTGACAGATAAGGGGGCAGCGGTAACCTCAAAGGTACCGTGGGTTCCGGCAGTTGCGTTTAACAAAACACAAGGAAATCAGTTAGCGATGGCGGCTGGACAAGGACAACAAGAATCAGCAGCGGCACTTGCTTATGATCCAAGCTTAATTGGGGATGTCATTACAGAAGAAGAAATTTGGGCATGTACAACATGCCGTAACTGTGAAGATCAGTGTCCAGTTATGAATGAGCATGTCGACAAAATTATTGATTTACGCCGTTATCTTGTTTTAACAGAAGGAAAGATGGATGCGGAAGCGCAGCGTGCAATGACAAATATTGAGCGCCAAGGAAATCCGTGGGGGCTGAATCGTAAAGAGCGTGAAACATGGCGCCAAGGCGATGATGAAGTAACAGTTCCGACTGTGAAAGAGAAAACAAAAGCTGGCGAAGAGTTTGAATATTTATTCTGGGTTGGCTCTATGGGATCGTATGATAACCGCAGTCAGAAAATTGCGATATCATTTGCGAAGCTGATGAATAAAGCAGGCATATCATTTGCGATTCTTGGTAACAAAGAAAAGAACTCTGGAGATACACCACGCCGCCTCGGAAATGAATTCGTGTTCCAGGAGATGGCAACTAAAAATATTGAGGAGTTTGAAAAAGCAGGTGTGAAGAAAATCGTTACGATTGATCCGCATGCCTATAACACATTTAAAAATGAGTATCCAGACTTTGGCTTACAAGCAGAAGTCTATCACCATACAGAATTATTAGAACAGTGGGTGAAAGAAGGGCGATTAGAGCCAGTTCACCGTATTGAAGAAACGATTACGTATCATGATTCCTGTTATTTAGGAAGATATAACGAAGTATATGAAGCACCACGCAATATTTTAAAAGCAATTCCAGGTGTAAATGTTGTTGAGATGGAGCGTAATCGTGAAACAGGCATGTGCTGCGGCGCAGGTGGCGGGCTTATGTGGATGGAAGAAACAACAGGCTCACGCATTAACGTTGCGCGTACAGAACAAGCACTTGCAACGTCACCGTCAATTATTGGTACGGGGTGTCCGTATTGTTTAACGATGATTAGTGATGGTACGAAAGCAAAAGAGGTAGAGGAAAAAGTTCAAACGCTTGATATAACAGAGATTTTAGAACGCTCTGTAATTGGGCCTAAGAAAGAAGTTATGTAATACGTAAGAATCCATACAACTTTAGAAAGAGGTGCAAGATTTGCACCTCTTCTCAGCGTAAGAGTACCGAGCGGGCGCTCAGCGCCGAAAAAAAGAAATGGGGGAAATAAAAGTGGTAAGAACAGTTATTTTAAGTGCTGCAAGAACACCGGTTGGAAAGTTTGGAGGATCTTTAAAGGATGTAAAAGCAACGGAACTTGGAGGAATCGCGATTAAAGCTGCGCTTGAGAGAGCGGACGTTGCTGCAAATGATGTTGAAGAAGTTATATTTGGAGCGGTAATTCAAGGAGGGCAGGGACAAATTCCTTCTCGTCAAGCAGCGAGAGAAGCTGGGCTTCCTTGGGAAACGCGTACGGAAACGGTGAATAAAGTTTGTGCATCTGGCCTTCGCTCTGTGACGTTAGCGGATCAAATTATTCGTACTGGAGATCAAACACTTATTGTAGCAGGCGGAATGGAATCCATGAGCAATAGCCCTTATATTTTGCAAGGCGCACGCTGGGGATACCGGATGGGACATAATCAAGTTGCTGATTTAAATGTAGTAGACGGCTTAACATGTGCATTTTCTGGTATACATATGGGCGTGTATGGCGGAGAAGTTGCGAAGGAGGACGGAATCTCTCGCGAAGCGCAAGATGAATGGGCGTACCGTAGCCATCAACGCGCAGTTGCGGCGCAAAAGGAAGGAAGATTTGAAGAAGAAATCGTTCCTGTTTCAGTACCACAGCGAAAAGGAGATCCGATTGTTGTGACAAAAGATGAAGCGCCGCGTGAAGATACAACGGTTGAAAAGTTAGCAAAATTAAAACCTGTATTCGATCCGTCAGCGGCAGTAACAGCTGGGAATGCACCAGGGTTAAACGATGGCGGGGCAGCGCTTGTATTAATGAGCGAGGACAGAGCGCAGCAAGAAGGAAGAAAGCCATTAGCAACAATTTTAGCGCATACAGCAATTGCGGTGGAATCGAAAGATTTTCCAAGAACGCCAGGTTATGCGATTAATGAGCTTTTGAAGAAAACAGGTAAGACGGTGGATGAGATTGATTTATTCGAAATCAATGAAGCGTTCTCGGCAGTTGCGATTGCAAGTGCTAATATTGCAGGAATTGATCCAGAGAAAATTAACGTAAACGGTGGCGCGGTTGCGATGGGGCATCCAATTGGAGCAAGCGGTGCACGAATTATTGTAACGCTTATTCATGCACTAAAGCAGCGCGGCGGCGGAATTGGAATCGCATCGATTTGCAGCGGCGGTGGTCAAGGCGACGCGATTATGATTGAGGTTCACTAATAAAAAGGGGGAGAAAAAAATGAGTGTACAAAAAATAGTTGTAATCGGTGCGGGGCAAATGGGTTCGGGTATTGCACAAGTATGTGCAATGGCAGGATATAACGTGTATATGCAAGACTTGAAACAAGAGCAATTAGATCGAGGATTAGCTATTATTACAAAAAATTTAGCTAGACAAGTAGAGAAAGGGCGTATGGATGCAGAGGTTAAAGAATCGACTTTAAATCGCCTTACAGCAACGCTTGAACTAGATTGTGTAAAGGAAGCGGATCTTGTCATTGAAGCAGCTGTTGAAAAAATGGATATTAAAAAGAAGATTTTCGCGAATTTAGATGAAATTGCACCAGAACATGCGATTTTAGCGACGAATACATCTTCTTTACCAATTACGGAAATTGCAGCGGTAACAAAGCGTCCAGAGAAAGTAATTGGGATGCACTTTATGAATCCAGTTCCGGTTATGAAGCTTGTAGAAATCATCCGCGGACTTGCAACAGACGATGCGGTATACGAAACAATTGAAGATATTACAAAGAAAATTGGAAAAGTACCTGTTGAAGTAAATGACTTCCCTGGATTTGTTTCCAACCGTATTTTATTACCGATGATCAATGAAGCGATTTATACGTTATATGAAGGCGTAGCGACGAAAGAAGCGATCGATGAAGTGATGAAGCTCGGCATGAATCATCCAATGGGACCATTAACATTAGCAGATTTTATCGGTTTAGATACATGTTTATACATTATGGAAGTTCTGCACGAAGGATTAGGAGATAGTAAGTATCGCCCATGTCCATTATTACGTAAATATGTAAATGCTGGCTGGCTAGGAAGAAAAACAGGCCGCGGCTTCTATGTGTACGAGTAGAAAGCAAGGGTAGGTAGGTCTCCCTCTTTGTATAAAGTAGTGGTCTTACCAGGAATTCGAAAGAAGAAATATAGCAAATGGAGGCGGGGCATATGAATTTTCATTTTACAGAAGAGCAGCAGATGATGAGGAAAATGGTTCGAGATTTCGCACAGAAGGAAATTGCTCCCTTTGTTCCAGAGATGGAACAAGGGGTGTTTCCTAGAGAAATTTTGACGAAGATGGGTGAACTTGGACTGATGGGAATCCCAGCGCCAGCAAAATATGGCGGTGCAGAAATGGACTTCATTTCTTACATTTTAGCTATCGAAGAATTATCAAAGGTAAGTGCGACAATTGGTGTTATTTTGGCGGTGCATACATCGGTTGGAACAAATCCTATCCTATATTTTGGAACAGAAGAACAAAAGCAAAAATATGTTTCCAAACTAGCAACGGGTGAATATTTAGGAGCGTTTGCTTTAACGGAGCCGAATGCAGGTTCAGATGCAGGTAGTTTAAAATCAAGAGCCAAAAAGCAAGGCGATCATTATGTTATTAATGGATCAAAAGTATTTATTACAAACGGCGGTGAGGCGGATACATATATCGTATTTGCTTCTACAAATCCAGATGCAGGGAAAAGCGGGATTTCCGCGTTTATTGTAGAGAAAGATACGCCAGGTTTAATCGTAGGAAAAGACGAACATAAGATGGGACTGCTTGGCTCTCGTACCGTGCAATTAACGTTTGAAGATATGAAAGTTCCGGCAGAGAATTTACTTGGTGAAGAAGGACAAGGGTTTAAAGTTGCGATGGCAAATCTAGATGTCGGCCGTATTGGTATTGGAGCGCAGGCACTTGGAATTGCTGAGGCAGCGCTAGCATGTGCAGTGGATTATGCGAAGGAGCGTCAGCAATTTGGGAAGCCAATTGCCGCGCAGCAAGGACTTGGTTTTAAACTAGCGGATATGGCTACGAGTGTAGAAGCGGCAAGGCTACTTGTATATAGAGCGGCATCACTTAGAGCGCAAGGGCTTCCGTGCGGAAAAGAGGCATCTATTGCCAAGTTGTTTGCTTCGAAAACAGCGGTGGATGTTGCAATTGAAGCCGTGCAAGTATTTGGTGGTTATGGTTATACGAAAGATTATCCAGTTGAGCGATTTTTCCGTGATGCGAAAATTTGTGAGATTTATGAAGGAACGAGTGAAATACAAAGACTTGTTATTAGCCGGGCACTATAAGAGGACGAGAGCGGGGAGGAAGAAACATGCATTTTAAATTATCAGAAGAACATGAAATGATAAGAAAAATGGTTCGAGATTTTGCGAGAAATGAAGTGGCGCCAACAGCTGCGGAGCGCGATGAAGAAGAACGATTTGACCGCGCTTTATTTGATCAAATGGCAGACCTTGGTTTAACAGGAATCCCGTGGCCTGAAGAATACGGTGGGATTGGAAGCGATTACTTAGCGTATGTGATTGCTGTAGAAGAATTATCCCGTGTTTGCGCTTCTACGGGCGTTACGTTATCTGCTCATACTTCACTTGCTGGCTGGCCTATTTTTAAATTTGGAACAGAAGAGCAAAAACAAAAGTTTTTACGTCCGATGGCAGAAGGAAAGAAAATCGGTGCATACGGCTTAACAGAGCCAGGATCTGGTTCAGATGCGGGCGGAATGAAAACGACGGCAAAGCGTGATGGAGATCATTACATTTTAAATGGTTCCAAAATTTTCATTACAAACGGTGGTATAGCGGATATTTATGTTGTCTTTGCATTGACGGATCCAGAATCGAAGCAGCGCGGCACAAGTGCATTTATCGTAGAAAGTGATACACCAGGATTTTCAGTTGGTAAGAAAGAGAGCAAGCTTGGGATTCGCTCTTCTCCAACAACAGAAATCATGTTTGAAGATTGTCGCATCCCAGCTGAGAATTTACTTGGTGAAGAAGGACAAGGATTCAAAATTGCCATGCAAACATTAGATGGTGGACGTAATGGCATTGCGGCGCAAGCTGTTGGTATTTCACAAGGAGCTTTAGATGCTTCAGTGGAGTATGCGAGAGAACGCCATCAGTTTGGGAAGCCGATTGCCGCGCAGCAAGGAATTGGTTTTAAATTAGCGGATATGGCAACAAATGTAGAGGCTGCACGCCTATTAACATATCAAGCTGCTTGGTTAGAATCAGAAGGACTTCCATATGGGAAAGAATCAGCGATGTCGAAAGTATTTGCTGGCGATACAGCAATGAAAGTAACGACGGAAGCGGTGCAAGTATTTGGTGGTTACGGTTATACGAAAGATTACCCGGTAGAACGATTCATGCGTGATGCAAAGATTACGCAAATTTATGAGGGAACACAAGAGATTCAAAGACTTGTAATTTCTCGCATGTTAACGAAATAAGAGAAAAAGCGTAGGGACTTTCCTACGCTTTTTCCTTCCAAATAGTAGAGAGAGGTGAAGGGGATGGTTAAGCATAATGTGCATGCGTCTGTGAAAGATGAGAAACTAGTTGCACTAAGACGTGAGCAAATGATTAAAGGAGCTGTACAGCTTTTTAAGCAAAAGGGATTTCCGCGTACAACAACTAGGGAAATTGCAAAAGCGGCTGGATTTAGTATTGGGACACTTTACGAATATATCCGTACGAAAGATGACGTGTTGTATTTAGTTTGTGATAGTATTTATGAACATGTAAAAGAACGATTAGAAGAAGTCGTCTACACAGAAAAAGGAAGCGTCCAAAGTTTAAGGATAGCTATTACGAATTATTTTAAAGTAATGGATGAGTTGCAAGAGGAAGTATTAATTATGTATCAAGAAGTGCGCTTTTTACCGAAAGAGTCTTTGCCGTATGTACTAGAAAAAGAGTTTCAAATGGTGGGGATGTTTGAAAACATTTTAGAACAGTGCACGAAAAATGGTGTATTTACATTAACGAAAAAGGAAATACAACTGCTGGCTCATAATATTTTCATCCAAGGACAAATGTGGGGATTTAGACGCTGGGCATTGCAAAAGCTTTATACATTAGAGGAATATACAGAGATGCAGATTAGATATGTATTGAATGGAGCGCACATGATTTCGAAATAAAAAGCTATATAAATACAAAAAGCACTTTTTTAGATGGAAGAGAGCATCCGGCCATGTATAGAAGCGGTCGGTGCCTTTTTGAGCCCATGCCGAGTAAAACCAGAAGGAGAAGATGAGAGGAAGTCTGTTTTTGCATTCATAGCCGCGAATTATATGCTGGAGATCTAACATATAGGAATACAAATTGAAAAACTAATAGAAACTTTTTTAGATGGAAGAGAGCATCCGGCCATGTATAGAAGCGGTCGGTGCCTTTTTTGTCCCCATGCCGAGTGAAACTAGAAGGAGAAAATGAGAGAAAGTCCGTATTTGTATTCATAGCCTTGATTTATATAGTCCCTACAAGTTAATCTCGTAAATAATAGTCTATAATCACTTTTATCAATTCCTCATAAAAGTTTCCCGTTTTTTTTGTAGCATATTTGTTGGAGTTTTGTTTATAATGAATAGTATGGATTTTTTTAAACAGGCCGTTATATATAGGATTATATTTTAAGAAAGGAAGTGCCGCATAAGTGGATTTTAAGCAATATTCACCAGAAGAGCTACAAGAATTTTCCATGATTGAAGTTGTACATAGTGTTTTAGAGGATAAAAGACAAGCAACGTCATTCCAGGATTTAGTTCAAGAAATCGCTCAAGTGCTGGGACTATCTCAAGAGCAAGTTGCTGCGAAGATCGCACAATTTTATACAGATTTAAATATCGATGGACGTTTCATCAATTTAGGAGAAAACCGTTGGGGGCTTCGTAGCTGGTACCCATACGAGCAAATTGATGAAGAAATCTTACCTCAACCAAAGGCTAAGAAAAAGCGTAAAGTTGAAGAGGATGAAGACTTTGATGACTACATTGAAGAAGACGAAGAAGACTTTGACGATGATACTGAAGAAGACAACGATGATGATGTAGAAGATTTAGACGAGGTTCTCGATGAAGACGAAGATCTTGATGATTTAGATGATGAAGATGATGATGAATTCGCTGAAGAAGAACTCGAGTATGATGAAACAGAAGAAGAGGAAGAACTGTAGTTCTTGACTTTTCATTATCGTCCATGTAGAATCATTTTTGGGCTCTTTAAAACAGGACGATAATACTTTTAAAGTGTAAATATAAAAGAAAATTGCTCCCTACTTATTACTTTTTGTGATGAGGGGAGCAATTTTCTTTTTTGTTTTTTGTTTAGAAAATAAAAAGAGTCTAACAATAAGATAGATATGGTGTTATCTACATACGTTGCGTTTTGCAACGATGATTATATAACAACAAAGTAGAAGGGAGTACTTTCATGACTAAGTATATTTTCGTAACAGGCGGTGTAGTATCTTCTTTAGGAAAAGGGATTACAGCAGCATCTCTTGGAAGACTTTTAAAAAATCGTGGTTTAAACGTAACAATTCAAAAGTTTGACCCATACATTAACGTAGACCCAGGGACAATGAGCCCATACCAACACGGTGAGGTATTCGTAACAGATGATGGTGCAGAAACAGACTTAGACCTTGGTCACTATGAGCGTTTCATTGACATCAACTTAAACAAATACAGCAACGTAACAACAGGTAAAATTTACTCTTCTGTTCTTCAAAAAGAGCGTCGTGGTGAATATTTAGGAGGAACAGTTCAAGTTATTCCTCACATTACAAATGAAATTAAAGAGCGTGTATATCGTTCGGGCCGCGAAACAAATGCGGACGTTGTTATTACAGAAATCGGAGGAACTGTTGGTGACATTGAGTCTCTACCATTCCTAGAAGCAATTCGCCAAATTAAGAGCGATATTGGCCGTGACAACGTAATGTACATTCATTGTACATTAATCCCGTACTTAAAAGCAGCGGGTGAAATGAAAACAAAACCAACGCAACATAGCGTGAAAGAACTTCGTAGCTTAGGTATTCAGCCAAATATTATCGTTGTTCGTACAGAAATGCCTGTTTCTCAAGATATGAAAGACAAGCTTGCATTATTCTGTGACATTGATACAAAAGCAGTTATTGAAGCGCGCGATGCAGATACATTATATGCAGTTCCATTATCTCTTCAAGAGCAAAATATGGACCAAATCGTTTGCGATCACTTAAAACTAGACAACCCAGCTGCAGATATGACAGAGTGGACTGCATTAGTTGAAAAAGTACGTAATCTTTCTAAGAAAACAAAAATTGCTCTTGTTGGTAAATATGTAGAGCTTCAAGATGCATACATCTCTGTTGTAGAAGCACTTCGTCATGCAGGTTACTCATTCGATACAGATGTAGAAGTAAAATGGGTAAACGCTGAGCACGTAACAGCAGAAAATGTAAAAGAATTAGTTGGCGACACAGACGGTATCCTTGTACCAGGTGGCTTCGGCGATCGCGGTGTAGAAGGAAAAATCGCTGCAATTCAATACGCGCGTGAAAATAAAGTTCCATTCTTAGGAATTTGCTTAGGTATGCAGCTTGCATCAATCGAATTTGCACGTAACGTACTAGGATTAGAAGGTGCTAACTCTTCTGAAATTAATCCTGACACACCTTACCCAATTATCGATCTATTACCAGAACAAAAAGATGTAGAAGACTTAGGTGGTACACTTCGTCTTGGTCTATACCCATGTAAGCTTACTCCAGAAACAAATGCTTACAATGCGTATAACGAACCAGTTGTATACGAGCGTCATCGTCATCGTTATGAGTTCAACAACGAATTCCGTAAAGACATGGAAGGCGCTGGATTTATCTTCTCTGGTACAAGCCCAGACGGCCGTTTAGTAGAAATCATTGAATTACAAAATCATCCTTGGTTCGTGGCAGCACAGTTCCACCCAGAACTTGTATCTCGTCCAAACCGTCCACAACCGTTGTTCCATGATTTCGTAAAAGCTTCTATTACGAATAAAGAAAGCAAGTAATACAAAAGGCGTCCAAATTTGGACGCCTTTTTCCTTTACTCATATTCGTCTATCATTTCATCGATTGTAAATTTTATTCCATGATAAGCAAATAGAGATAAGATTAAACTTGGGAACCCATAACGGTTTCCTTCATCATCGGGGATTAAACCTTTTAGCAATTTTGTATCAATATGTACATCTGTGAATTGCTCTAGTGAGACTTCGCCATTTTGGATAGCCGAAATACCAACAATGGAGTGCCCTTCTTCTTGCAGCCCTTTCGCCAATGAAATGATATTTTCATCTGTTGAAAAACGACTGATAAGAAGTACGCGGTCTGCGGATGTAACCTCTGCTTGGTTACCATTTTCTATTAAGCGCTTTGCTTGTTTTAGAGGCTCTGCACCGTGCAATGCTTCTGAAACCACGCCTTCCATTTCTTGTGTACCGTGTAAATAAACGATGCCATCACCAACTAACGCTTGGGCAAGTAGACGGGCGCTATCTTCTATGTTCATCTCTTCTTTTTGAGAAATTCTTGTGAAATAGCCGCTTAGCTGAGTGGAAAAAATTTTTAACATCATATTGCTCCTTTCGAATATGTTAGGGCGGCTTTCATTATAGCCTATTTTTTCAGAAAGTCGAAGTAATAGGGGTGGCACAACAAAATGGTAGGAGGTAAAATAAGAAAGAACAGGAAGGAATTTGGTAAAGAGTAGCGAAAGTAAAATCGATATAGATATAAGAAGCTTTTAATCTTGTATTTACTACAGAAAGGTTGGGGATTATGGAAGGGAAAATTTTAATCGTTGATGATCAATATGGCATTCGTGTGTTGTTGCATGAAGTGTTCCAAAAAGAAGGTTATCAAACGTTCCAAGCAGCAAATGGATTTCAAGCTTTAGATATCGTGAAAAAGGATAATCCAGATTTAGTTATCTTAGATATGAAAATTCCAGGTATGGATGGTATAGAGATTTTAAAACATGTAAAAGAAATTAATGAAGATATTAAAGTGATTTTAATGACTGCTTATGGGGAGCTTGATATGATTCAAGAAGCAAAGGATTTAGGAGCTTTAATGCATTTTGCGAAGCCGTTTGATATTGATGAAATTCGTCAAGCAGTACGAAATGAAATTACTGTAGAGGCTTAAAAAATGAATTTTTTATAAAAAATATGGAAAAAAGCGTTTACATGGACTGATGAGCAGGTGAATACAGTTGAGTTTTTGAGTACAAGTTGTTATCCTATTGAGTGTAGAAAAAAGTCCGGTATGTAAATATACATGTTTTACCTTATTCTGGTCATACTACCAGCGATAAGAACTTATCGGATACAAAAAACGTTTTTTAGGAGGATTCACCATGCCTTTAGTTTCCATGAAAGAAATGCTAAACAAAGCACTAGAAGGAAAATACGCAGTTGGTCAATTCAACATGAACAACTTAGAGTGGACTCAAGCTATCTTAGCTGCTGCGGAAGAAGAAAAATCTCCTGTAATTCTAGGTGTATCTGAGGGTGCAGCTCGTCATATGACTGGTTTCAAAACAGTTGTAGCTATGGTTAAAGCTTTAATCGAAGAAATGAACATCACTGTTCCTGTAGCGATTCACCTTGACCATGGTTCAAGCTTCGAAAAATGTAAAGAAGCAATCGATGCAGGTTTCACATCTGTAATGATCGACGCTTCTCACCACCCATTCGAAGAAAACGTAGAAACTACTAAAAAAGTAGTAGAATACGCACACGCTCGTAACGTATCTGTAGAAGCTGAGCTTGGTACAGTTGGCGGACAAGAAGACGATGTAATCGCTGAAGGCGTTATCTACGCTGATCCTGAAGAGTGTAAACACCTTGTTGAAGCAACAGGTATCGATTGCCTAGCTCCAGCTTTAGGTTCTGTACACGGTCCTTACAAAGGTGAGCCTAACTTAGGATTTAAAGAAATGGAACAAGTTCGTGACTTCACTGGTGTACCTTTAGTACTTCACGGTGGTACTGGTATCCCAACTGCTGATATCGTAAAAGCTATTTCTTTAGGTACTTCAAAAATCAACGTAAACACTGAGAACCAAATCGAGTTTACAAAAGCTGTTCGTGAAGTATTAAACAAAGACCAAGAAGTTTACGATCCTCGTAAATTTATCGGACCTGGCCGCGAAGCTATCAAAGCAACTGTTATTGGTAAAATTCGTGAATTCGGTTCTAACGGTAAAGCGTAAGAATAAAATTCCGTTTTGGAAACCGTCTACTCTTTTAGACGGTTTCCTTTCGTTGTATAATGAAAGCGTGAACATATCTTAAGATTAATTAAATTTCTACATTTCCTCGTATTACCTATGTATGAAGGGAGTTTTCTACTCCTTTTCAATATAAAAATGGAACATAATGTGCATAGTCCTATTAATAAATGTAATAACGTATCTAGAGTAATCGATGAACAAATCTTGACAAGCAGTTAGTCTTCATCTGCTCACTTAAGGTATAGATAGCTATTTTTAGGTGGGGCCTTACTGCTTGTTAAGTTTAGACCAGAGAAGAGAGAATACAATATGTTGGTTGATAGTTTGCTGAACGAATGAGATTCTTAAGGAAAGGCTTTCTGTTTTTTATTAAAAGGGAAACTGAAAGTAAATACATTCACAAGAAGGGAGCTCAACATGGAAAAGTTGCTGATTGAAGGTGGACGACCTTTAAACGGATCAATTCGCGTGAGCGGTGCGAAGAATAGTGCTGTTGCTTTAATTCCAGCGACCATTTTAGCTGATACTCCAGTGACCATCGGTGGTGTACCTAATATTTCAGATGTGAAGATGTTAGGAGACCTACTAGAGGAAATTGGAGGGAGTGTAGCGTATGGTCAGGAGGAAGAGATGACAGTTGATCCTTCCAAAATGGTTGCTATGCCCTTGCCAAATGGGAAAGTAAAAAAACTACGTGCTTCTTATTACTTGATGGGCGCTATGCTTGGTCGTTTTAAAAAAGCTGTAATTGGGCTTCCTGGTGGATGTCACTTAGGACCAAGACCAATCGATCAGCATATCAAAGGTTTTGAAGCGTTAGGTGCACATGTCACAAATGAGCAAGGTGCAATCTATTTAAGAGCAGATGAATTACGAGGAGCTCGTATTTATTTAGATGTTGTTAGTGTAGGAGCAACAATTAATATTATGCTAGCAGCTGTGCGTGCAAAAGGTAGAACAGTGATTGAAAATGCTGCGAAAGAACCAGAAATTATTGATGTAGCGACATTATTAACAAGTATGGGAGCGCGAATTAAAGGTGCTGGTACAGATGTGATTCGTATTGATGGGGTGGATTCCCTTCATGGATGTCACCATTCTATTATTCCAGACCGAATTGAAGCGGGTACGTACATGATTTTAGGTGCAGCGTCTGGTGGAGAAGTAACAGTTGATAATGTAATCCCGCAACATTTAGAGTCAGTCACTGCAAAGTTACGTGAAGCTGGTGTACAAGTTGAGACGAATGATGATCAAATTACAGTAAATGGGAATCGTAAGTTAAAGACAGTTGATATAAAGACGCTTGTGTACCCAGGTTTCCCGACAGACCTGCAGCAACCTTTTACAACCCTTTTAACGAAGGCTCATGGAACAGGCGTTGTAACGGATACGATTTATGGTGCTCGGTTTAAACATATTGATGAATTGCGCCGGATGAATGCACAAATTAAGGTAGAAGGTCGTTCTGCGATTGTGACAGGACCTGTCTCACTTCAGGGAGCAAAGGTAAAAGCGAGCGATTTACGAGCGGGTGCAGCTCTTGTAATTGCGGGATTAATGGCTGAAGGAATTACAGAAGTAACAGGGCTCGAACATATTGATCGAGGCTACGAGAATATAGTAGACAAGCTTAAAGGTCTTGGTGCAAATATTTGGCGAGAACAAATGACGCAGCAAGAGATTGAAGAAATGAAAAATGCATAATATTGTATGTTTTACTAGTTGGTAAAACATGCGAATAAAGTGGTGATGCTTCCGTTAATGGGGGACGAAGAATCGCTACTGACGGAAGTTTTCATAGAAAGAAACAGTTCACAACATACGGCATAAATATTAAGACTTAAAGGAGAGGGATTATTGTGGAAAGAAGTTTATCTATGGAGTTAGTACGTGTAACAGAGGCTGCAGCATTATCATCAGCACGTTGGATGGGACGCGGTAAAAAGGATGAAGCAGACGGTGCAGCAACATCAGCAATGCGCGATGTGTTCGATACAATTCCGATGAAAGGTACAGTTGTAATTGGCGAAGGAGAAATGGATGAAGCGCCAATGCTATACATCGGAGAAAAATTAGGTACAGGATACGGCCCACGTGTTGATGTTGCAGTTGATCCGTTAGAGGGAACAAATATCGTAGCAGCTGGAGGCTGGAATGCACTTGCTGTTATTGCGATTGCGGATCATGGTAATTTGTTACATGCTCCTGACATGTACATGGATAAAATTGCGGTTGGACCAGAAGCGGTTGGTGCAGTTGATATTGACGCACCTATTATTGATAACTTACGCGCTGTTGCAAAAGCAAAAAATAAGGATATTGAAGATGTTGTGGCAACAGTTCTAAACCGTCCACGTCACCAAGCAATTATTGAAGAAATTCGTAAAGCTGGTGCTCGTATTAAATTAATTAATGATGGCGATGTAGCTGGAGCGATTAATACAGCATTTGATCGTACAGGTGTTGATATTTTATTCGGTTCTGGTGGCGCACCTGAAGGCGTTCTTGCAGCAGTTGCATTAAAATGTTTAGGTGGAGAAATTCACGGGAAGCTCCTTCCTCAAAATGAAGCAGAATTAGCGCGTTGCAAAAAGATGGGTATTGAAGATACCAATCGTATTCTTCGTATGGAAGACTTAGTAAAAGGTGACGATGCAATCTTTGCAGCAACAGGTGTAACAGATGGAGAATTACTACGTGGCGTTCAATTTAAAGGAAGCGTCGGTACAACAGAATCCCTTGTTATGCGTGCAAAATCAGGAACAGTTCGTTTCGTTGACGGACGTCACAGCTTAAACAAAAAACCGAATTTGGTTATTAAATAAAAAAGCGGAGGCGGCTCGTTCAGCTCTGACTGGCTAAGGTTCTCTCACACAAAAGGTGCTTTTTGCCTTTAGTGTGGGAGGTTCTTAGACATGAAGAGCTAGCCGCCGGAGCTGGATTAAATAAAAGCGGAAGCAGCTCGATTAGAATGGGAGGGGGATGGAGCTTCTGACGTAGAGGCGCATTTTGCCTCGTAGGAAGACGTGAAGCCACCAACCATTCTAGCTGCTGGGGCTGGATAAATAAAAGGCGGAAATGGCTCGTTCAGCTCTAATCTAGCCATTATCCAAATGCTATAAACAGAGAAAAACGGAAGCAATATAAAAGCGGAGACAACTTTTCTTGTCTTCGCTTCTTGTATTTGTGTTACAACGTATTGATTAAAACTAGACAAAAGGGTTACAATAGTGAATATTACCCTACTTGAACTTATTGCCTTTCATTATTATGTATTTGCCTTCCGTATATTTTCCCTTTACCCATGTGAAAAGAGAATAATGTTAAAGTGTGGTGTCTGAATGAATTTGTCAATTGCAGCATTAGAAAACATGAAATTAAAAGAGTTATATGAGCTTGCGAAAGAATTTAAGATTTCGTATTACAGCAAATTAACAAAGAAAGAGTTAATTTTTGCTATATTAAAAGCTCGTGCAGAAAAAGAAGGTTTCTTCTTTATGGAAGGTGTACTCGAAATTATTCAATCAGAAGGTTTCGGTTTCCTACGTCCAATCAACTATTCTCCAAGCTCAGAAGATATTTATATTTCAGCTTCGCAAATTCGTCGTTTTGATTTGCGTAATGGAGATAAGGTTTCTGGTAAAGTACGCCCGCCGAAAGAAAACGAACGCTACTTTGGATTGCTACAGGTTGAAGCGGTAAATGGGGATGACCCAGAATCTGCAAAAGAACGTGTGCATTTTCCCGCATTAACACCGTTGTATCCAAATCGTCAAATGAAATTGGAGACGGAGCCAAAGAAGCTGTCAACACGCATCATGGATTTAATTGCACCAGTTGGATTTGGACAACGTGGTTTAATTGTTGCGCCTCCAAAGGCTGGTAAAACGATACTATTAAAAGAAATTGCTCATAGTATCACAACGAACCATCCAGAAGCAGAATTAATCGTACTTTTAATCGACGAACGTCCAGAGGAAGTAACGGATATCGAACGTTCTGTTAAAGGTGATGTTGTAAGTTCTACTTTCGATGAAGTACCAGAAAATCATATTAAAGTAGCTGAGCTTGTATTAGAACGTGCGATGCGTCTTGTAGAACATAAAAAAGACGTTATCATTTTAATGGATAGTATTACCCGTTTAGCACGTGCTTACAACCTTGTTATTCCACCAAGTGGACGTACATTGTCAGGTGGTATTGATCCAGCAGCATTCCATAGACCAAAACGATTCTTTGGGGCAGCTCGTAATATCGAAGAGGGCGGTAGCTTAACAATTTTAGCGACGGCACTTGTTGATACAGGGTCTCGTATGGACGATGTCATTTACGAAGAATTTAAAGGAACAGGAAATATGGAGCTTCATTTAGATCGCTCGTTAGCTGAGCGTCGTATCTTCCCAGCGATTGATATTCGCCGTTCTGGTACGCGTAAAGAAGATCTATTAATTCCAAAAGAACATTTAGACAAGCTATGGGGTATTCGTAAAACAATGCGTGATACACCGGACTTTGTTGAAAGTTTCTTACGTAAACTTCGTCAAACGAAAACAAATGAAGAATTTTTACAAAACATTGTTGCAGATTCCAAGAGATATGTAACAACGAAGTAAAGGGAAACGGTGAGACTCGCTTATTTTTATGCTAAGCGAGTTTTTTCATGCCTTTTTGGGAGAGAACCTTAGCCGATCAGAGCTGAACGAGCCACCTGCGCTTTTAGAGATATCCAGCTCCAGTGGCAAGCTCTTCGCATCTAAGAACCTTCCGCCCAAAAGGCAAAGAGCGCCTTGTGTGCGAAAGAACCTTAGCTGGTCAGAGCTGAACGAGCCACCTGCGCTTTTAGGATATCCAGTTCCAGCGGCAAGAATTGTCGGTGACTTCGCGTCTTCCTGCGAGGCAAAAAGCGTCTCAACGTCAGAAGCTCCATCCCCCTCCCATTTTGAGCGAGCTGCTTCCACTTTTATTTTAACAATGCTAAAAACAGGTAGTTGCAAAATGAAGTTAGCCTTGTTATAATTTCATCATATGTGTTTCATCAATATAGTTGTGATTGCAGCTAAAGATGAAAAACTCTGTTTCGAAAATGATTCAGGGCGGAAGGAGATGAAAAGAATGAAAGCAGGAATTCATCCGGATTACAAGAAAGTTGTATTCATGGACACAAACACAGGCTTCAAATTCTTAAGCGGATCTACTAAAGGATCTAGCGAAACGGTTGAGTGGGAAGATGGAAACACTTATCCATTACTAAAAGTTGAGATCAGTTCTGATTCTCACCCATTCTACACTGGACGTCAGAAGTTTGCTACTGCAGACGGACGTGTTGACCGCTTCAACAAGAAATACGGTCTTAAGTAATAAAAACATAAAACAGGCAAGTGTATCTATTCGCTTGTCTGTTTTTTTTGCGAAAATATTAAACCTTTGCCTACTTTGGATAAAAAAAGTAGATGAAAGGAGAGCTCAATGTACTTAATAAATCAAAACGGTTGGATTGAAGTGATTTGCGGGAGTATGTTTTCTGGAAAATCAGAAGAGCTCATCCGCCGCATACGCCGTACACAATTTGCAAAGCAAAATGCAATTGTATTTAAACCATGTATTGATAACCGTTATAGTGAAGAAGATGTTGTATCACATAATGGATTAAAGGTAAAAGCAGTTCCTGTTTCAGCTTCAAAAGATATATTTAATCATATAACAGAGGAAATGGACGTTATTGCAATTGATGAGGTGCAATTCTTTGATGGGGACATTGTGGAAGTGGTGCAAATATTGGCAAATCGTGGCTATCGTGTCATTGTAGCCGGTTTAGACCAAGATTTCCGTGGTCTACCATTTGGACAAGTTCCTCAGCTGATGGCGATTGCCGAGTATGTAACGAAGCTGCAAGCAGTTTGTTCTGTATGCGGATCTCCAGCAAGTCGTACACAGCGTTTAATTGATGATGAACCAGCTTCTTTTGATGATCCAATTATTTTAGTTGGAGCTTCAGAGTCATATGAACCACGTTGTCGTCATTGTCATGCTGTACCTACAAAACAACGATAAGTAAAACTCGCTACATAGAGCGGGTTTTTTTCGAAAATAGATGAAGAGTGGGGGCGAGTTGGCTCCGCTTTTAAATGATATCTAGTTCCGGCGGCAAGCTCTTCGCATCTAAGAACCTTCCGCACAAAAGGCAAAGAGCACCTTTTGTGTGAGAGAACCTTAGCTGGTCAGAGCTGAACGAGCCGCATACGCTTTTAAGTGATATCTAGCTCCAGCGGCAAGAATGGTCGGTGGCTTCGCTTCTTCCTGCGAGGCAAAAAGCGCCTCAACGTCAGAAGCTCCATCCCCCTCCCATTCTGAGCGAGCCGCTTGCGCTTTTAAATATATCTAGCTGCGCCTCCTAGGCCCTTGCGTCTAAGAACCTTCCCCACGAGAAGGTAAAAAACACCTTCTGTGGGGAAGAACCTTAGTCACCGGGCCTAAACAGTCGGCTCCGCTTTTAAATATAATTTGCGTTTTTTTGATTAAGTGCCATATACTATTTGTATTAGATACTAGGATGTTGAGGTGAATGATGTGTTAGATCGTTTGCAAGCTGTAGAAGATCGTTATGAGAAGTTAAACGAATTGTTAAGTGATCCAGAGGTTATTAGTGATTCGAATAAGCTTCGTGAATATTCAAAAGAACAATCTGATATACAAGAAACGGTAGAGGTTTACCGTGAGTATAAAGATGTTCGTGAGCAATTACGAGATGCAAAGGCAATGTTAGAAGATAAGTTAGATGCTGACATGCGTGAAATGGTAAAGGAAGAAGTTTCTGAACTAGAAGGACAAGAGAAGGAATTATCAGAGCGTCTGAAAATTTTACTTGTTCCAAAAGACCCAAACGATGATAAAAACGTTATCGTGGAGGTACGTGGTGCAGCTGGTGGCGATGAAGCTGCTTTATTTGCTGGTGATTTATACCGCATGTATAGCCGTTATGCTGAGGTGCAAGGTTGGAAAACTGAAATTATCGAAGCAAGCTATACAGAATTAGGTGGATATAAAGAGATTATCTTTATGATTAACGGTAAAGGTGCTTTCGCAAAATTGAAATTTGAAAATGGTGCACACCGTGTGCAACGTGTTCCGGAAACAGAGTCTGGGGGACGTATCCATACTTCTACAGCAACTGTAGCTGTATTACCAGAAGCAGAAGAAGTGGAAATCGATATTCATGAAAAAGATGTTCGTGTGGATACATTTGCTTCTAGTGGTCCTGGTGGACAAAGTGTTAATACAACGATGTCAGCGGTACGTTTAACGCATTTACCGACTGGTGTAGTTGTATCTTGTCAGGATGAAAAGTCGCAAATTAAGAACAAAGAAAAAGCAATGAAAGTATTACGTGCGCGTGTTTATGATAAGTTTAGGCAAGAAGCTCAGGCTGAGTATGATCAAAACCGTAAGCAAGCTGTTGGTACGGGAGACCGTTCAGAGCGTATTCGTACGTATAACTTCCCGCAAAACCGTGTTACAGACCATCGAATCGGTTTAACGATTCAAAAGCTAGATCAAATCTTACAAGGTAAGTTAGATGATTTCATCAACGCCTTAGTGATGGAAGATCAAGCGCAAAAGATGGAGGCAGCTGAGTAATGCGTGTCTATGAAGCCCTGAAATGGGCTTCTTCTTTTTTACAGGAAAATGGACGAGATGAAAATGCGGGAGAAATCGTCCTTTGTCATGTATTAAAGACGAACCGAACAGGTTTAATGATGAACATGCGTGAAGACATATCTGAGGAACAAGAGAAGTTTTTTACGGAATTTATCCACAAACACGTTGATGGGATTCCTGTTCAATATATGATTGGATATGAAATGTTTTATGGTCGTTCTTTTTTTGTAAATGAAGAAGTGTTAATACCAAGGCCAGAAACAGAAGAACTTATCGTAGGTGTGCTAGATAGAATCCAGCGTATGTTTGGGAAGCAGGAACTTCATGTAGCTGATATTGGCACAGGAAGTGGAGCCATTTCAATTACACTTGCTTTAGAAAATCAAAATCTTCATGTATATACAGTAGATATTGCGCAAGAATCGATTGAAGTTGCGAAAGAAAATGCGAATGCACTAGGTGCGAATGTAACGTTCTATCATGGCGATTTATTGTCACCATTTTATGAAACGGGACAAAAGTTAGATGTTGTTGTCTCAAATCCACCTTATATTCCAGAAGAAGACTGGAGGGGGCTTTCTCCGGTTGTAAAAGAGCATGAGCCAAAGCGTGCCCTTGTTGGCGGGGAAGATGGACTTGATTTTTATCGCCGCTTTATGGAAGAATTGCCAAACGTCTTGCAAAGCAAAGCGATTGTTGCTTTTGAAGTAGGTATAGGGCAAGGGGAAGATGTGAAAGGATTATTGCAGCAAACATTTCCATATGCTCGTGTAGAAGTTGTTTTTGATATTAACGGAAAAGATCGTATGGTCTTTGCGGAGATGGAGTAAGGGAGAACCTTACTCCTTTTTTTGAGGTCATTGAGAAAGGATATGTTACAAAAATACAGGGAGAAATGCTGCGGTTTAGGTAGTGGGAAAATAGTAAATAAAATTTTATCGGCGCAAATTCGAATATATCGACCATTTCTCACAATATATCGGCGCAAATTCAAATATATCAGCGATTCGACAAAGGATATCGACCAACCAACAAATAATGACAAAAGGTAAGGGCCTGTTGGATCCGATGGAGTGAAAAAGTCCCTGACCGCATTTGTACATGGCTAGATGCTCTCTCCCATTCGAAAAGAAAGCTTTAAATTTTTTCTATAGATTTAGAATTTAATAGTTTAGAAAAAGGCAAGTGTGTCTACACTGTTTACCAGAAGGGACGGTGCAAAGATATGAAAAAACAAGCGATTGCCTATTTTCTTTTATTATTAATTGGTGCACAGCTACTTGTGCAGTTTGGATATATGAAAGCTGATGCAAAGGGGCCTGCAGTGATTCCGAAAGAAGCTGTTCGATTACGTATTTTAGCAAATAGTGATTCAGATAAAGATCAAGCGTTAAAGCGTAAAGTGCGCGATGAAGTAAAGGCGCAAATCGATGGTTGGGTAGCAGATTTGAAATCGTTTGAAGATGCACGTCGTGTCATTCAAAGTCACATCCCGGAAATCGAAAAAACGGTTGCGAAAACATTAAAACGAGAAGGAAGTAAAGAATCGTTTCAAGTTACATTTGGTAAAAACATTAAATTTCCTACAAAGGTCTATGGGAATTTTATTTATCCCGCAGGGGAATATGAAGCAGTGCTTATTTCAATTGGGAAAGGGGAAGGAGCAAATTGGTGGTGCGTGCTATTTCCGCCAATGTGTTTCTTAGATTTCTCTAGCGGATCAGCTGTCAAAAAGGAAGAGCATGTTGTAAAAGCGGAATCAATTGATGAGGAAGAACTGCCAGTAGAAACAGAGGAAGAAAAAGAAGAGGTATCGAAAAAACAAGATAAAGAATTTGTATCGAAACAAAAATCAGAACAAGAGTCACCGAAAAAAGAGGGCGCTTCAAAAGTAGAGACTACTGTGAAAGAAACGAACGAAAAAATTGTACAAGAAAAAAGTGTAAAACAAGAGGAAAAACAAATTGTGGAGAAAACAGAACAACCTGTGGAAAAGAAGCAAAAGATTGAAACAGTAGAAATAGAGGAACAAGAGGAAAAACCAGAAGTGAAATTATTTATTGTAGAAGCATTCTCATCGTTATTTTCTAAATAAGTACTACTTTTAAATCCCTCCTCATATATAGAAATGAGGAGGGATTTGCTATGAAAAAGACTTATTTTGCTACAAAAGGTGATGTTGAAAGATTACATTCTTTTTTCGGACAAGCTAATAAGAAAGATGATAAAATAAATGAGTTATATAAACAATTTATGATTTTGGAAGATAACGGAGAAATCCAGGCTGTGATTGGTTATGAACAAAAAGGGGAGAATGCACTCATTCGTTCTTGTTTGTTCACAACTGCTGTGGATAACGGGACCTTCTTATATTTTTTTGAAATGTTTTTGCAGTATATGAAAGAAAAAAGTATCTGGCAAGTATATTTACTCACAAATCATCCACAATCTGTGGCAATATTTCAGTTTTTTCACTTTACAGCTGTGGAAAAAGATCAAGTTCCAGATGATATTCAGCAACTAGAACATTTTTGTGAAAATATAAAACAGCAGAATGTAATAATACTAAATTGTCAGCTATTAACAAAGTTATCCACTGATTGATCAGGTTTATCCACATTTTGTGGATAAACCTTGTTTGTCTTTTGGATAAATGTCATAGTAAACTAATAACAGACAAGTATTTCATGGAAGAAAAGGGCGTGTGAAAAAATGCATACAAATATGTGGGTTGTGGATAATGTTGTGGAAATAAAAAAAGATTATCCACAATTACAAGAAGCAGCAAGATTATTAAGAGAAAATGAAGCGATTGCCTTTCCTACTGAAACGGTGTATGGACTAGGGGCAAATGCGATGAATGATGAAGCGATTGCGAAAATTTTTGAAGCAAAAGGCAGACCGAGTGATAATCCACTTATTGTCCACATTGGTGCAAAATCGCAATTAGGGGAAATTGTTAGAGAGATTACGCCAGTTGCAGAAGTATTAATGAAGCATTTTTGGCCGGGGCCATTAACGATTATTTTGCCTAAAAAAGACGGGATTTCAGAGAAGGTTACAGCAGGATTAGATACGGTTGGAGTGAGAATGCCGGATCATCCGGTAGCGCTTGCTCTTATTGAAGCAGCGAATGTACCAGTTGCAGCACCAAGTGCCAATCGTTCTGGGCGTCCAAGTCCAACGTTAGCTTCTCACGTATATGAAGATCTGAATGGAAGAATTGCTGGTATTGTTGATGGCGGTGCAACGGGTGTTGGTGTTGAATCAACAGTAGTAGATTGTACAAGTGAAGTGCCAACGATTTTACGTCCAGGTGGTATTACAAAGGAACAATTAGAAGAAGTAATCGGAACCGTTTCTTTGGATCCTGCACTAAAAGATGAAAAAGAAAAACCGAAGGCACCAGGAATGAAATATACGCATTATGCACCGAAGGCACCACTTAGTATTGTGGAAGGGTCTCGTGAGTTTATTCAGCAACTTGTGGATAAGAAGAAAGAAGAAGGCTATACGGTGGGTGTATTAACAACAGAAGAGTATCAACATGTGTATAAAGCGGATGTTGTGCTATCTTGTGGTGTGAGAAGTGATTTAGCGAGCATTGCGACGAAATTATATGATGTATTGCGTACGTTTGATGCAAGTGAGGTAGATGTAATTTTTAGTGAGTCATTTCCGAATGAAGGAATTGGAAATGCGATTATGAACCGTTTAACGAAAGCGGCAGGACATCATATTATTATTGAAGAGTAGGCGGATTAAAAAATTAAAACCTATTTTTTAGGGTGGAAGAGAGCATCTAGCCATGCATAGAAGCGGTCAGTGCCTTTTTTGGCCCCATGTGGAGAGAAAGTTTCACTTTATATAGACGACTTGCATAGATTCTATTTTTCCTCGGATGAGCATATTGTGAAGTAGCACGTCCGAGGAGGGACAAAATGACGGTTGAACAGCTAGTACCTTTAATTATAATGGCATTTGCCTTAGGGATGGATGCATTTTCTGTAAGCCTCGGCATGGGTATGGTAACGCTCAGAATGCGACAAATCCTTTATATCGGTATGACAATAGGGCTGTTTCATATTGTTATGCCGTTTCTTGGTATGATACTAGGTCGTTTTTTATCAGAGAAGTTTGGTCATATTGCGACTGTTGCTGGGGCTATTTTGTTAATTGGATTAGGTTTTTATATTGTGTACGCTGCAATTTTAGAAGGGGAAGAGACAAGATCTGCTCCTGTAGGAATAAGTTTATTGGTATTTGCGTTTGGTGTGAGTATCGATAGTTTTTCAGTGGGGCTTAGCTTAGGAATTTATGGAGCGCAAATGATTGTAACGATTTTATTATTTGGGTTGGTTAGCATGATACTAGCATGGGGTGGCTTACTAATTGGAAGACATGCCAAAAGTTTGCTCGGTACATACGGTGAAGTGCTCGGTGGTATCATTCTTGTTGGGTTTGGACTTACCCTTCTTTTTCCAATGTAATCTTGCTATCATATAAGAAAATGGTAAAACCAATCATCCAATAACCAATCACACTGTTACTTGTTACCAATAACCAATGATAGCGAGAGAGGTCTATGACCATTTTAGACTCCTTTATCTTCTTCTATGAATCCCCTACTTATAATGGTGGGGGATTTTTTATGAGACAAAAAAGACCGGCTTGCGTGATGATGCGTAAGTGGTATTATCCCCTTTAAGTAGACAGTGTAAAAAGACCATGTACATACATGGATGTTACACTATTACTTGGAGGGGATTTTTCGTGGTTAAAAAAGGTACAACATTCAATACGTATTCAGATGGA
>NZ_JBWYHD010000008.1:0-198641 GCF_056711665.1 Bacillus sp. Medicinal_06 | reverse complement strand
TCATAACCCGAAGGTCGCAGGTTCAAATCCTGTCCCCGCAACCAAATGGTCCCGTGGTGTAGTGGTTAACATGCCTGCCTGTCACGCAGGAGATCGCCGGTTCGACCCCGGTCGGGACCGCCATTTAATTCTGGCTCGGTAGCTCAGTCGGTAGAGCAGAGGACTGAAAATCCTCGTGTCGGCGGTTCGATTCCGTCCCGAGCCACCATTTTCAACTAAATACGCCGGCTTAGCTCAATTGGTAGAGCAACTGACTTGTAATCAGTAGGTTGGGGGTTCAAGTCCTCTAGCCGGCACCATGTAAGTTTCGGAGGGGTAGCGAAGTGGCTAAACGCGGCGGACTGTAAATCCGCTCCTTCGGGTTCGGCAGTTCGAATCTGCCCCCCTCCACCATTTACATAGGGGCATAGTTTAAAGGTAGAACTGAGGTCTCCAAAACCTCCAGTGTGGGTTCGATTCCTACTGCCCCTGCCAAAAACACAATATGGCGATTGTGGCGAAGTGGTTAACGCACCGGATTGTGGCTCCGGCATTCGTGGGTTCGATTCCCATCAGTCGCCCCATTTATTTAAAATATTTACAAATAAATTCAACTATGATAAGATATCTAATGTCTTAGTTAAATATTAATGGTAATAAAATGAATGATTCAAACATATAATGTATTAATAATTCGGTGGGCTATAGCCAAGCGGTAAGGCAACGGACTTTGACTCCGTCATGCGCTGGTTCGAATCCAGCTAGCCCAGCCATTTTTGCGGAAGTAGTTCAGTGGTAGAATACAACCTTGCCAAGGTTGGGGTCGCGGGTTCGAATCCCGTCTTCCGCTCCAAATTTAATATGGCGGCATAGCCAAGTGGTAAGGCAGAGGTCTGCAAAACCTTTACCACCGGTTCGAATCCGGTTGCCGCCTTTCTTAGCATGCCGATGTGGCGGAATTGGCAGACGCGCACGACTCAAAATCGTGTTCCTTCGGGAGTGTCGGTTCGACCCCGACCATCGGTATCAAATAACGTGATGAAATCAAGACTTTAACAGAGATGTTGGAGTCTTTTTTTTGTTTTTTCGACACGACAAAAAATAATCTAAAGATGACTTTTGACGTATTTTTAATCTACTGGCATTCCTTTGTTAACCGTTGTATTGTAATATTCATCGTACAAAATATTTAACAACTTCCATCTTTCCTCGTTGCTTAAATTTTGGATAATGTCCATAATTTTTTCCGCAGTTTTTAATTCATTCAAATTTTCTACCGCCTTTTTGAAGTTCAATTTCAATTCTAACTATTACTTGAAATAAACGGTTAATTTACCATCGTTACATATAGAATACATTTTTGGTATAATATTCTTAATATGGGGTATTAAATGAAATGTAAGATGGGGGAATAAGATACAAAAGAAAACAATAATTTGGTTGGGGTCAATCGTAGGATTAATAGCTCTTACTATCGGTATAACTTTCGGAATGCTTGAACTCGCAGACAATCCAGCAGATAAAAAGGCTAGTGCAGAGATAGACAAAGGCGAATATGCAGAAGTTCCAAGAGAAAAAGAATCGATGACTGGTGGAATACAAGGAGCAGATGAAAAACTTCGTATTACTAAAGATTCTACAGAAAATGATGTTATTGCAGCAATGCATAGTATGACTCACCAAAAAGTAGTAGCAGAACAAAAATGGGGCGCTATTCCAATGTCTAAGAAGAATGCTGAGACAGTAAAAAATATCGTAAGTCAAAGTAACTTTGAAAAGAAAGAAGAACTTTTAGCAATTGTTGAAAGATGGGTAAATAGAGATTTTAGTAAAATTGTAGATGACCATAACTACTTTTGGACATCACAAGAGGGGAATATTGGTAAAGCTACAGGAGTTATGGATCCAGTAGATGAACAAAATTTCTCTTTAAATAATTTCGGAGATGAAGTAACACGCCAGTTACACAACTCAGGAGACCTTAAGCATGTTTCAGGAAAATAAACATCCATAATTTATAGTTAGAAGCTTCCTTTTAGGGAGGCTTTTTTCATTGACACTGTCAAAGCATGTTATTTGAGTGTTAAACTCGTAATGAATTATAGAATTAAGGTATAATATAATTTGGTAAATGAACAAAATTATATCGATGTATATTATGTCAATAATGTGAGTCGATAATGAACTTTTTGTATTTCTTTTGAAAAAGTGTTGAATAAACATTATATTTCATATTAATATTTTTTATGTAGATTTTAACGTGAAAGAGAGTGGAACAGAATGGGTCGTAAATGGAATAATATTAAAGACAAAAAAGCATCAAAAGATGCAAATACAAGCCGTGTATACGCTAAATTTGGACGTGAGATTTATGTAGCAGCAAAACAAGGTGAACCAGATCCAGAATCAAACCAAGCTTTAAAAGTGGTATTAGAGCGTGCAAAAACATATAGTGTACCAAAAACAATTATTGATCGTGCAATTGAAAAAGCAAAAGGTGGTTCAGAAGAAAACTATGATGAACTTCGTTATGAAGGATTTGGACCAAACGGATCAATGGTAATTGTAGATACACTTACAAATAACGTGAATCGTACTGCAGCAGATGTACGTGCTGCATTTAGTAAAAATAGCGGTAACATGGGTGTGAATGGTTCAGTAGCATATATGTTTGATGCGACTGCTGTTATTGGACTTGAAGGAAAAACTGTGGATGAAGTGCTTGAAATTTTAATGGAAGCAGATGTAGATGCACGTGACATTTTAGAAGAAGAAGAGGCAGTTATCGTTTATGCTGAGCCTGATCAGTTCCATGCGGTACAAGCTGCGCTTAAGGATGCTGGTATCACTGAATTCACAGTTGCTGAATTAACGATGCTTGCACAAAGTGATGTAACACTTTCAGAAGATGCACAAGCACAATTTGAAAAAATGATTGATGCATTGGAAGATTTAGAAGATGTTCAACAAGTTTACCACAATGTAGATTTAGGGGAATAATATATGAAAAAGGGACCTTTTGTTATTTAGAACAAAAGGTCTTTTTTCTTAGATCATCTATAGCCTAAAGGAAAAGGACTTTTGCATCTTATATTGAATATTAATATATATTATATTTAAAATTTAATGAATGTTTCTTGGAGGCTATAAAATGGAATATAAAATACCTAAGCATATTGTCGCTGTTTCAGCATGCATAACGAATGAAAATAATGAAATTCTATTAGTAAAGGTACAGTGGAGAGCTGATACATGGGAAATGCCTGGCGGACAAGTAGAAGAGGGAGAACCTCTTGATCAGGCAGTTTGTCGAGAAGTACTTGAGGAAACAGGCCTCTTAGTGAAAACAGTTGGAATTACAGGTCTTTACTATAATGCCTCAAAGCATATTTTATCAGTGGTCTTTAAAGTGGAGTATGTGAACGGAGAAATAAAAGCCCCACCAGAAGAAATAAAAGAAGCAAAATTTATTACTTTGAATGAAGATAATATTGATGAATATATTACGCGTCCTCACATGAAATCAAGGACACTTGATGCTATAAAAGCAAAGAATTTCATTCCATATGAAACCTGGAAAGTAGATCCTTATGATTTGATAGAAAGATTATAGGATATGGTATTTATCTCGCTATTTACGGGCAGTAAGACCTTCGTCTCAAAATTCAGTGAAAGTAAAAGTTAGGTGGGGAGCGGGCTGTCCGTAAAAGCCCGATTGGTTTAATTAATAATCAGTGGAGGATGAAGAAAACCCCCATTGATTAAAGGTTCACTTTATGTAAAAGAACAAGTTATTTGAGGTATTACCAAATAACTTGTTCTTTTTTCTTATATTGTGTAAGGGAAAATGTCTAGTATGATGCGTAATCGGTGAAACTGGGTAATGTAGTAAGATAAATACATATGGTAAATAGATATTGATTGCAAGAACGTTTGTTTGGTATTATATCTATATTGTTCAAATTAAACTGTTATATTAATTTCTTTAGACATGCTGTAGAAAAAATATTAGGAGGGAAACAACTAAAACTGAAAAATATGCAGATGATATAATAGAAGAAGGGTATGTGATTTTTAAAGCAATTTATATGAATAGAAGCTTGCTACTTTTTCTGCTAGAATATGTATTTTATAGCTTACAACATTGTAAGGTAAGTGTAAGAGAAATCAATTGGAGATTGCTTTGAGAAACAGTATTCTAAATGTAAGGACTATATATGTTATAAGGAAAAGAGGTGTGTACGATGAAAGAACGAGTACTGTCTAGGGTCAACTATCATCAAAAGGTTTCATTCAATCCAATTACAAAGTTTCTTTATAAAGCTATTATTTTATTATTACTAATTACTTGTACATTATTATTGATTGGAAATGTAATGATTGAGCGAAGTGATATTAGCAAGCTACAGGTATCCGCTAAATTAGAAGTACCAGAACCTTTAGCTCATGCATTTATTGCGACAGAAGATAAAAGGTTTTATCACCATAACGGTTTAGATTATATAGCAATTGTTCGAGCCTCTATTGAAAATATAAAAGCTGGTGGTGTTGTACAGGGCGGAAGTACAATTACACAGCAGCTTTCTAAAAATGCTTTTTTATCTAATGAACGTACATTTTCCCGTAAGTGGAAAGAGATTTTCTATACAAAAAAAATTGAGCGCACATTTACGAAAGATGAGATTTTAAAATTATATGTGAGCAATATTTATTACGGAGAAGGTGCATGGGGGATTGAAAAAGCATCCCAGCTATACTTTGGGAAAAAGGTAAATCAATTAACATTAAGTGAAAGTGCAATGATGGCTGCTGTTGTGAAAGCCCCTGCTTATTATTCTCCTGCTCAAAATTATGATAAAGCAGTAGAAAGACGAAATGTTGTTTTGAAATTAATGGAAAAAGAAGGGTATATTAGTCATAACGAATATGTGCAAGCGATTAGTGAAAAATTAGTAATTCGTCATGATATTCCAACCCAGCATTCATTACAAAAAGTAGCTCGTGAAAAAGCGGTAAGCTAAAAGCGAAGTTCCATAGAGGGAACTTCGCTTTTTTTTGAATAGAATAGCCAAAGAAGAGACACAATATTGACACATTTGTCGTATTTTTGGAAATTATGTGAGCGTGTTCATTGCATGATGTATAAAAGTATTGATATCATGTGTAATGTGTACAACAATGTATACAGAATATGAATTTAAAGAGGAATGTATATGAAATCATCAAATAAAATCATGGCTCTTGGTATTGTTTTTTCTATCGCAGTATTAATTGTAATCGGGACAATTGCATACAGTATCATAAATGATAAAAAGGATAAAGGGGATGAGATGTTTGCTTATTCCACGCAGCAATCTTTAGGTAAAAAAGATGCTCCTGTTAAGGTTGTAGAATTTGGAGATTTTAAATGCCCAGCTTGCCGAACGTGGGATGCTACAGTATTACCCCGTTTAAAGGAAGAGTATATTAATAAAGGTAAAGTACAATTTTATTTTATTAACTTCCCGTTTATTGGAAAAGATTCTGATTTAGGTGCAGCGGCTGGCGAAGCGATTTATAAACAGGATCCAGAATCTTTCTGGACATTCTATGATGAAATCTATCAAAGCCAGAAGAAAGATACTGAAGAATGGATTACAGAAGAACTGCTTCTTAATATAGTGAAGGAAAAACTTCCAAAAGTTAATGTAGATCAATTTCAAAAAGATTTACATAGCAAAGAAATTCAAGATAAAGTACGCAAAGATTCAGACCGTGCACAAAAACTGAAAGTACAAGGTGCTCCTTCAGTATACGTAAACGGAAATCTTGCAAATCCAGATTATGATAGTATAAAAAAGGAAATTGATAAAGAATTGAAAAAGTGACGAGTATACTCATCACTTTTTCGACTTTTTTCGATAAAATTCTTGCTTAGGTTTTTGTGACGTGCTATACTATTTTACATAAGTTATTTGAATAGCTTCTCTTTTTTCACATTTGCGGGTGTAGTTTAGTGGTAAAACAAGAGCCTTCCAAGCTCTGGTCGAGAGTTCGATTCTCTTCACCCGCTCCAGATATTATTTATATTTTCATAATACATTGTGATCAACGCAGTGTTTCGTTTCTAAGATAAACGAGGCATTGCGTTTTTTAATGTTTGGAAATGAAGATTTTATGCGAAAATAGAATTAAGAACTATGATTACGAAGTGAATTGCTAACCATCAGTAGATGACTAAGTATATATATTCATCGTAGAAGGAGGCAAAGCGTGGATTTTGAGCAGTTAAAACAAGATGTAATTGCGTATAGTAAAACAATTGGAATAGATAAAATAGGTTTTGCAAGTGCTTCACCATTTGAAGAATTAAAGCAGCGTTTAATTCAGCAGCAACAATTAAATTATCAGTCTGGTTTTGAAGAGCCTGATATTGAAAAAAGAACAAATCCAAAGTTACTATTGCCGGGAGCAAAATCAATTATTGCAATTGCATTAGCGTACCCATCAAAATTGAAAAATGCACCGTTAAGTAAACGAGGAGAACGCCGGGGGATTTTCTGTCGTGCTTCTTGGGGACAAGATTATCATCTTGTTTTACGAGATCGTCTGCAAAAATTAGAGGCGTATTTAATTGAGCGGCTTCCAGATATAGAAGTAAAATCAATGGTGGATACAGGAGAATTAAGTGATCGTGCAGTTTCAGAGCGTGCTGGTATTGGATGGAGTGGTAAAAACTGTTCCATTATTACGCCAGAATTTGGCTCCTATGTGTATTTAGGTGAAATGATTACGAATGTACCATTTCCACCGGATCAGCCAATAGAAGATCAGTGCGGAAGCTGTACAAAGTGTATTGATATTTGTCCAACCGGTGCACTTGTACAGGGAGGACAGTTAGATTCAAAAAAGTGTATTGCTTTTTTAACACAAACAAAAGGATTTCTCCCAGAAGAATATCGAGATAAAATTGGAAATCGTATTTACGGCTGTGATACGTGCCAAACAGTTTGTCCAAAGAACAGGGGGAAGGATTTTCATAATCATCCAGAAATGGAGCCAGACCCAGAGCTTGTTAAACCACTATTAACCCCATTATTAACGATAAGTAACCGAGATTTTAAAGAAAAATACGGCATTATGTCTGGATCATGGCGCGGGAAAAAACCGTTGCAACGAAATGCGATTTTAGCCCTTGCTCATTTCAAGGAAACCACAGCAATTCCTGATTTAATTGGTGTTATGAAAGAGGATCCAAGACCTGTAATTCGAGGGACAGCCGCATGGGCTTTAGGGAAAATCGGTGGTGAAGGTGTAGGGGAAGCGATTGAAAAGGCGATGGAACGTGAAAATGACGAAGAAGTTCTTCATGAAATGAATCGCGGTCTTGAAATGTTAGCCGAGAAAAAACAGTAGATAATGTCTTCCTTTTTCATATTGTAATAATATGGGAGGGAGAGGGATGCTGGTAAAACAAAAGATTGAAAAACAGATGCAACAATTTTTAGCGTATATTACAAATAAACGTGTAGGTGTCGATGAGATTCCTGCTGATTTATTACAAGTAGTACAGCGAAAAAAAAACTTGTTTCAAAACCGTAATGCTGAAATTGTGAAGGCAACAGCAGATGTATCTTTTATAAGACAATGGAATAGTAAGCAATATCAAGAAGTAGATTATCAAGTTCATTTGAAATATTTAGTTCATCACCATGAATTATTCTATATGGAAGAAGAACAATTAGAACGACGTGTTTATTTGAAAGATGGGCATATTGTAGAAGATAAAGATATTGAAATAACAGAAGAAAGGTTCCAAGGTGAAACATTAGAGCGCGATGTAACAAAAGGAAAGTATGATTCATATCAATATAATCGCTTGGAAGCTGTCAAATATGCGGAGTATTGGTGGGATGGTCGGAATCCGGCATATCGTAATTTTCCTGATAATTGTACAAATTTTATTTCGCAGTGTCTGCATGCTGGTGAAACACCAATGACTGGGTATCCTAACATTCGTAAAGGATGGTGGCAACGGGAGAATCAGTGGAGCTGGAGTTGGGCAGTTGCTCATTCATTTTATTGGTATTTATCAGGAGCTACAACAGGACTACGTGCTAAAGCAGTAGAAAATCCAAAAGATCTTCTACTTGGTGATGTAATTGTTTATGATTTTGAAGATGATGGCAGATGGAATCATACAACAATCGTTGTAGCCAAAGATGCAGATGGTATGCCGCTTGTAAATGCCCATTCTGCTAATAGCCGCAGGCGATATTGGAATTATGAAGATTCCAGTAAATATACGCCACAAATGAAATATAAATTTTTTCATATTATTAATGGGTAGAGATTTTTCATTCAAGTGGTATAATACGTAGTAGACAAAAGATTGAGGTGAATATCACGTGGGAGTACATGTTGTTTTATATCAACCAGAAATTCCAGCAAATACAGGAAATATTGCACGTACTTGTGCAGCTACTGGGACAGAATTACATTTAATTCGACCGCTTGGATTTTCAACAGATGATAAAATGTTAAAACGTGCTGGTCTAGATTATTGGCAGCACGTAAAAATTACGTATTATGATTCAATTGAAGAGTTTTATGAAAAAAATAGTGACGGTGAATTTTTCTATTTAACAAAGTATGGTGAAAAAGCACATACAGCGTTTGATTATAGTAAGCCTGAGAAAGATTATTACTTTGTATTTGGTAGAGAAACAAATGGATTGCCAGCAAACGTAATCGAAGAAAACTTCGATCATTGCTTACGTATTCCAATGACTGACAAAGTACGTTCTTTAAATTTATCCAATACAGCAGCGATTTTAATTTATGAAGCATTCCGTCAACAAAATTATCCAGGTTTAGATTTAGAAATTGTATACTAAAGCCTGCATGTAATAAATAACAAAAATTGATGGGCCTAGGCCCATCAATTTTTGTTTGTACCTGGTTTATCATTATATCCTGAAGTGAAAATTGCAGTAAGAAATGTAAGTGATACACCTAAAATTAATAATAATTTCATATGAATCCTCCTTCTTCATATTTTATTTTAGCCAATTTGGATCTGAAGTTTATGTAGATTCTGTGGAAGTAAAGAAGAGATATCTGTAAGAATGAGGGAGAAGTTCCCTTATAACTTTATTATACCGAATTTTCTTTTAACTTTGGGATGAAATTTATAATGTTTGTAGCAGATTTCATTTGGATTTAAAGAATGTTTAAGGACATCCTCGCATACCTTTTATAATAATCCGATTGAACAAGGAGATGGGGGAGGAGCTATAATGGATATTCTAAAGAAAATTGAACAGCATCGAGAAGCAGAAGAACGTTTACAATGGGAAGGTACGTTTGCGGAATATTTGGAGCTTGTCAAAGAACGACCATGGGTGGCTCAAACTGCACACTCTCGCATTTACAATATGATTAAAGACGCTGGTATTGAAGAAGTAGAAGGGCGAAAAAAATATAATTTCTTTAGCAATCAGTTATTTGGATTAGAAGACGCATTAGAGCGTCTTGTGGAAGAATATTTTCATCCGTCTGCAAAACGTTTAGATGTTAGAAAACGGATTTTATTATTAATGGGACCAGTTAGTGGGGGGAAATCAACGTTAGTTACTATGTTAAAGCGAGGGTTAGAAACATACTCGCGTACAGATCGCGGAGCTATTTTTGCGATAAAAGGTTGCCCGATGCATGAAGACCCTCTTCATCTAATACCACATCATTTACGGGATGACTTTTACGATGAATATGACGTAAGAATTGAAGGAAACTTGTCACCATTAAATGTGATGCGTTTAGAAAAAGAATATGGTGGAAGAATTGAAGATGTAATTGTAGAAAGAATTTTCTTCTCGGAAGATCGCCGGACAGGAATTGGTACATTTAGTCCTTCAGATCCAAAATCACAGGATATTGCGGATTTAACAGGAAGTATTGATTTTTCTACAATTGCAGAATATGGTTCAGAGTCAGATCCACGTGCATACCGTTTTGATGGAGAATTAAATAAAGCAAACCGTGGCATGATGGAATTTCAAGAAATGTTAAAATGTGATGAGAAATTCTTATGGCATCTATTGTCTCTTACGCAAGAGGGGAATTTCAAAGCGGGAAGATTTGCGCTTATTTCAGCAGATGAATTAATTGTAGCCCACACGAATGAAACTGAGTATCGCTCCTTTATTTCTAATAAGAAAAATGAGGCGTTACATTCAAGAATTATTGTAATGCCGGTTCCATATAATTTACGGATTAGTGAAGAAGAACATATTTATGAAAAGATGATTCGCGAAAGTGATGTTTCAAATGTACACATTGCGCCGCACACGCTTCGCGTCGCAGCGATGTTTACAATTTTGACACGCCTGAAAGATCCGAAGCGTCCGGATATTGATCTAATTAAAAAGATGCGTTTATATGATGGAGAAATGGTCGAAGGTTATAATTCAATTGATGTGGAAGAATTGCAGCGTGAATATCAAGATGAAGGTATGAGCGGGATTGATCCGCGTTATGTTATTAATCGCATTTCTTCCACTATTATTAGAAAAGAAGTACCATCGATTAATGCGCTTGATGTGTTACGTTCGTTAAAAGATGGGCTAGACCAACATCCATCCATTAGTAATGAAGACCGCGAGCGCTATATGAATTTCATTTCATTAGCACGGAAAGAGTACGATGAGATTGCTAAGAAGGAAGTTCAAAAAGCGTTTGTGTATTCGTATGAAGAGTCAGCTAAGACGCTTATGGATAATTACCTAGATAATGTTGAGGCATATTGCAATAAGTCAAAATTACGGGATCCGTTAACAGGTGAAGAAATGAGTCCAGATGAAAAGCTTATGCGTTCTATTGAAGAACAAATTGGTATTTCAGAAAATGCGAAAAAAGCATTCCGAGAAGAAATTTTAATACGAATTTCTGCTTATGCTCGTAAAGGGAAGCGTTTTGATTACAACTCACATGAGCGTCTTCGCGAAGCGATCCAGAAAAAATTATTTGCCGATCTGAAAGATGTTGTAAAAATTACAACATCGACTAAGACACCAGACGAAAATCAGCTGAAGAAAATTAATGATGTTGTAGCACGCTTAATCGATGAACATGGCTACAATTCTTCATCAGCGAATGAATTGCTTCGCTATGTAGGTAGCTTGTTGAATCGATAGTTTGATAATAAAACGCTGTCTCTTATGAAACCAGAGGCAGCGTTTTTGTATCTATCTGATTGAAGTGAGGATAATATACCATATAAATCCATTTTTGTTTTCCAACATCTAAATTGTGACTATGAAAACAAAAAAGGAAATCCCCACTCATTTTTTCTTTTTGTTTTACATGACATGGGCTCGAAAAGGAACTGACAGCTTCTATGCTTGGCTGGATGCTCTCGCCCACCTAAAAATTAGGTTTGATGTCGGTTTTTCAAAGTGAATGTTTCATTTCATGTATGGACTTGTCCAAACAGAAGAAATTAAGATGCAATTTCATGAATTTATTGTCAATTATTTTCACAATATGCATATGATAGAGTAACCAACCATTCATACAGAAAAAGCCAACACAATACAATATGTTGCAGAGTGAAAAAGTGTGCAACAATGAATTGTGTTTCTTTCTTATCAGCGAAAGAAATTTCAAAGTAAAGTGGATATCAAAGTTTTGTTAAGGAAGTTCAGAGTAATACGTAAAAAAGCCATGGGTGCCATATGATTATGGAAAAAGTAAGTTCTAATGAACAGATACTTTTTTACTACTCTTGTTGCTACATTATAACCTCAAATTTATATATTACTGTTTATTAGAGAAAAATAAGGGAAATTACAGTAAGGAGGGAAAAGGATGGGCGAAGAAAATCAACCAAATTATACAATTTCACAGGAAAACTGGTCCCTCCATCGCAAAGGACATGACGATCAACAACGCCATCAAGAAAAGGTGCAAGAAGCAATTAAGAATAACTTACCAGACCTTGTGACAGAAGAAAGTATCGTTATGTCTAATGGTAGGGACGTTGTAAAAATACCAATTCGGTCTTTAGATGAATATAAAATTAGATATAACTACGATAAGAATAAACATGTTGGCCAAGGAAATGGTGATAGTAAAGTTGGCGATGTGGTTGCAAGAGATGGATCGGGTGGTCAAAAGCAAAAAGGACCGGGTAAAGGGCAAGGTGCGGGAGATGCAGCTGGAGAAGATTATTATGAAGCAGAAGTATCTATTTTAGAATTAGAGCAAGCGTTTTTTAAAGAGTTGGAGTTACCTAATTTAAAAAGGAAAGAAATGGATGAAAATCGTATTGAACATATTGAATTTAATGACATTAGAAAAACAGGGTTATGGGGAAATATTGACAAAAAACGGACGATGATATCAGCTTATAAACGAAATGCAATGAATGGAAAGCCTGCTTTTCATCCAATTCGTCAAGAGGATTTGAAATTCCGGACATGGAATGAAGTATTGAAGCCAGATTCAAAAGCTGTTGTATTAGCAATGATGGATACAAGCGGATCTATGGGAATTTGGGAGAAGTATATGGCGCGCAGCTTTTTCTTTTGGATGACAAGGTTTTTACGTACAAAGTATGAAACGGTAGATATAGAATTTATTGCCCATCATACAGAAGCAAAGGTCGTGACAGAAGAAGAGTTTTTCTCAAAAGGGGAAAGTGGTGGAACAATATGTTCTTCTGTTTACAGAAAAGCACTTGAGCTTATAGATGGAAAGTATTCACCAGAACGCTATAATATTTATCCATTTCATTTTTCAGATGGAGATAACTTAACATCAGATAATGCTCGTTGTGTTAAGCTTGTACAAGAATTGATGAAGGTATGTAATATGTTTGGATATGGAGAAGTAAATCAGTATAATCGTCACAGTACGCTTATGTCAGCCTATAAAAATATTAAAGATGAGAATTTCAGGTACTATATTTTAAAACAGAAAGCTGATGTATTCCACGCAATGAAGAGCTTTTTTAGAGAAGAATCAGGTGAGAAAATGGCGTAACCCCTTTTTTAAGGGGTTTTTTATATTCATTCTATTTTTCCTTTTTGGCATATAAAAAGCACCTCTATTTATTTAGAGGTGCTGAAAATTACATAACCTTTTTCATTTTTTGTGACATTTGCTTGGTTTGAACAGCAACGTCTTCCTGACGCAATTCTTTAAAGAGTGAAGTGACCATTAAAACAACAACAATAGAGAATGGTAAGGCTGCAATAATCGCCGCAATCTGTAAGGCATTTAATCCGCCAGCCTGCAAGAGAATGGCTGCGATCGCTGCAATAGTTAATCCCCAAATAAGTTTCAAATGGTTTTTGGGTGATAAATTACCATTACTTGTTTGCATAGAAACAACGAATGTTGCAGAATCCGCAGAGGTAACGAAGAACGTTGCAACTAAGATTATTCCGATAATGGTTAAGAATGTTGAGAATGGTAAATGTGAAATAACAGCGAATAATCCAATTTCTGTTCCATATTTAGCGATTTCATCAGCAATTCCAAGTGATTGGAACATTTCCATATGAATCGCAGTTCCGCCAAAAACAGCAAACCAAAATGTACAGATGAGTGTTGGAATCAAGACTACGCCAAAAATGAATTCACGGATTGTACGTCCACGGGATACGCGGGCGATAAATGTACCGACGAATGGCGACCAAGAAATCCACCAACCCCAGTAGAAAATCGTCCAATTTTCAATCCAAGAAGAGGACTCTTTACTAAAGGCTCCTAAGTTTAATCCCATACTTGGTAGTGCCCCAATGTAAGAACCTAGTGTAGAAGTAAAGTATTTCATAATAAAGACAGTTGAACCAAGAATTAAAAAGGAAACGAGTAATATTCCAGCAAGGGAGAAGTTTAAGTTACTCAAATATTTAATCCCACGATCTAAACCAGTTTGCGCACTAGTTAAATAGAGTACAGTAAAAATAGCAATGAGTACTAGCTGTGTGCTCATTGTATTGTTAATAGAAGGAAATAAGTAACTTAATCCTCCAGCAATTTGTTGTGCACCGATTCCTACGGATGGCACAATTCCGAAGACGGTTGCCAACACAGCTAAAATATCTACTGTTTTTCCAATAGAAGAATTTTTCGATTGATTAAATAAAGGAATAACTGTAGCACCAATTGTACTACCTTTTCGCTTTCTGAATGTAAAGTATGCGATTGTTAAAGCAACCATTGCATAAAGTGACCAAGGGAAGAGACCCCAGTGGAAGAAAGAATATTGCATGGCAAGTTTTGCGCTTTGCTCTGTTCCAGGTTTACCAGTAAGTGGTGCACCAAAATGTGAAATTGGTTCAGTAATTCCATAAAAGAGAAGGCCAATTCCCATTCCTGCTCCAAACAACATCGCAAGCCAAGAAAGGTAACTATACTTTGGCTGTTCATCATCTTTACCAAGACGAATAGACCCATATTTTGAAAATGCTAAATAAGCAGCTAAAACAATCATCGTGGTCATAAGTAGAGAGTAAAACCACCCAAACTTATTGAGGATAAAAGAATTTAAAGAAGAGGTAACACTTTGTAAATCATAGCCTTGTATCCAACTCGCTGGAATCACACCCCATATAATAAATAAGGTTGTGAGCAAGATGGAGATATAAAATACACTGTTTTCTTTTTTTATCATAGAATCCCACCTTTTATTTAATTTAGTTAATAATTATATTGATCATAACAATTATTGGTTTTAATGTCAAAAAATTCGATTTTTACAGAAGAGATACGTTAGTATAATTATTCATAAAACGTTCGAAATATATACAGAAATAATATGAAATATTGCATTTTATATTATTTTATCAAGATAATATGTTATTTTCTTGTTTGGAATATATAACTCAGGAGGATTTACCATGAACAAGAAGATAAAGTTTAATCCAATAATTCTTGGTATTAGTACAATAGCGCTATCGTTAGGAGGAGTTCAATTTGAAGCTTTGGCGGCAGAAAAAGATCAAAGTAACGTATTACAAATGAAGCCTATAGGTATAGAAACTTCAAAAGATGAAGTTGGACATACAACCAAAAGCGATGAAACATTATCATTTGAAAAGCGTTTAAAAGTAGGGGATTTTTCACAGCGACCAGCACCGATTGCGGAGCGGGCTGAAGTTAGACAATTCCAGCAAAGTTATTCTATGGCAGAGCTTAATAGAATGAGTGATAGTGAACTAATTGATACGCTAGCAAACATTCGTTGGAATCAAATTACAGATTTATTCCAATTCAATCAAGATGCGAAAGCTTTTTATCAAAAGAAAGAGCGAATGCAGGTTATTATTGATGAATTAGGTAGTCGTGGAAATGCGTTCACAAAAGAAGATACAAAAGGTATTGAAACATTTGTTGAAGTATTACGTTCAGCTTTTTATGTTGGATTTTATAATAAAGAGTTAAGTTATTTAAATGAGCGCAGTTTTCAGGATAGATGCTTACCAGCATTAAAGGCAATCGCAAAAAATCCAAACTTTAAACTTGGTACAGTAGAGCAAGATATAGTGATATCTGCATATGGTAAATTAATTAGCAATGCTTCTAGTGATGCTGAAACAGTGCAGTATGCGGCAAATATTTTAAAACAGTATAACGATAACTTCTTTACATATGTAAGTGACCGTATGAAGGGACAAGCTGTATATGATCTCATGCAAGGAATTGATTATGACATACAGTCTTATTTGTATGATACGCATAAAGAACCTAATGCGACAATGTGGTTTGGACAGATTGATAACTTTATAAATGAGATTAGTAGAATCGCACTCATACGAAATGTAACAACTGAAAATAGTTGGTTAATTAATAACGGTATTTATTATGTAGGACGTTTAGGGAAATTTCATAGTAATCCAAATAAAGGATTGGAAGTTATCACACAAGCAATGCATATGTATCCTCATTTAAGTGAAGCTTATTTTGGAGCAGTAGAGCAGATTACAACAAATTATGGTGGGAAAGACTCTAGTGGAAATACTGTTGATTTAGAGAAAGTACAGGAAGAAGGTAAACAGCGGTATCTACCGAAAACATACAAATTTGATGATGGATCTATCGTATTTAAAACAGGAGACAAAGTAACAGAAGAGAAGATTAAGAGATTATATTGGGCTGCCAAGGAAGTAAAAGCACAATATCATCGTGTAATTGGAAATGATAAAGCGTTAGAATCAGGGAACGCTGATGATGTATTGACAGTAGTAATTTATAATAATCCGGATGAATATCAGTTAAATAGACAGTTATATGGATATGAAACAAACAATGGTGGAATCTATATCGAAGAGAAGGGTACTTTCTTTACATATGAGCGCACACCGGAACAAAGTATTTATAGTTTAGAAGAGTTATTCCGTCATGAATTTACACATTATTTACAAGGAAGATATGAGGTTCCTGGTTTATTTGGAAGGGGAGACATGTATCAAAATGAACGATTAACTTGGTTCCAAGAAGGGAATGCGGAATTTTTTGCAGGATCTACACGTACAAATAATGTCGTGCCGCGTAAGAGTATAATTAGTGGCATAGCATCTGATACGGCGAGTCGTTATTCAGCAGAACGAACATTGTTTGCAAAGTATGGATCATGGGATTTTTATAACTATTCCTTTGCATTGCAGTCGTATTTATATAATCATCGATTTGAAACATTTGACAAGGTTCAAGATTTAATACGTGCAAATGATGTGAAAAATTATGATGCATATCGTGAAGCTTTAAGTAAGGATTTAAAGTTAAATCAAGAATATCAAGCATATATGCAGCATTTAATTGATAATCAAGATAAATATAATGTACCACAAGTATCTGATGATTATTTAGTAAAACACGCACCGAAGGCGTTAACTGAAGTGAAAAAAGAAATTGCAGATGTTGCGAATGTAAAAGATGCAAAAATTATAAAACATAAGTCTCAATTCTTTAACACATTTACAGTAGAAGGCACGTACATAGGTGGGGTATCAAAAGATGAATCAGAAGATTGGAAAGTGATGAGTAAGCAAATGAATCAGGTATTAGAACAGCTATCGCAAAAAGAATGGAGCGGCTATAAAACAGTTACAGCGTATTTTGTTAACCATCGTGTGAATGCAGCAAATCAGTTTGAATATGATATTGTATTTCATGGTGTTGCAACGGATGAAGAAGAAATTTCAACAACTAAAGTAAATATAAATGGGCCCTATCAGGGAAAAGTAAATGAAAAAATTCAGTTTCATAGTGATGGTACAGAAAGTACAGATGGAAAAATAAATTCGTATCTTTGGGATTTTGGAGATGGTAAAACAAGTACAGAAATAAATCCTACTCATGTATATGGGAAAGAAGGAAAATATACTGTGACATTAACAGTGAAAGATAGTAAAGGAAAAGAAATAAAAGAACAAACAATAGTCACAGTAAAACAGGATACACAAACAAATGCAGGCTCTGAAGAAACTAAGATACTTCCTTTTAATACGCTTATAAAAGGAAGTTTGAACACTCTAAATCAAACGGATGTTTATACGTTCGAGATCACATCACCAAAAGAAGTGGACATTGCTGTTATAAATGAACAACAAATTGGGATGACATGGGTGCTTCATCATGAAGAAGATATGCAAAATTATGTCGCTTATGGTCAAGCTGATGGAAATGTTATAAAGGAACAATATCAAGCAAGACCAGGAAAGTATTATTTATATGTATATAAATTTGATAATAAAAATGGGGCATATTCATTATTAGTAAAATAAATCCATTTCTAATGTATATACAACTTTACTTTTTATGTAAAATAGTATATTATATAAATATATAATACATCGGTTATTTTCTAGGAGGAGCCTGTCACAATAGGCTCCTCCTGTTCTTTTTTAAGCAGCCTGTTATACAGGTTTTTCTTTAAATATTAAATAACTGAAAATTATGAAAAAATAATCCTTGAAAGAGGTGAGGCATACATATAACAAAGAGAGAAGCAATAATGAGAGGGGGATAAGGCATGACATTATTTGGTTATCCGCTTGAAACAATTTATTTATATGGATTTATTATTGCTACTGTACTTACCGTTATTTATATCTTTTTTGGAGATATATTCGAATCCATATTTAGCTTCGGAGGTGGATCTACATCCATTGTAACGCTGCTGCTCAGTTTCCTTGCAATGCTTTGTGGGTTTAGTTATATAGGAGAGTATTTATTTTCTTTGAATAGTATTATTATTTTTAGTCTTTCTTTTGGCATATCCTTTATTGGTGTTTTTCTAATGAAGATATTGATTTTAAAACCAATTGCAGAAGCTGAACAAAATACAGTGCAGCGTATGGATGAATTTGTTGGCTGCAAAGGAGAAGTGATTATCACTATTCCGAAAGAAGGATTTGGAGAAGTATTAGTCTCTTCACAATTTGGAAGCAATGCGATACCAGCTAAGACAGTTGGAAAGACAGATATTACGCAAGGAACACAAGTTATGATTGAGGGAGTTCAAGATGGTGTTTTGCTTGTACAAAACATCGCTTATTCTTTAAAAAAACCAAAGTTATAAGGGGGAATTTGAATGATTCCATTAATTATCGGTGGCGTGCTACTAGCAATTTTACTTTTACTTATTTTGGTGTTTATTACAAAATACCGTACAGTTGGCCCAGATGAAGCATTGATTGTTACCGGGAACTGGCTTGGAAGCGGAAAGAACGTTGTTACAACAGATGATGGAAAGAAAATTAAAATTATTCGTGGCGGAGGTACTTTTGTAGTACCGATTATGCAACGAGCAGAACCTCTTAGTTTATTAAACTATAAACTAGAAGTTGGAACACGTGATACGTATACGAAGCAAGGGGTACCAGTTACGGTAAACGGTGTTTCCATTATTAAAGTAGGTTCAACAATTGAAGAAGTATCGACAGCAGCTGAACAATATTTAGGAAAAGAAACAGAAGAGTTAAAAGTGGAAGCGAAAGAGGTATTAGAAGGTCATTTACGTGCTATCTTGTCTTCGATGACAGTGGAGGATGCTTATAGTAATAGAGAGCAATTCGCCCAAAAGGTACATGAAGTCGCTTCAACAGATTTAAAGAAAATGGGTCTTCGAATTGTTTCGTTTACGATCAAAGAGATTATGGATAAAAATGGTTATTTAGATGCGCTTGGTCAGCCGCAAATTGCAACTGTAAAACGTGATGCACAAATAGCAAATGCAGAGCGTGAAAAAGAAGCACGTATTGAAAAAGCTCGCGCGGAAAAAGAAGCGAAAGAAGCTGAGTATCAACGTGATGCGCAAATTGCTGAAGCTGAAAAGCATAAAGAATTAAAGGTACAATCATATAAGAGAGAGCAAGAGCAAGCACGTGCAGATGCGGATCTTTCTTATGAATTACAACAAGCGAAAGCGCAACAAGGTGTTACAGAAGAGCAAATGCGAGTTAAAATCATTGAGCGTGAAAAACAAATTGAATTAGAAGAAAAAGAAATTGCGCGCCGTGAAAAACAATATGATGCGGAAGTAAAGAAAAAAGCAGATGCAGATCGTTATGCAGTTGAACAATCAGCGGAAGCGGAAAAAGTAAAACAAATGAAAAAAGCAGATGCAGATCAATATAAGATTGAAGCAGAAGCAAGGGCACGTGCAGAAGAAGTACGTGTAGAAGGTTTAGCAAAAGCTGAAATTGAAAAGGCACAAGGGGAAGCAAAAGCGGAAGTTCAAAAAGCACAAGGTACAGCAGAAGCGGATGTTATTAGGTTAAAAGGTTTAGCAGAAGCAGAAGCGAAGCAAAAAATTGCGGAAGCATTCGAATTATATGGGCAAGCGGCAATTATGGATATGGTTCTTAAAATGCTTCCAAGCTACGCAAAAGAAGTTGCAAGTCCACTTAGCAACATTGATAAAATTACTGTTGTTGATACAGGCGGCGGTGGAAAAAACAGCGGCGCTGGTAAAGTGGCAGGGTATGCGACTGATCTAATGGCAACGATGCAGGAGACATTGAAAGCCTCTTCTGGCATCGACTTGAAAGAACTATTAGAAGGATTTGCTGGGAAAGGTGCAGTGCAGCAAGCAGTGAGTGAGAAACCTGTTGTGCAAGTAGTGGAAGAAAAAGAGCAAAGTGAAAAGTAATGAAAGAAGGCCCCTTACAGTAGGGGCCTTTTGACATGCTATTTAGAATTGTATTTCATTTCTTCTAATCTATCTAACACCCTTCTTTTCTTATAAAGCATCTTACCTACTTCAGCAATTTCCTCAATTGTTTTTCGATTTAAATAAGCACCGAAAATCATTCCGGCAACAGGAATCATCTGAAAAAGTTTTTTCCAGCCGTAATTGTCACGATACACAGTAAACACTTCTCGCCATGATTTAACTTGTGACATACTGTCATCGTGATTGGCGCGAGAGTCAAAATGTTTTAATTCATGAAGAATTGTTTGTTTTCCTACAATATCAGATGAGGAAAATTGTAAGCATTTTACGATAAATAACCTCTCTTGCATATCTTCAGGATTATAACCGTAGCAAATGGAAATCTCTTGTAAAACATTTAGTGACATACTTAAAACAGCTGGAATATCAATTGCGAGGGTGAAAATACCACCAAATCCAGTTGTCGCTCCTTGGGCAGTTGCGACAGATTTTCTATTTTCAATGATTTTATCAACAATTGAATCCATCTCACTTAAAGGGAATTTTTGAACATCTGTTAAGGAAGCAGCATTTTCAAATTTCTCTATTGTTGTTTGTGGATGAATTAAATATTTACTTCCAGAATTGAGATATTGAATAAGCTCATCTAGTAAAAGATTAATTTTTTTATGAATAAACTTTGGCGTGAGCTTATCAAGAATAGCAAACGGAATTTTCCCCCACTTTTCAAAGAACCAAAGATCCTCCTGTTCCTTCTCCCATTGTTCAATCATTGCAATTTCTTTTAATAAAAGCTCCTTTGACTCCATTTTTTTACCCTACTTTCTTATAGACATATATGTTTATTTTACTTAACGGTTTTTAAATAATAAACAAAATTTAGTATATTTAGTTATAATGGATACATCATTTAAAAAAGACAATAGGTAAATTTCTTTTGAGAATGTATTGAAATCAATAATGTAATGCTTTATTTAAGAGAGCCTGTCTTATAGGGAAGTAGTCCTGTAATTCTTGTTGTTTTTTGTAAAAATATCGTAGTACGAAAGTGGTGAATGTATTGAACATATTGTTTGAAGCAATTAAAAACAAAAATCTCGATCAATTCATAGAGGCCATTCCGAGAGCTAATATAAATGAACAAGATCAGTTTGGAAGGACACCGTTGCATTATGTAATTGTCAAAAAAGCTCCTATTGAAATGTTTGAAAGATTACTAGCTGTTGGGGCAAAGACAACGATAAAAGACCGTTTACATGAGTCAGTATTTTCGAAAGCAATTAAATTTAGTAATAAACAGGCTGTGCAGTGCTTAATAAAAAATGGAGTAGAACTGAATCATCCAGCAGGGATAAAGAAAACAACTTGGTTTGCAGCAAGACATAATCCTGAAATAGCAGATTTATTATTAGAAACAAAAGGAGCGGTTCGACTGAGATTAACAGAAAGTGAACAGGAGATTATCGATGGTTGTTTATATGGAGAGGAAGTTGAAGCAGAAGCTTATTTTACTCAATTAAATACTCCTGAATTGTTACATGCGTTTGTATTAGATTTTAATTGGGATGCTGATTTACAGTCGATGAAAAGGGTATTACAAGATGCTAACTGTCAGGAAATAACTGCTATTGAAATGTTTGATTTGGTAGATGGGTATTATTGGATGAATCAGGAAAATAGCAGTGATGAGGAAAGTGAGTATGTAGATTTTGTACAACTTCTTTTAAGGAAATTTCCTAACATATTATAAGCTGCTGGAAGTATGTATTTCATAGGAAGGAAATACTTTCTTCACCTATGCTTCACAAAGTAATATGCAATGAAAGTTAGGGGAATCATTTTGAAGTTAAAAAAATTAAAATTAAAATTACAGCCAAGAATTACATTAACGATTGGTATACTTATTTTCTTTGTTATTGTTTTAACGAGTTTTCTTTTTTATTATATTGTATCTAAAACGGTGGAAGAGCAAATTGGCAAAAGAGCATTACACGTTGCGAAGACAGTCGCTGCCATACCTGAAATTCAAGAAGCATTTCAGAAGGAAGACCCATCTGCTATGATTCAACCAATTGTTGAGAAAATACGGATAGAAACAGATGCTGATTTTATCGTAGTGGGAAATAAAGATGGAATTCGTTATGCACATCCTTTACGTGAGAAAATCGGAAAAGAAATGGTTGGTGGGGATAACGAAGGGGTTTTAACGGATGGAAAATCATATATTTCTCAGGCAACCGGGACATTAGGGCCTTCTTTACGCGGGAAAGTGCCAATTCGTGATCAGACTAATCGTATTATCGGGGTTGTATCTGTTGGTTTTTCTATGGAGGATATTCATGAGGTGGCAGAAGCTTATGGTAAGAGAGTATTTTGGATTGCTCTTGTTGGATTGGTAATTGGGATATTGGGTTCTATATATTTAGCACGTAGTATAAAAAAATTAATGTTTGGCTTTGAACCAGAAGAGATTTCCTCTTTATATGAAGAGCATAGTGCTGTCATTCAATCTGTAAGGGAAGGAATTATGGTGATAGATAAAGAAGGTTGCATTCGTTTAGTCAATCAAGCGGCATATGAAATTCTTTCTCTTGAAAAACAGCAGAAGATCATTGGGGATTCTATTTTGAAAATTCTTCCGAACTCTTCGATACTAGAAGTGCTTCGAACTGGAGAAGAGCAATTTGATCGCTATTTAGATATAAGGGGACAAGCGGTTATTGTAAATCGATTACCTATTAAAGTGAATAATGAGGTAATTGGAGTTGTTTCTAGTTTTCGCTTAAAGTCAGAGATGGATCAGTTAACAGAAGAACTATCTCAAGCGAAACGTTATACAGAGGCGCTTCGGGCGCAGACACATGAGTATAACAATCTTTTGTATACGCTTTCAGGGCTGATCCAATTAGAGTCATATGATGAAGCGTTAGAGCTTATTCACAAAGAGACCGCTGTATATCAAGAGTTTGTTCAATTTATTATGAAACGTATACACAATCCGTGGTTAGGTGGAATTTTAATAGGATTTTATAATCGTGCTAGAGAATTGAAAATTGATTTTATTTTGGACCGTGAGAGTAGTTTACAAAGTTTAGGTTCGCATATTGATAGTAATCACATTGTCTCTATGTTAGGAAATTTAATCACCAATGCGTTTGAAGCAGTTGAATATAAGGAGGAGCATGAAAAGCAAGTTAGAATGTTTGTAACAGATATGGGAGGGGAATTTGTTATTGAAGTTGAAGATTCGGGTCGTGGGATTGATGATGAGGTAATTACATATATATTTGACAAAGGGTTTTCGACAAAAGAAGGAGAAAAGCGAGGTTACGGATTAGCAAAGGTAAAAGAGTTAGTTGAAGATTTAAAAGGGAGTATCGCGCTAGAAAAAGGGGATTTAGGTGGTGCACTGTTTATAGTTGCGTTGCCAAAGGAAAGAGGCGAATTGTAATGAACGAAGGGATTGAAGTACTAATTGTAGAAGATGATATTCGCATTGCAGAGATTCATCGTCGGTTTACTGAAAAGGTAGGAGGATTCAAGGTAATTGGAACTGCAACAACAGGAGAGCAAGCGAAAGAGTGGTTAGACCTTGTCTCACCACAACTTGTTTTATTGGATGTGTATTTACCTGATATGCAAGGAACGGAACTTGTGACATATATTCGGCGTAACCTACACGATACAGATATAATTATGATTACAGCGGCATCAGAAGTCGAAGTTGTCCGCCATGCATTGCGAGGTGGGGTAACGGATTATATTGTAAAGCCGCTTATGTTTGATCGATTTAAAAGAGGTTTAGAAAACTACCGAAAGAAGATACAACAATTACAGCAAAGTCAACAGTTATCATCAGAAGAAATTGAAAGTTTGTGGTTTAAGGAACGATTGGAAAATAATCAAAGCAGATATGCTCCAAAAGGTATTGATCCTTTAACATTATCAAAAATAAAAAAATACGTTTCTAAAGTAGGAAAAGAAGGAATTACAGCAGAGATGTTGGGCTTAGAAGCAGGGATAAGTCGATCAACAGCAAGGCGTTATTTAGAATATTTGATTTCTGAAAAGAGGATTTATGCGGAACTTATATATGGGAATGTGGGAAGACCAGAGCGAAGATATTTCCTAGTTTCTTCATAATTATGAGGTAGAAAAAAGTAGAGGTTCTTAGAGCCTCTACTTTTTTGTTCGAAGAAGTTGTTATCCTGTTTTATGAACATTAGATTTTTTACCATGCAAATATCCATAAAGGAATTTAAAGAAAATAGGAAGCAATCCAAGAATGGTAAGAACGCGTATTACTTGAACTGTGACTACAAATGTAGCATCTGTTTGTAAAATGATAGCGGTTGTTGTCATTTCTGCGATTCCGCCAGGTGCAAGAGCTAGTATAGAAGTAACTAGTGGAATATTTGTGACGGAAGAAACAAAGAATGCACACAATATAGAGATTCCAATCAGGCCAATAGAACTAAATAACCCTATTATGATTGTTTGTTTTACACCAATAAACATTTCTTTATTAAAACGACATCCAATGCTAGTTGCAATGAAAATTTGAGCTAAAACCATAGTCCATTGTGGCCACCAGGCTGTCGGACTATTACTAACATAGTGTGCAGATAAAGCTTGTATGAGTGCAACGCTTATCATGCTTCCGACAAGCCAAGGGGAAGGAAGTTTTAAAACTTTTCCGATTCGATAACCAATCCAAGCGATAAAAATTAAAAAGATTGTCCAAAATGGAGAGCTGGTAGGGGCGTTTTTTAGGTGAGATACAATTGGATTATGGGGAATCCAATAGACAGAAAGAAGCGGAATTGTACCAAGCACCAAAAAGACGCGAATTGTTTGAACAATACTAACTATTGCGGTATTCGCACCTATTTCTGAGGCGAGTGTAGGCATAACAGATAACCCGCCAGGAGTGGCGCTAAATAGGCTCGTAAATAAATCTACTTTCCCGAAACGCCATACAATCAAACCAGAACATAATGCAAGAGCAATGGAGCCAATAATCATCATCATAATGATTAGCCAGTATTGTTGAAACGTAACAAGAATATCAGTTGTTAATTTTTGTCCTAATTCAATACCAATGATACATTGACCAATATGTTGAAAGGAAAGAAGGATTTTTTCTTGGAGTGGTTGCTCTTCTAATGTTTGCATCCAGACTGGTTTGAAGTAAGCAAGGAGACCTGTAATACTTAGGGAACCAAGTAACCAACCAATTGACAAACCCGTTAAAGAAAGTAGGTAACCACCCAGGCTTGCGAATATTAATAATAAAAGATTGAATAATAGCATATTGTAGCCTTCTTTCTTATTTATATTGACTGAAAAAACGAAACTCCTTTCAAAGAAGTTTCGTTACGGATTATATCGGAATAATGCCAGTAATAATACCAACAAGTAACATGACCAGTGTTGTTCCAACTGCCCATAGTAATGTAAAACGTTGATGTTCACCAAAATCAACTTTTGCCATTCCGACTAATAAATAAGTGGAAGCAACGAGTGGACTTAGTAAGTGAACAGGCTGTCCGAGTAACGAAGCACGTCCCATTTCAGCGGCGCTAACTCCGTAAGCAGCAGCGGCTTTTGTCAAAATAGGTAGTACACCGAAGTAAAACGCATCATTGGACATGAAAAATGTGAACGGCATACTTAGAAGAGCTGTAATAATTGGAAGTTGTGGTCCAAGTGCATCTGGTATGAGGGTAACTACACTTTGAGCCATCGCATCTACCATTTTTGTTCCAGATAGAATACCTGTGAAAACTCCAGCAGCGAATACGAGAGAAACAACTGCTAATACATTTCCAGCGTGAGAAGCAATACGTTCTTTCTGTTGTTCTAAGTTTGGATAGTTGATCATCACGGCAATAGCAAAAGCGACTGTAAATAAAACTGGTAACGGCATAACTTCTAGTATGAGACAAACGAGTAAGGCAACTGTTAGTAAAAAGTTAATCCAGAGTAGTTTAGGACGTTTATATGATACAGCTTCGACTGTTGCAGCTTGCTCATCGATTGTTTGCATTTTCTTTAAATATTGTACATCCATAATTCCTAAACGTTTTCTTTCTTTTTTTCCGAGATAGTAGGCAACAAAAACAACCCAAATTGCACCAGCAATCATTCCTGGAATAAGAGGTGTGAAGAGTTCGGATGCATCAAGTCCAAGTGCACTCATAACTCGAGCGGTTGGTCCTCCCCAAGGTGTAAGGTTTGTCACTCCTGCTCCTAACATAACAACCCCAGCTAATATAAGTGGGTTCATTCCAAGGCGTTTATAAAGTGGATACATGGCAGAAACTGTAATCATATATGTTGTTGTGCCGTCACCATCCAAAGAAACGATAATCGTTAGAATTGCTGTACCGACAACAATTTTTAAAGGATCGCCTTTTACAAATTTCAAGATTTTACTAATGACTGGATCAAATAAGCCACTATCAATCATAATTCCGAAATATAAAATGGCGAACATAAGCATAATACCAGTTGGTGCTAATTTCTTAATTCCATCTAACATCATTGGTCCTACATTTGCATAAAATCCCCCAATTAATGCAAATATTATAGGAATTAATATTAATGCAACTAACGCTGACATACGTTTTGTCATAATTAAAAACATAAAGACAAAAACCATTGCAAATCCGAGTATCGCTAACATGCAATCTCCCCCTCAAAAAATGATTACGCTTTCAAATTATGTTGAAAATTCAGAAAAAACTTTTTTGTTTATCATAAAGGATGAAATATGGATGGTAAATAATTAGAGAAATAACGTTATTAAACGCATAATTGTCATTTTGCTCATTTTGTTCATGAGTTTTATTTTGAATTTTTAAAAACATAATGTGTTTATTACAGGAGTGGTAGAATAGATGAGAAAATAGAGAAGCGTGAAGTAGGGAGTAGATTTTGAATGAAAGCGATGTTTGAAGAGATTTATAGTTCATATAATGGGAGAGTAGAAGAGATTTTCGTTGATGAATCCTCTTACGTATATGAATGGGAAAAATTGATGGCGATTCGAAAAAACGACGGAACACTGGAGAAAGTAGCAGTGGGAATTAGTGGTCATATACGATCTGTAAATATAGAGGTTGGTCAGGAAATTAATGCGGATACATTGTTACTTAAGTTAGAAGATGATTTGTTAATTACTGGATGTGAATAAAAAAAGATGTGTAGAAATTGCTACACATCTTTTTTTATTAGTAATAGTTCTTCATATATAATGTAAACAGTTGTTTAATCATTTTTAACAGCTGTTTACATTATATACTTGTTCTCATTTTTGATAATATAGGCATAGGATAGGAAAGAAGACCGATTTGAACTATATATTATTCCTGAAAAACAGTGAGGGGAGAATAAGCATGGGGAAAGAACTGTTTGTGACGATGGAATGTGCGTATACACTTCAAGGAACTTTAACACTCCCTACATATTATTCTGAATCGTATCCAGCTATTGTAATAATTGGTGGTACTGGAAAAGGAAATCGGGATGGAAATACAAGTTGTTTACAGTTAAACTTATATAAAGAATTAGCGGATTATTTTACCTCTTTAGGTTTTGCAGTACTTCGCTATGATAAACGTGGTACGCATAAAAGTAAGGGGAATTATTATAAATCAGGGGTGACAGACTTTATTGATGATGCGGTTTTATGGATTAGGTTTTTAAAGGATCACCCACAAATAGACCCAAAACGTGTTATTATTGCTGGGCATAGTGAAGGAGCTTTACTTGCACCAGCTGTCTACGTGAGAGAATCAGTTGCGGGATTAGTATTACTTGCTGGTGCAGCAGAACCATCTAAATTACTCTTGGAAAGACAAATAGATAAAGTTGTCAACGAGTTAGAAAATAAATCAGGATTCATTGGTTGGTTATCTAAAATGTTGAAGATTCCACAGCGTATGAAAAAGCAGAATGAAGTACTTACGCAAAAAATCCAAGATTCAACACAAGCTGTTATATGGATAAAAGGGACAAAAGTGAATGCAAAATGGTTAAGAGAACAGTTACAATATAATGTAGTTACATATTTAGAGCAAGTATCATGTCCTGTTTTAGCAATTACGGGAGATAGGGATATACAAGTGCCGCCTGAGCATGCTAAACTGATTGCTTCATATGTGAATGGCGAAGCAGAATGGCATATCATTCCGAACATGAACCATATTTTAAGAAATTATGAACATAAGCATACAATGATTCGATTAATGAAGGAATATAAGGGGCTTATGGATAAATGTATTGAAGAAGAGTTGTTACATGTGATGAAGGGATGGTTAAAAAAACATTATCTTTCATAGGAGCTGTAAGTTGTGAGGAAACAAAAGTTTTTATTATTTGTGTTAGTAGGGCTTTTCATTATGATAGTGGCTTGTGAGAAGCAAGAAGAGATTGAATCTAAGCCGGTTCAAGTGAAAAATGAAAACAAACAAGAGAAGACACATAAAGAGGAAGAAGAGAACAAAGAGAAAAAAAGTATGAATTTAATGGATAAGCAATTATTACTTTCTGCGACACTAGGTGATACAGAAACAGCTATGAAATTAATAAAAGATGGAGCAAATATAAATGTATCAGGGGATAAAGGAGAAACACCTGTAATGGCAGCAACGTATCATAATCACGTTGAGACAGTAAAAGCATTGATTGACGCAGGTGCAGATATTGAATTACAAGATAAAAATAAAGAAAATCCATTCCTTTATGCGAGCAAAGAGGGTTATGTTGATATTGTGAAGCTAACAATCGATGCAGGAACGAATATTAGAGAAATAAATCATCGCGGTGGAACAGCACTCATTCCGGCAGCTGAAAGAGGACATGTGGAAGTTGTAAAAGAGCTAGTGGATCGTACTGATATTGATGTGAATTATAGAAATGACCTTGGTTGGACAGCATTACTAGAAGCAATTGTTCTTGGTAATGGCAGTGAAAATCATAAACAAATTGTTCAGTTGCTTATTGATCATGGGGCAGATGTAAATATGGCCGATCGAGAAGGTGTTACTCCACTAGAGCATGCGGAGAAGCGAGGGTTTAAAGAAATGGCCAATATGTTAAGGGTAGCAGGAGCAAATGAAACTATCGAACAAGCTACAGAATAATATAGGTTATGAAAAAAGAGATAAGCGGAAATCTTATCTCTTTTTTATGTTTAAAATTGATGTTTTTTTGCCATCGGTTCTATACATGTATTTAATATCCAACTTAATACTTTCCATACTTTTTGTTGATTAGGTGGCAAATGAGCATGATATATATAGCTGTATTCAATCTGTTGTTTTGCACCACGATTTCGTTTGAACTCTCCAGCTCCAGCACTACAATGACAAATTAAATTTTTTTCAATAGAATCCATTGTAATAAGAAGGGAAAGAATGCGATATAAGCCTTGTTGCTGATCAGAGTTTGTATCATAGCCGAGTATAGGAGTGGTCATAACTCCATTTCTAATAAAATAAGCAATGACACCATCAATCGTTCCCTCTTTTTTAATAACTTTTATCTCCAATAAATGGTGCTGAAGCGCATTCCATAAATAAGCTGGTGTAAACATTGGATTATGATCGGAATATTTCTCAATGTATAGTTGATTGTATAACTCGGAAATCTCTAAAATATCTTCTTTTGTTAATCGTTCATTCGTAATCACTTCATAATTGCTTTTCTTTAATAATCTTTTATCATTTAATAAGTCTTTTCGTTCTTTTCGGTTCATTTTCTTATAGTGTTTTGGATCAAATAAGTATATGGAACGAGACATAATTTTATTGTAACCTACTGTAGATAATGCTTGTGTAATTTCAGGATATAATTCGCTATTTAAAGAACGGAATAAAATCGTATGCTCTGGAAATCTTTCAACAAGTAAATTCGTAATCCGTTCGATTTGTTGTTGATTTATAGAATGATAAAGATTTGTTGACAGCATCCAATTATTTACTACAATTACTTTATTAATATTCGTTCGTCGTAGCCAGCTTCCGATAAGATGAATCGGATAGGTTAGTAACTTCTCTAACCACGGTTTCTTTAATTCCCATAACTCTTCTAGAGCATAGGATATGTAATGTGTATAGGGGGAACATACATAGGAGTTTTCAAACTCCTCATTATTAACAGTAACTGGCAATATAAGATCATCAATTTCTAATAGAAATAGCTGTGTGTTAACATTTTCAATAAATGCTGTAATACCATTTTGTAAAAGCGGAAGGAAGCTGTCTCTTACATATGTTCCATCTCGTTTTGTAGTCCAGTCGATGCTGTGCAAGGAATGAATATCATGTAACGTAGTCATACACTCTCACCATGCTTTATAAGGCTTTCTATTCTTTTTAATTTTTTATCGTATAATTGAATATCATAATGTGAAAAGAAAAAATGTGGCACAACACATTTTTTAGTAGACCATAGTGTATGTAGCTCCTGTATTAAGCTAGATTTACATGATTTGAAATGTTCCGGTAGTACTTTAAGTTTAATCTCAATTTTGTCTGTGCTGTGCTGAATCACTTTAAATTCTTGAATTTCATTAGATGCTAACATAATTGCTCTTCGAATGAAATCAGGAAAAATAGATATTTCGTTTTTATCCAATTCACTTATCCCGATAAATATATCATCGCATCGACCATCAATTCGTTCTAAGGCTAAGAAGGGAGAACCGCAGGCGCACGCTGTTTTTTTCTCAATTAATATGTCATTGAGACGGTAGCGGATTATAGGCTGTGTCTTCCTCATGAAATCAGTAATAATGGGAACGAATATCCCTCTTTCTTGATCTAAGTATTCTTTTTCAATATGAACAAGATCTTCATTGATATGTAATGTACCATGTTTACATGTTGTAGCAAGAAAGCCTTCTGTGCATTGGTAAACTTGGTGTACTGTCTGTTGGAAAATTGTACTGATAAACTCCCTATCAATATCTTCAAGTACTTCTGCTACAGAGATAATTTTTTTGGGAAAAATCATAATAAGTTCTTCTTGTTGCCAATGAGCGATTTTTCGCAACATAGAAGGAGGTGCAATTAAAATAGATGGATTTACTTCATTTAGTCGAGCGATATGTTGATGAAACGAATCTAGTAAATCAAAAAAATGAAACGAAATTCGCTTATTATTTGTCGCTTCATATAAATTGCTGTTCGCTCGTAGGAAAAAAGCGATAGTGTGTTTATGCAGAATGCTAGAAGGAAGGACTTTACCGATAATAGAACCGGCCCACATCGTTTGTTCTTCCTCAGAAACGAGAAAAACTCCGCGATTTCCACTAGTTCCTGATGACAGCCCAACAGTTATATTACGAATAGTTGGAGAAAAATTTCGGGTCTTTTCCGCTTCAAATGCTACATGAAAGGCTTCTTTTTTTGAAATAGAAACTGTATTTAATGTATCAAAGTTCTCCATCATTACTTCTTTATTAATGATGGGGAGTGAAGCCAAGTCCCCGTTTTCAATTTCTTTTAAAAAAGGTGTATATAATTGACGATAGAAAGGTGACTGATCTATAACAAACAAAAGGTGCTTTGTTATTTTTTGCTTATGAAATTGTTCTAATTGCTCACGAGTTGAAAATCGTAAGCGATATTTTGTTTTCAAATATTGCTGGAGAATTTGGAATTTATTCATAGTACACCCCTGCTTTAATTTGATTCCATGTACGTTCGCAATGGGTTGGAAGAATTTCAATTTCCGGTGATATTTGCGATAAATGATGTAACTTTTCAATGTTGTGGCGATAAGATTTTGCATCTCCGGTTAAAAGCCTGACAATCTTACTTGGAAAGACAAGGTTTTCATACGTTTTACTGAGCCACACTGCATCTGCACAAAGAAAGATAATTTTATCACTATGTAAATGGACGAATAAACCAAATTGTCCAATTGCATGCCCCGTTAAATCAACAGCGAGTAATGAACCATCACCAAATACATCATATCCCTCTTCAAACTTTCCATATGTAGGAGGTAAGCTAAGTGATGGAGTTTTATCAATAAATGTCATCCGTTGTTCTAAATCAATTGGTAATGTATCTTTTAAGCAACCTTTTAATAGGGCACCAAACTTACTTCTCTTTTTAATATCTTCATAAGCTTTTGCAAAGGTTAATATTTTTGCTTTTGGAAAGTCGGGCAGTCCCGCTGTATGGTCACCATGAAAATGAGAAAGAATAATATACTTGATCTCTTCTGGTTGAATACCATCAAGAAGTAGTTGCTGTTTAATAGATTGCTCTTCTGTAAAGTGAACAGGAGTAAGTTTAGCATATACAGAGTAAGGAAATTTTCTTGTTGCTTCTATAAAGTGCTGGGCATAACCGGTATCAAACAAAATATAACCTAAGCTTGGATGTTGAAGTAATCCTACTGTAGCTGGAAAGGAAATTTGTTTCCAACTGCCTTTGGAATATGCAATTTTTTCAGGATGTGTACAATATCCTGTATCGTATAGCTTTAAAGATTTGATTTTCATTGTGTTTCCCACCATTCCACAAATTTTGTGATTCCGTCTTCTATGCTAATATTTGGGATATAGCCTAGTTCTCTTTGAGCTTTATCAATACTTAAAGTCTGGCTTTTTGAAAGTACACTAACAGTATATTTTGTGAGAATAGGTTCTTTTCCGAATAAAATGTTTTTTGAAATGCTTTCTAGTATCGCAGCAATTGTAAAAGCGGTTTTGTAGGAAATCTTTTTATATTGGACCTCCTTACCAAGGCGTTTCATTACATTTTCAATGACTTCATATAAATTTACACGTTCCCCATTTGTTATATTGTATTTTTGGCCTAATGTATGTTTAGGTGAATGCATACAAAGAAGCAGGGAATCTACAACATTCTCGACATATGTAATATCGACAAGTACATCTTCTGTACCGATTCTTGGTAGGGCGCCTTTTTCACATACTTTAATAAGGCGTGGAAGAATAGCGTTATCTCCTGGACCAAATAAAGCACGTGGGCGTATCGTGATAACTGGTAAACCATGATTGAACGCTTGATCAATAGCTTGTTCGGCCATATATTTTGTTTTTGCATAATGGTTTACAAATGTATCAGGAAGCTTTGCGTTTTCTACTACATCTTGCCGTTCATCATAATAGAAATAAATACTCGGTGTTGATACATGGATAAGGCGTTTTATACCAGACTTTTGACTTCCTTCAATAATATGCTTTGTTCCTAACACATTTGCATTGTAAAAATCTTTATATTTGCCCCAAGGAGAAGAAAGGGCTCCACTATGAAAGATATAATCTTTGTCTTTACAAACTTGTAGAACACGATGTCTATCTTCAAGAGGACAATGTACAAATTCAATTCCATTTTGTTCTAATAATTTGCCGATTGTTTTATTTCTCCCGGTTGCTGTTACTTCATAGCCCATATTCGCTAATCGAAAAGCAAGTTTTTGTCCTAGAAAACCAGTTCCACCAGTTACTAGCATTTTCATAAATTTTCACCGTCCCATGATATGTCATATGTTGTTTGCTCCAAAATAGTCCGTTTATGTTTATTACTTTCACGCCATAATTTATACATGCTATAAAACTGATAAAAAAATGGTTTCCAATCAGAGTGACCATAAATGATATCTGGATAGGAACATAGAACTTTCAGCCAGCGCTTACGTGTTTGTTTATTTTTTAAGTAAGGAGGTCCATATAAAAGCATTGCTAATCGAATTGCACACTCAGAATTTGGTTTAGGAATTAGCATATGGTTCACTTTTGTATCAAAAAAAGCTGATAATATTTCCTCATCGAATAAATGTAACCCACTTGTAGTACGTGGATTACATTCAATCGGAATAACATCTCCGTCCTCTGTAAGGATAAAATCAAAGGCAATTTGCCCAGAGAAATTGAGCTCCTTTACGATATGCCCAACAAACTCGTCAATTTTTGGGAGATTAATATGCTCAAACGCAATGGTAGCGCCTAAACCTGCTGTGAATTCTGTTTTGTAGACAGAATGTGCTAACACTTTCCCTGATTTTACAATACTGTAGGAGCAATGCTGTGTTCCTTTTATAAACTCTTGCATAATATAATTTTGTTTATCTATCGTAATTCCTTTTACCACATCTTCTTTTGTAATAAACGCTACTTTATCAGAAAAACGCGAGAAAATAGGTTTTAGTACAAAAGGAGTGGATGTTGATGTTCGCTGAATCATTGCCAGTATGGATTGCTCGTTGTTTGTTCTATATGTTGCAGGAACTCGCCAACCTAATTTCGTTACGAACTGAATAAACTCCCACTTATTATGAAGTAATGAAAGTTTGTGAAATTCGTCTACTAATACATGACAAAATCGGCTTAATTTCTCTTTATACCTAGATATATAAAATACTTCTTCACAAGTAGGGATAAGTAAATCGACATCATGTTTTTGGATAATTGATTGCAGTGCATCGATACTTTCAATTGTGTTCCATTTTGGAGAAGGAATTTCATAAAAATAATCAGTGCTCGTTGAAACTTTGCTTAATGGATAAGGAGTACTATCTGCAATAATGACGGTATGGCCACTTTTCTTGAGCAGTCTACATAAATGTAATGCTGCTGGTGCGCGTGCCCCTGTAATTAATACCTTTTTCTTAGTACTCAAGAAGAATGCCTCCAATAGAAAGTCCTGCAGAAGTACCCAGTAATAATACTTTATTTCCGCGTTGCACTTTCTTTTGTTTCATTGCTTCGAAAAGAGCGACTGGAATAGATGCAGAAATCATATTCCCGTAGTCTTCAAAAATAGTCATAAAGCGATCCTCATCGACCCCTAATTTTTTACGAATCAGTTTCATAGCTGGACCACTTGCTTGATGAGGAACAATTAAATCAATATCATCTAGGGAATAACCAGTATGCATAAGTAGTTTTTCGATAAAACCTAACATATATTTAGAAGACAATTTGAAAATAGCTCTGCCATTCATATCGAACAAGAAGTCTTCTTTTCGTTCTTTGCTATATTCCCTAGGATGAATCATCGTTCCACCGCCACGAATTTCTGATAGATGGGCACCAGAGCTATATGTTTCCATATGGGAAGCTATAATAGAAGAAGTGTGATCACTTTTTGTTACCACAACAGCAGCTGCGCCATCACCGAATAAAATGCTACTTTCGTTTTGTCCCCAATTTAATCCTACAGAAGAAATTTCAGAAGAAATGATAACAACGTTTTTGTATCTCCCGCATTCAATTGCGTAAGAAATTGTATCAAGTGCTGTTACGAAACTTAAACATGTTGAGTTGATATCAAAACATGGAATACCAGAATGCTGTAGTCCAAGTTGTTCTTGAATAAGTGATGCAGTAGAAGGGATTGCCTGCTGGATTGTGCCACTTCCGCAGATGATACAATCTATATCTTTCCATGTTAGGTTAGCATCTGCTACAGCTTTTTTTGCAGCTTCAGCTCCCATATAAGAAGAGGTTTCATCATCAACAAAGTATCGTGTTTTTACCCCAGCTTTTTTTAATGTCCAGCCTTCTGGAGCACCTAACATACGATCTATTTCAAAAGAATCTACTTTTCGTTTTGGAACATATACACCAATACCTTTTATTTTAATATATCTTTTCATCCCATATCGCCTCTTAATCTTTTTGTAAATTTATCAAATTCTATTATATATATTATTATAGAAAAAATTTGGAAAAAAGTTTTTTTGTGAAATTTAGTATTTTTATAAATTATTTTTATTTCATTTGTATCGTTGTAAAAAAGGCATCACTAAATTTATCCAGCTATTTGAGGGCTAATAATCAGTGGAGGATGAAGAAAACCCCGCTGATTTATTTTATGAATAAGGTTTCGGAATTGTAATCTGAAAATTTAGATATAACTAGTTATAATATGGAGTAAATCACTCTAGAAAGAAGGGAAATAGATGAAGCGAATTCTTGTGATAAGTGATATTCATGGAGAGATAGAGAAGTTTGAAAAGCTGTTAGTAGAGGCAAAATACAATGCGAAAGAGGATCAGTTAATTTTAATGGGGGATTATGTGGATCGTGGGTCAAGTGCAAAGGCTGTACTTGAAAAAGTGATGCAATTAAAAGACGAAGGTGCTTTTGTTTTAAAAGGGAATCATGAAGATATGATGATTAAAGCATTAACGACTAACGAAGAAAGATCATGGAATCATTGGGTGAAGAGAAATGGCGGGGATAAAACGTTATATAGCTATGGTTTTTCAGAGAGCGATATTGCTGTAAATAAAGAGGTATTTGAAAAAACAGTTTTAAAGTCTGGTATATTAGAAAATCATTTAAAGTTTATACAAGAACTAGATCATTATATCGAAACAGAAGATTACATATTTGTTCACGCAGGTGTAGAACCAACAAAAACAGTTGCTGAATCTGAACCATACACGTTAATGTGGATACGGAATGAGTTTCATCATGGATATAATGGTGAAAAAACTGTTGTTTTTGGACATACAGTAACCAACACACTCCATGGCGACGAGGAGAATTGTAATGTGTATTTTGGAAGAAATCGAATTATCGGAATCGATGGGGGAGCCGTATATGGTGGTCAGTTAAACTGTTTAGAATTACCAAGTCAAAATGTATATGTGGTGAAAGAATAATATAAAAAGAGATAAGGGATCAAAACAAAGATCAAAACTTATCTCTTTTTATGAGTTTACATAATTTGTAAAATCATTACCGCGATTCATTATTGATTTAACTCCATTGCAACTTGTTTCCCATTTACGAAAACCTCTACCACCGCTACCACAACTTCAATCATTTTTTCATCTCTTATCTCTCCTTTGTTTGTTGTCTCATTTCTTACTGTAAGTATAGCGGGCAGCAAGTATTGTAACTATCGAATTAGGTAACATAAGGATTACAGTGTTGTAAGGGTACAATTTTTCTGTTTTTAAAGCTTTTTATTAAGGGGAAGTTAAGAAATAAATTTCATAATAAATCCTATATGCAGAACGTTAGATAGTGGAATAAGTGTGGAATTTATTAAGGCTATGATTACGTATGGTTTAGTAAGCAAGTCGAATTGTTTGTACACAAGACGGACAAGTATGTCGAAGGCTCTTTTTTTGTTATGATGAAAATGAATATAGGTGAATAGAAAAGATTTTTATGTTGGATGAAAGGTGAGAAAGTGGTATGCGCTTATTAGTTGTAGAAGATAATGCACCTTTATTAGAATCAATTACACAAATTTTATGTGATGAGTTTGAAGTTGATACAGCAATGAATGGAGAAGACGGCTTATTTTTGGCACTGCAAAATATTTATGATGCAATTCTTCTTGATGTCATGATGCCAGAAATGGATGGATTTGAAGTAATTCAAAGAATACGGAATGAGAAGATTGAAACTCCTGTTTTATTTTTGACTGCTAAAGATTCTTTGGAGGATCGTGTGAAAGGCTTAGATTTTGGGGGAGATGATTATTTAATAAAACCATTTCAAGCCCCTGAGTTAAAAGCAAGAATTCGTGCTTTATTAAGAAGAAGTGGTAGTTTAACAACAAAGCAAACTATTACTTACCGTGGGATCGAGTTGTTTGGAAAGGATAAGGATATTCAGGTGAATGGGGAAGCGATTAAATTAACATTAAAGCAATATGAACTTTTAGAGTATCTCGTTCAAAATAGTAGAAAGATTTTAATGCGTGAACAAATTTTTGACCGTATTTGGGGCTTTGATTCAGATACAACGGTAGCAATTGTTGAAGTGTATATTCATCATTTACGAAAAAAATTAGAGCCATTTGGTTATCAAAAAGATATTCAAACCGTTCGCGGGATTGGATATATGTTAAAAGAGCTATGAAGAGGAGAAGTATGTTTCAAAAAACACGCATTCGCCTTACAATATTAAATTCATTGGTGTTTATTATATTAATTGGAGTTCTAGGGAGTATTATCTATGGTTATACATATAATCGTATCTATAGTGGAGTAGATACTTCACTAGAAATGTTTAAAGCAAAAGAAAAGAAACATTCTAAGTCTAACCCAAAAGGATCAGTAAAGGATATTCGTATTGGAGATCCAAGGATTACTGTACTGTTATGGCATGGAAAAAAAGTAGCCCTAATAGATAAGAATCCTAAATTTGTTGATCCTACTTTTGAAGAAAATACTTTAGCTTTTTTTCCGGAAAAATTGGAGGGATTTCAGGATATTGAAATAAAAGGGAAGAGTTTCCGAGCATTGGCTTTTCAGCGTAATACTGAATTTGGAGAAATGACGGTTCAATTTGTACGTGATACAACTGCAGAAAGAGATATGTTGCATACGTTATCACTAATTCTGATAGTGGGGTGTAGTGTAGGAAGTTTATGTGCAATTGGAATGGGATTTTTCTTAGCTGGAAGAGCTCTTGTACCAATTCGAAATTCTTGGGAAAAGCAGCAACAGTTTGTTTCCGATGCATCTCATGAGTTAAGAACGCCACTAGCTGTCATTCAATCTAAAACAGATGTATTGTTTCAGTCTCCTTCCGCCACGATAGAGGAAAAGGTAATGGATATTTCTACAATTTCAAAGGAGTGTAGAAGGTTATCAAAGCTTGTTGCTAATTTATTACTATTAGCTCGTTCGGATTCGAATCAAATTGAAATGGATAAAAAGGAATTTGCATTAGACGAATTATTAACAGAAGTAGTAGAGCCTTATACGGAAATTGCTGCGTATCAAGAGAAAAAGATGACACTAGAAATAGAATCTCAAGTATCTTTTATTGGTGATAGAGAACGAATTCATCAAATGGTTGTAATTTTATTAGACAATGCAATGAAATATACTGATGTTGGTGGAACAATTCAAGTATCATGTACGCAAACAAATCATTCCATTATGATTCAGGTGAAAGATAATGGAATTGGAATAAAAGAAGAAGAGATTCCAAAGTTATTTGATCGTTTTTATCAAGGAGATAAAGCAAGAACGAAATCAGAAGGTGCAGGATTAGGGCTTTCAATTGCTAACTGGATTGTAGAGAAACATTACGGGAGAATAAAAGTAGAGAGTAAAATGAATGAAGGTTCTTGTTTTGAAGTAACTTTACCAAAAAATCAAAGAGTATAAAGAAATTAGAGGCGATCTTGTTTTTACAAGGTCGTCTTTTTTTAAGGGAAAGTTAAGAAATGTTTTTCATAATAGATTCTATACAGAATCAAAAGGACAAAAGAAAGAAAAAGTAATCACTTTATATTTTATTTAAGAATAGCTAAATCGTTATATTCATGGATGATTTTAATAGGAACCGAATAGAGCATATTTTTCACGATAATATGGAAAAAATGGAAGAGGAAGCGTCAAAAAAAATAAAGAGTAAGAAACATAAAGGGGAGATGAAATTTGGAAAAGAAAAAGATAGCATCATTATTTGTTATTGGAATGTTGAGCTTAAGTGTAATGGGAGGGGCATCCTCTTCTACGATGTCAAAAGGAAAAATTGATTTTGCTCAGCGCAGTAAAGAACAACTTAATGATGGGAACATGCATGCGGCACAGACAGAGGAAAAAGCAAGAAAACTAGGAATTGAAACAGATGGTAAAGAGCAAATTACGTTAGAAAAAGAAATTCATGAAACAGAAGTTGATCAAGAGGCGAAGCAGCTAGGGATTTCTACTGAGGGAAAAGATGTAGGGACTCTTTCAGAAGAAATCTATGAAACAAAAGTAAAACAAGAAGCAGTGAATCTAGGAATAAAAATAGATCATGCATCTATTGTGGATTTAATAAAGCAAATTAATACAATTAAAATCAATGATGAAGCAGATAAACTAGGGGTTTCAACGGAGGGAAAAGAAATAGATGAGATTGCGGCCGAGATTTATGGAACGAAAGTAAAAGAGGCAGCGGAAAAATTAGGTGTTTCTCAAAAAGGGAGAGATATAGAAGATTTGGCACAAGAAGTATATGAGAAGAAAATTCAGGAGGAAGCCAAAAAACTGCATATTGATTTATATGGTAAAGATATTTACCAAGTGCTAAGAGAAATAAATGAACAGAAAGTCATACAAATTGCAGAGGAGCTTGGTATAGATAGTGCAAATTCAAATATCCAACAGTTGAAAGAGAAAATAAAAAAAGAACAGCCTGAAAAGGGAAATGAACTTGTCTTTTTACCTATGGTTCAAACAGATGCGGATGCATTTTATTCGTATTTAACGAAGTGAAAAGGGCCGTGAAGATAAGAGAATGATGCGAAATTGGAAGTTGTATATATGTTTGATTGATTGATTGTATTAGCGATATGTATCTGTAGTGTGTATATGAAAAGGAGCGACATAATTCCTGTTACTAACCATGTAGAAAATGTAAAAAGAATTGTCTCAAACAAATGTATCCAAGAGGAAAGCGGTAAGAATCAGCTTGTCGTTCCAATGTGCAACGTTCAAATTGAACTAGGGCTGAAATTACATTTATATATCGAGTAATATAATAAGAGGAATTCAGCAGATGCTGAGTTCCTCTTATAAGGGAGATAAGGGATCAAAACAACGATGAAGCCTTATCTTTTTTTATGCGATGATACAATTCATAATGAATGTTCCTCTTTTCATTATTTGTTCAACTCCATCGCAACTTGTTTTCCGTTTACGAAAACTTCTACTACTGCCACTACAACTTCCATCACTTTTTTCATCTCTCATCTCTCCTTGTTTGTTGTTTCATTTCTTACTTTTAGTATAAAAGAGATCATGTGATACAACTATCGAAGTAGATGACATAAGAATTACATTATTGTAAGAATAAAAAAGTGGATAGAAAATTTTGTGAGAGAATGAATGAAGGTAGATGTCCTTATTTTGTGAAATTGTTGTATTTCTAAAAAAGAATAAGTAAGATAGATTTCGCATGCAGTAAAGAAGAAATAAGGGAGACAATAAAGGGATGAGGAAAAGAAAAAAGCTGTTAAGTTTATGGAAAACGATTACATTGCTAGTGTGTACTGTTATTTTACTTTCTTTACTTGTAACAGATATTTTAATTAGTCATAATGTCGAACGCACGACTGAAGAAAGCCAAGCTGAAAAAGCAAAAACAATTGCGCGTATTGTAGCGAATTCACCACTTGTCATTGATGCTTTAGCAGGAAGAAAAGATATATCTGAAATTCAAATGTATACAAACCGATTATTAAAAAATACAGATGTACAATTTATTGTAGTCATGGATATGAATGGTATTCGAAAATCTCACCCTGATCCTCAAAAAATCGGTCATCATTTTGTAGGAGGGGATGAAGGGGTAGCTTTGAAAGGGAAAGAACATGTATCGATGGCAGAAGGAACATTGGGAATCTCTATGCGCGTGTTTGTACCTATTTTTTCTGAAACGAGAGAACAAATGGGAGTTGTAGCTGTCGGTATTTCAGCTGATAATGTATATGAGAGGGTAAAAGAGAGTAGACACATTATTTATATTGGTATCAGTGTTGGAATCTTAGTTGGAATTATAGGTGCTATTTTATTAGCTAGACATATTAAGAAAATTTTATTTAATCTTGAACCTAGCGAAATCGCAAAAATTTTAGAAGAACGGAATACGATGTTACAATCTGTTAAAGAAGGAATTATTGCTGTTGATAAAAATGCGAGAGTTACTTTAATTAATAACGAAGCGAAACGGTTATTTAAGAAAAGTGGTCTCGAAGAAGATTTTATTGGCAAAGATGTTGAGAAGTATATGCCTAACTCATGTATAAAGGAAGTGTTACAAACGGGGGAAGCACAATTGTATGAGGAACAAAATCTTTATGGAATTACCATTGTTACAAACAGAGTTCCTTTATATGTTAAAGGAGAAATTGTTGGTGCGATTGCAACATTTCGTGATAAAACAGAGATTAGGCAATTAGCAGAACAATTAATGGATATTCGACTTTATGCAGAAGCGCTTCGGGCGCAATCTCATGAGTTTATGAATAAGATGCATGTTGTATTAGGGCTTACACATATGAAGCATTATGAACAATTAGAGACCTACATTAGTAACATGGTCTCGGAGCATCAATATGAAATTGGTGGTGTGATGCGAAAAATAAAAAATCCTGTATTTGCAGGATTTATGCTTGGTAAACTTAGTTACGCAAGGGAAAAGAATATACAACTTATTGTAAGCGAAAATTCTTACTTACCAGAGCCATATGATGAACATATTATTCATGAACTCATTACAATTGTAGGAAATTTAATCGACAATGCATTAGATGCGGTAGTGAATTGTGAATATAAACGAGTAGATATTTCTATTCAATATCAGGATACGTTGATTATCACAGTTAAAGATACAGGAGTTGGAATTCAGCAAGAAGAAATTGACAAAGTATTTATCAAAGGGTATTCCACAAAAGGAGAGAATCGAGGGTATGGCTTGTATCTTGTAAAGGATAGTTTAAAGCGAATAAATGGAAACATGCAGGTCGAGTCATTATTAGGGAAGGGAACGACCATAACCATTGAAATACCATACAAAAGTAGGGATGAGATAGGAACATGATCAAAGTTTTGATTGTAGAAGATGATCCGATGGTAGCGATGTTAAATAAGCATTATTTGGAGCAGGTAGGAGGATTTGAACTTGTCCAGGCAGTTAATTCTGTGAAAGAAGCAGTAGATATACTAGAGAAAGTACATATAGATTTTATCTTGCTGGATATTTTTATGCCTGGTGATACAGGATTTGAATTGTTAATGCACATTCGGAATCAGAAAAAAGAAATTGATGTTATGATGATTTCAGCTGTGCATGATATGGGGAGTATAAAAAAAGCGCTGCAATATGGAGTTGTTGATTATTTAATTAAACCGTTTACATTTGAACGGTTTAAGGAAGCATTAACGGCATATCGTGAGAAATTTATGTTCATGAAAGAACAACAAAATATTAGTCAATCTGAATTAGATACATTGATTTTACAAAAAGAAAAAGTAGAAATTCATGCAAATAAGGAACTGCCAAAAGGGCTAACAAAGCAAACATTACAGTTAATTTGGAAGCAAATAGAATTACTTCATGGACAAGTGTTTACAACAGATGAAATGGCGCAATTAGTTGGAATTTCAAGGGTTTCTATTCGAAAGTACGTCATGTTTTTAACTGAAATAGGAGTTTTAGAAAATGAAATGGTCTATCAACATGTGGGGAGACCGGTAAGTAAATTACGATGTATCGATGAAAGTAAAATACGTTTTTATGTATAAGCGGCTTATGTAAGCCGCTTATACTTTTTTTAATTACAAAATTAGTTACAAAACTTACAAAAACTATTTTTATTATTGAAAGCGTTTTAATATTGTGAATAGGAATATAAGGGGGTGCCTATATGGGGATTCAAAAAGAAGTGGAAGCGGTATCATCCGTGAAAACAACAGAGATGGAACAAAAAACTTTTGTACAGAAAATTATGAATATTAAAATTGGTGTTATACCTTTACCGTTATATATCGTATTAGCAGCTATTATTTATGGAGCATCTGTATATAACAAATTACCTGCTGATATGATTGGTGGATTTGCAGTCATTATGATTATGGGGATTTTCTTAGGTGATATTGGAATGCGGATCCCGATTTTAAAAAATATTGGTGGACCAGCAATTCTCTCATTATTTATTCCATCATTACTTGTATTTTTTAATTGGATGAATCCAGCTTCAATGGAAGCTGCTACTACATTAATGAAAAAGTCGAACTTTTTATATTTATATATTTCTTGTTTAGTAGTCGGAAGTGTTTTAGGAATGAACCGTAAAGTGTTAGTACAAGGGTTTGTTCGTATGTTTATTCCATTAGTTGTAGGAACAATCGCTTCTATTGTAGTTGGATTATTAGTTGGATCATTATTTGGATTTGAAATGAAGCGAACGTTCTTCTTTATCATTGTACCGATTGTGAGCGGTGGTATCGGAGAAGGGATTTTACCACTTTCTTTAGCCTACAGTGATATTTTAAATGAATCTTCTGCGACATTTGTATCACAGCTAATTCCAGCAGCTATTATTGGAAATATGTTTGCGATTGTAAGTGCAGGATATATGAAACGTCTAGGTGAAAAAAGACCCGAGCTTAGTGGTAATGGTGTATTAGTAAAAACAGATAATCAAGCAGAGTTATTAAAAGAACAAAATACAGAAAAACCAATTGATTTCTCATTAATGGGAGCAGGTTTATTAATCGCATGTACATTCTTTATCTTTGGCGGATTTGCTTCTAAATTTATTGGTATTCCAGGGGCAATCATTATGATCTTCTCTGCAGCGATTGTGAAGTACTTTAAACTAATGCCGGCAAAAATGGAGCAAGGAGCATATCATTTATATAAATTTATTTCGAAAAACTTAACCTGGCCATTAATGGTTGGTTTAGGATTGTTATACATTCCATTAAAAGACGTAGCAGCTGTTCTTTCAGTTGGATATGTTGTTGTATGCGCGTCAGTAGTACTTACAATGATAGCGACTGGCTTTCTTGTTGGGAAAGTAATGAAAATGTACCCAGTTGAATCTGCGATTGTAACAGGATGCCATAGTGGATTAGGTGGAACTGGAGACGTTGCGATTTTATCAGCTTCAAATCGTATGGAATTGATGCCATTTGCGCAAATTTCTACGCGTTTGGGCGGAGCTGCAATGGTCGTAACAGCAACGATTTTGTTAAAAATGTTTTCTTAAATTACTTACTATCAGACAAGCTAGCTATATAAAGATGTAGCTAGCTTGTCAAATTAAAGGGAGATTGTAACTATGTTAGAAAGTCAAATTAAAGAGCGTTCATTATTACTTCATAAAGAATTGGTAGGGAAAATTGAAATTACAAGTAAAGTAGAAGTAAATTCAGCAGATGATTTAAGTTTGACATATACACCAGGAGTGGCTGAGTCTTGTAAAGCAATCGCTGCAGATGAAGAAACAGCTTATGATTATACAGCGCGCGGTAATATGGTTGCAGTTGTTTCGGATGGAACAGCAGTACTCGGATTAGGTGATATTGGACCAAAAGCAGCTATGCCTGTTATGGAAGGGAAAAGTATTTTATTTAAAAAGTTTGCGAATGTAGATGCATTTCCGCTTTGTCTTGGAACGACTGATGTAGATGAAATCGTAACCATTGTTAAAAATTTAGAACCTACATTTGCTGGTATTAATTTAGAAGATATTGCCGCGCCGCGCTGTTTTGAAATTGAAAAGCGCTTAAAAGAAGAAATAAATATTCCAGTGTTCCATGATGATCAGCACGGAACAGCAATTGTTGTTTTAGCTGCAGTTATTAATGCTTTAAAAGTTGTAAACAAACAGATAGATGAAGTGAAGATTGTCATTAATGGTGCCGGTTCTGCAGGGATTGCAATTGGTAAATTGTTATTAAATGCAGGCGCACAGCATATTACACTAGTAAGTTTAGAAGGGATTGTTTGTGAAGGCGAATCATGGATGAATCCGGCACAAATCGAGATTGCGAAAGAAACAAATCGTGAATTTGTATGTGGAACATTAAAAGAAGCGATTGACGGTGCAGACATTTTTATCGGTGTATCTGCTCCTAACGTATTAACAAAAGAACTTGTGCAGACTATGAATGAAAAACCGATTGTGTTTGCAATGGCAAATCCAATTCCAGAAATATTCCCAGAAGATGCACTAGAGGCCGGGGCAGCGGTTGTTGGAACAGGACGTTCTGATTTTCCAAACCAGGTAAATAATGTGTTAGCGTTCCCTGGAATATTTCGCGGTGCACTAGATGTACGTGCGACAGATGTTACAGAAGAAATGAAGTTAGCTGCAGCATATGGAATTGCAAACATCATTACTGATGAGGAACGGAATGAGAACTATGTAATTCCAAATCCGCTAGATAAAAGAGTTGTACCAAGTGTGGCTGCTGCAGTAGCGAAGGCAGCAATCGAATCAGGTGTAGCACAAATAAAAAAGATACCAAGTTATTTGAAATAGTAAGAAACAGTACCTTTTTTTAGAAAAGGTACTGTTTCTCTGAGGAGATAAGGGATCAAAACAGTGATGAAGCCTTATCTCCTTTTATTGTCTTATACGATTCGTAATGAATTTTTTTTGTTTCATTATTTGTTCAACTCCATCGCAACTTGTTTTCCGTTTACGAAAACTTCTACTACTGCCACTACAACTTCCATCACTTTTTTCATCTCTCATCTCTCCTTGTTTATTGTTTCATTTCTTACTTTTAGTATAAGAGAGAGAGGGAGATACAACTATCGAAGTAGATGACACGAGAATTACATTGTTGTAAGGAAGAGATTAAGCTTTGTCACTTTTTTCTACATGAATAACAATTTGTTCATAATATTTCTCACCAATATATACATTTAATAACCATAATCCAGGAGAAGGCAGTGACATAAGGAAAGGAAGTTCTTTTATATTTGAATGAATGGGAGTAGGAGCAGTCCAAGTTTGTTCGGAAATTTCATCTTGGAAGAGTACGGGAGTGGGTGTTGTAGACCCTTGTTTTAAAGCAATAATAGATAGTTTTCCAGATGGTATTTGCGGATCGAGGAAGAACCACATCTGTTTATTTTTCTCACCAGCAATGAAAGTACTATCTGCAATTGCAATTTTTCCTTCAATGCCTCGTAACGGTGTTTTTCCATCAACAAAGGAAGGACTTTCTTCCCAGTTAACATCTTTTAAGACGCTTAAATGAAAAAATGAGGGTGCATTTGTTTGAGGGTTTGAAGTCTCTATTATTTCTTTTCTTGGTGCTTTGGAATCTTGTTCGATTGAGGTACATCCAGTGATGAGACAGGAGAAAAGTAGCGCAGTTCCAATTTTTTTCATCTTGCCACACTCCTATTTTTCGTTGTTAGTGTAATTGTATTTGTTAGAAGAGCGGCCAATTCCTTTTCATTCATAAAAAAGAGGTCATAAGTTTAGTATGACCTCTTTTGACATTTTGTACTATATTTGTTCCGGTGTGAATGTAGGCTCTGCTTCTTTTTCTGGCATTGTTAAGAAAATAACAGCGATGACGATACATACACCGCCTAGTAATTGGTATGCTCCGAAAGATTCTTTTAGCCAAGTGATGGAAATAACAGCTGCCACAAGCGGTTCAATACTAGATAAAATACTAGTCTCTGTTGCTGATAAATATTTTAGACTGCCAATGTAAAGAAGAAAAGAAAGTGTTCCACTTATAATAATTAAAATTAGCATAGAAAATGTTTGTAACGTAAAGGTTTGCGAAAGTTGTTTCCATTCAAAAGAGCGATTATAAATGAATAGTGCAATACCTCCTATTAGCATCCCCCAACCAATAATAAGAGTCGTCCCCCATTGTTTAATAAGGGAAGCTGGGTGAAGTGTGTAAAAGGCAAATCCAATTGCTGTTAAGAGACCGAATAAAATAGCTTCCTTCGATAAAACAATATTTTGAACGGATCCATTGGTAATGATAAAGTATGTGCCTGTTAGAGCAGCGACAATTGCTAATACTTGCATAGTGGAAGGAAGTTTTTTATGCCGCAGTGCAACATAAACAGTAATGAGAACTGGCCCTAAAAACTGGAATAAAGTAGCGGTAACTGCGTTGCTAATATGCACTGTTTCAATAAAAGCATACTGGGCGCCAAGCATTCCAAGAATAGAGAAAATGATCAGTTGTAAAAGATGGCGCGGGCTTTGCCAAATGCGAAATATATTTTGTTTTTTTAAAAGTAAGAACCATAAAATAAAGACCCCAGCAAGTAATAGACGAATGACTAAAAAATCGATAGATGATATTTTCGTATGTTGAAAAAGCCACTGAATCATCGGACCTGATAATCCCCATAAAGTAGCTCCTGTAATAATCATAATGAGGCCGAGTCGTCTGCTATTGTTCATCATCATGATGCTCCTTTCTAAGATTGATTTTTCAAAGTTTACATGATAAAAGGAATTATATATAACTTCTGGTACTATAAAAAGTATCAATAATTAATTTTATAAAGGGGTCAGATTTCATGTTAGAATTAACACCAAATTTGAATATGGAGGAAAAAATCCCGCTGTATGTACAGTTATACGAATATATAAAAGCAGAAATAAGAAGTGGAAAAATTCCTCCTTTGACGAAGCTCCCAGCAAAAAGAAAGTTAGCGGCGCATTTAGAAGTGAGTAAAAATACGGTGGAATCGGCATATGAACAGCTTCTTGCAGAGGGATATATTGAATCGATGTCACGCACAGGCTATTTTGTATGTGAAATAGAACAAATGATGCATACAGTGCAAAAAAGAGAAGTCGTGAAAGAAGTATTGTACAGGGAACAGAAATATAAATATGATTTTACACAAACTGGTGTAGATGCAAATTCATTTCCGTTCTCTGTATATCGAAAGATTTCAAACGAGGTATGGCAACTAGAAAATAAGGACCTACTATTTCTTGGTCATCCCCAAGGTGAATTGAGTTTACGTGAAGAGATGGCGAAATATTTATATGAATCAAGAGGTGTGAGATGTTCAGCAAGCCAAATTGTAATAGGAGCTGGCACACAGTTTTTAATAAGAATGTTGTTTCAGTTGCTAAAGAGAAGCTATTTTGCAGTTGAAAATCCAGGATATCACCGGAAATTAGTTGTCTTTGAGAAAGGTGAAGAAAATGTCCAGATGCTCTCGCTTGATAAGGATGGGATTTGTATTTCAGATTTAGAAGGTAGTAATGCAAATGTTGTGTTCGTTACCCCATCTCATCAATTTCCGTGTGGAATGATTATGCCAATTAAAAGACGGATGCAACTATTACAATGGGCACAAGGAGAGAGTGGGCGTTATATTATTGAAGATGATTATGATAGTGAGTTTCGTTACTCTGGAAAGCCGATTCCCGCATTGCAAGGACTTGATACAGAGGGAAATGTAATTTACATGGGAACACTTTCAAAAGCATTGCTCCCATCATTACGAATGAGCTATATGGTATTGCCAAAACAATTAATCGAGTTGTATCAAACACAATATTTATTTTATACACAAAGTGTTTCAAGAATCGATCAAGAAATTATTAGAAGATTTTTAAACGAAGGACATTGGGAAAAACATATTCATAAGATGCGAGTTGTTTATCGAAAAAAGAGAGATGCTCTTGTCTCAGCGATAGAAAGGTACTTTTCTAATAAGGTGGACGTGATAGGAGAAGATTCTGGCTTACATATTTTATTAAAGGTTCACAATGGGATGTTGGAAGAAGAATTAATAGAAAGAGCGGCTGAAAATAGCATAAGGGTATATCCAGTGTCTATGTATTATAAAGAAGGGACTACTTCAAAAAATACAGTTTTACTTGGGTTTGCTATTTTATCGGAGGAAGAGATTGAAGAGGCCACTCAATTGCTATATCAGGTGTGGTTTTTGGAAAAATAGGAGGAGTTTGGTGAAAGAAGTTATTGTAAAGTTACAACGGGATAAAAGAATACAAAATATCATTATTATTGCTGGATTAATAAGCATATTATTGGGACCAGAGAAGTTAAATATATACACTGGGATTTTGTATGGCATCATACTGACAATTATTGTGTATGTTTCGAGTTATGTGTACCTAGAGCCAATATGTAAAGGGGGTCTCTATTCAGTAAGCGCAGTATTAATACTAGCTGTTCTTTATGGAATATTTACTATATTTTTTCCATCTGTTCATTATATAGTGGTTATAATTATCATTGGAGTAGTGTGTTTTACATTTACATATCTTGTCGGAAAATAAAAAACATCCTCATGCATGTGAGGATGTTTTTCTTATTTCTCTTCATCTAAGAATAAAACCATATGCTCTTCATCCCAGTACTGACCGTTATATTTTAAAGAACGCTCTTGTACACCAAATGTTTTGAAGCCTAATGATTCATAAAGTTTTTTTGCACCATCATTTCCGACCACAACATCAAGCATAACTTGTTCTACTTCTAATGTTTTTGCAAGTTCAATACACTCTTTAATAAGAGATTTTCCTGCTCCAAGTCCACGTGCTTTTGGCGATACATATACCGAACCAATTTTTGCTTTATGCTCTTGTTTCACGTATGGTTTCGTTTCTAAGGTTGCAACCCCGATTAAGTTTCCGTCTTTAAACGCACCTAGCGTATAGTTTTCATCTTGCGCTAATTTTTGTGCTTTATACTCAATCGGGCATTCTTTATTAATAATATCTTCATAAGAAGAACTGAAAGCCTCAGGATTTTGCTTTAATCCTTCTACACGAAGCTCTAAGTAAATTTCTGCTTCATCCTTTGTTAATACATGGATATCCAATTATATCACCCTCCAAATCTTTGACAGATGTAATTATATTTTATATTGAAATAAGAATAATTTCAAAAAGCTAGCTTTTGTTAGTAGTATTTTATTGAGTTTGTAAATGAAATTCCAATAAATAGTAGCTATTAACATAATATCACCAGTAGATTTTTCGTAAAGATACTACTGGTGATAGACGAAAAATTATATTATTCGATTGGTAATGTAATAATAAATTCTGTTCCCATTCCAAGCTTACTTTTTACTTGAATGGAGCCGCTATGTAACTCAACAATTTCTTTTACAACAGCTAGACCGATTCCTTTACCACCCGTAGCCCGCGTTCTTGATTTATCAACCCGATAAAAACGATCAAAAATATGTGGAATCTCTTCTTGCGGAATCCCTTCTCCTTCATCTTGCACACTTATAGAAAAAGTATTCCCATTTTGATAGGCGTGTACAGTAATAACAGACTGTTCATAAGAATGCTGATAGGCGTTGTGTAATAAATTTAGCATCACTTGTTCCATGCGGCGTTCATCCATACAGACATTAGGATTATCTGCGCAGTAAAATTTAATTTTTATTTGTTTCTTAACAAACGTAGTCTTTGTTTTTTCAATCATCCGTTCCAGAAAAGGCAAGAGTGGCATTTTCTGTTTTTTAATAACAAATTGATGTTGTTCTAATTGCACAAGGTCAAATAAATCTTGAACAAGTTCTGTTACACTATCGGTTTCGTCTTCGATAATTTGCAAGTATTCTTCACGCTCCTCTTTAGATAAAGACTCTCGTTTTGCAACTTTGGCATAGCCTTTCATATAGGTGAGTGGTGTGAGAAGTTCGTGAGCAACGCTTGCAAGAAATTCATTTCGTTCTTTTTTCATATAGGTTAATTCGCTTGATAATTCTTCAATGGTTTTAGCTAAACTACCAAGTTCATCATTTCGTGTAATTCCCAATTTAATTGGTTTATTTAGCTTTAACATTTTTTCTGTTGCTCGTTTCATTTTAATAAGTGGATCAGTAATGACGCGAGAAAAAATAAATACAGAAATTGTTGTTAAAAGAAGCGTTAATATACCGATAATCATAAATTGACGTGTTAAACGAAGGATCATTTTCTCTAAGAAGGCTGTATCTAAAAACATATGTACATATCCAATAACTTGCCTGTGAACGATAATTGGAGTTGCTGTTGAAATAAACTTTGATGTTTTCCAGTTTTGTTCAACCATCGTTCCATCTGTTGAAATAGATTGTATTTTGTAGTCAAGCTGCTTTTTCATTTCGTTTGTGACAGGATCAGAGGCGGAAAGAACTTGCCCATTCGTATCTGTTATGACTAATTTTGTATCTGAATCAGAGTGGGATTCCATTGCTGCAGCATGCTCCAAAGCGCGTGTGCTATAACGTCTAGCAATAAATTTACTATAGCGCTTGCCTTTTTCTAAAAGGGCTGTTTTTTCTTCATCGATGCGCATGTTCGCAAGACTCGTATGAAAAGATAAAAAGGCAATTGTTTCAATACATAGAGCTAAGATTAAAAAGTATGTACCAACCTTGAGGGATAGTTTATTCATTTTGTCACCATACCTTTATTTCACATTAATGGCCAGCAGAAAGAAACTCACTACCGACCAGAGTTTTATTATGCTTGTTTAACGAGTTTTAAGTGGGAGAAGTCAATTCTCATTCACTTTTCCACTTATATCCCACTTTATAGATAGTCTCTAAGTATTTTTCAACAGGAAAATCTTTTTTTCGTAATTTATCACGGATATTGCGGATATGTGAGTCGACAGTACGGTATTCAATATCGGTTTGATATCCCCATATTTTTTCAATTAAATCATCACGGCTATATGCTCGATTCGTATTTTGTAAAAACAGTCCTAGTAACGAAAACTCGATAGGTGTAAGTGAAATTTTTTCGTCGTAAACAGTGACAGTATGTTTGGTTTTATCCCATTCAATACCATTGAAGCTAATAAAACCATCCTTTCTTGTTCGGCGCAGTACAGCTTCAATTCGTGCAACGAGTACTTGTTCGTCAAAAGGTTTTGTAATATAGTCATCGGCCCCCATTGTGAGTCCCTTAACCATATCGTAGTTTTGATTACGAGCTGTTAACATTATGATTGGAACATTGCAGATTTGGCGGATTTGATAACATGTATCCCATCCATCCATATTTGGCATCATGACATCTAACAAAATGATATCGAAGTTTTTTTGCTGAATTAGTTCAAGAGCTTCTATGCCAGACGTGGCTTTCATACAAAAATAACCGCGTGGACTTAAAAATAAATCTAATAATCGTAACATGCGTTCTTCGTCGTCTACTAATAAGATTTTTATCATGGTCTTGTGCACCTCAAAACATTCATTTCTACTTTGTATAGTTTACATGAAAATAATAAAAAACTCTGTTTATGTGATTGAATTGTAGTGTATTTTTTCTACTAAGGCAATTGACATAAAAAATGCACTACTTTTGCACAACTCTTTTTTATAATAAAAGGCGTAGCGACACAAAATACCCTATGTTGCGACATAACGTCATGTCATTTTATTTATAAAATGACAATTCCATTCTATTGTGTATGTGAGATAGCGAGAAATTTCGTATTCACCTCGCATCGGATAAGGAAAATTTCCTATCTCACACTTTTTTTAAAAGGGGAATATACACATGAGTAAAAAAGAAGAACGTTTCCAAAAGGATAAACAAGATCGCAATGCTGTTGTAATGTGTGTTGCCGTATCTATGCTAATCATTGTAACGTGTGCGAATAAATTTTTCGGAATTCTATAATAGATGTATAAGCTCGTTGTTTCGTTTGGAGAAACAATGAGCTTTTTTTATTTGCATAGGGAGGAATTAAAAGGTGATAGAAGTTTTATATAAACCAAGGAAGAATTGCTAATCCTGAAGTGACGATTATTGTGCCACAAATTAAAAAAATAAGATGTTTGTGCTGTTTCATATCTGTTGTTCCTCCGGTTACTGATTTTTATGCTATTACTGCTATTATTTTTTTATCTTTTATTTCTTTTGGGTGTGATTTCGTACTTTTAGTATAGGGAAGAGGAGGGAAGAGAACCATTCAATTAGATGACATGAATATTACATTGTTGTAAGAAAAAAGCACCTTTGTATCAAAAGGTACTTTTGTGAAAATCTATCATTAGCTATTTAAAAATAAAACCATATGTTCTTCATCCCAATACTGTCCATTATGTTTTAAGGAACGCTCTTGTACACCGTATGTTTGGAAACCAAGTGATTCGTACAGCTTTTTCGCAGCTACATTTCCAACGACAACATCGAGCATGAGTTGTTCTACATGTAATTTATGAGCATTTTCAATAATGGCTTTTATTAATACACGTCCAGCCCCAAGACCGCGAGCTTTTGGAGAGACGTAAACAGATCCGATTTTCGCTTTATGTTCTTGTTTAATAAATGGTTTTGTTTCTAAAGTAGCAATTCCAATCAAATCGTTATCTTTAAAGACACCAAGGGTATACTTATCAGGGTTAGCTAAACGTTTTGCCATTGCAGCAACTGGATCCTCATGTTTTAGTACATCTTCATAAGAAGAACTAAAGGCTTCTGGATTTTGTGTTAATCCTTCCATACACACTTTTAAATAAATTTTTGCATCTTCTTTTGTTAATAAACGAATTTCCATATCAGTAACCTCCTCAGTTTAGCTCACTCTATAGGAAAATGAATACGCCGCTTTAGTGTTTAAAGCAGGGGGATCCGTAAGAGTATGATGATTATATTCATAGAATATCTACTGTGTATTCATAAACATATTCTTTACGTACTCATTCTTAATTTGTAAAAGAATAAGTAGATATATGCGAGAAAAACATGTATCTTCTTTTGTTTTTTGTCTCGCTTTATGTAATGAAATTATATATTAACTTTATTAACTATTCAACAATTAAGTATGTTACATTTTTATAACTAAAAAATGATTCCCTTGCTAGGAATCATTTTTGTCTGTTATATATCCTTCAATTCGTTCTGGGTGAGTATAAATATTACAAGAATCATTACGAATAAACCCGACTACTGTAATGCCTAAATCATGAGCAAGTTGCAAAGCTAATTTTGTTGGAGCTGATTTAGAAAGAACAATTTCACAACCGATTTTAGAAACTTTTAGTAAAATCTCAGATGAAATTCGGCCACTAAATGCAATGATTTTTCCTTTGATGGGGATATGGTTACGTAGACAATGACCATATATTTTATCTAATGCGTTATGTCTACCGATATCCATTCTGGATAGGAGAATGGTATTTCGATCGCAAAGAGCAGTATTGTGAACTCCTCCGGTTTGACGAAATGTAGTAGAAGAGTGTTGCAAGGTATTCATTAAATGAAAGCACTCTTCTGGAGTAACTGTTACATGTATATCATGTAAATTTTTTGCTTTTGCTGCATCATTTACAAACACAAAACCTTGTCTACTTTTTCCGCAACAAGAAGTGACATATCGTTTGTTATATAGTGTTTGATAGAGAGGATTGATTTGTGATGTTTTTACGTGGACAACCCCTTTGTCTTTCTGTATCCATAGCTCATCAATACCTTCATAAGAAGCGATAATTCCTTCAGAAATTAAAAAACCTATTACCATATCTTCAATATAATTTGGAGTACATACAACTGTTACGTATTCTTCCCCATTTAATTTAATTGTTACAGGATGTTCTGTGACAATTTTATCTTCTTGTTCAAGGAATGTTCCAGCTTGATAACGTACCATTTTACATGTTTCTTGGACAGGCCCCATCGTATTTTCCCCTTCATATGTATTTTTCTTACTATTTATCATAAAACATAAAAAAAATAAAAGCATCTGTTATGTATATAGTGAAACTTTCATCAGTAGGTAACTTCATTCCTTAGTTCTCTCTGAATCTTGAGGTGGAGGTCTTACTGCCCAGAAATAGCGAGATAAATTTTAAGTAATCTGCACTTTTTGTTTTACTTGGAATGGGGGAGGAAAGGGGAAAAAGGAATGTGTGTCTATGCATGGCCCAATGCTCTATTCCACCTAAAAAGACAGGTTGTACGTTTGTTCTTAGTTTCTATATATTATTTGGTTATTATTGTATATGTGAGATATAATAGAGTGGTAGAATAGTGTCATTTTTATACCTTATAGCATCAAGAATCGACTTCTAAGATAGGATTTCAGCAGAGCGTTTCAAAAAATGTACAACAATAAAGTTTTGAAAGCGGATTCAAAAATTTATTGTACAGTTAGTTGTAAGGAGAGGGGAACTATGGCAGAGCAAACGGTTCGTGTAACTATAGATGGAAAAGACTTTCTTTCATCTGGTGAAAAGACGATACTGCAATTATTTAACGAAAGTGATTTAGAGCATCCACAGATTTGTCATGTACCGGAAGTAGATCCAATTCAAACTTGTGATACATGTATTGTGGAGGTAGATGGAAAATTAATGCGTGCTTGTTCAACAAAATTAGAAAATGGTATGCACATTGAAAGAAAATCAGCACGTGCAAAAGAAGCACAAACGGAAGCAATGGATCGAATATTAGAGAACCATTTATTGTACTGTACAGTATGTGATAATAATAACGGGAACTGTAAAGTTCATAATACGGTACATATGATGGGGATTGAGGAACAGAAATATCCATATGAACCGAAAGTTAGTGCAAAAGAAGTAGACATGACTCATCCATTTTATCGTTACGATCCGAATCAATGTATTGCTTGTGGGCAATGTGTAGAAGTATGTCAGAATTTACAGGTAAACGAAACATTATCAATTGATTGGAATTTAGATCGTCCGCGTGTAATTTGGGATAGCGGCGTAAGTATTAACGATTCATCTTGTGTGAGTTGCGGGCAATGTGTAACGGTGTGTCCTTGTAACGCATTAATGGAAAAATCTATGCTTGGGGAAGCTGGGTTTATGACCGGATTAAAACCGGATGTGTTAGACCCAATGATTGATTTTGTAAAGGATGTAGAACCTGGATATAGTAGTATTTTAGCAGTTTCAGAAGTTGAATCTGCAATGCGCAAAACGAAGATTAACAAGACGAAAACAGTTTGTACATTTTGCGGTGTAGGTTGTTCGTTCGAAGTTTGGACGAAAGACCGTCAAATTTTAAAAGTACAACCTGTATCAGATGCGCCAGTAAACGGAATTTCTACATGTGTGAAAGGAAAATTCGGCTGGGACTTTGTAAACAGTGAGGACCGCATTACGAAACCGTTGATTCGTCAAGGAGATATGTTCGTTGAAGCATCATGGGAAGAAGCTTTAGAGGTTGTTGCATCCAATATGCAGCACATTAAATCTGAATATGGTAGCGATGCATTTGGATTTATTTCTTCTTCAAAAGTAACAAATGAAGAAAACTATTTAATGCAAAAGCTAGCTCGTCAAATATATGGAACAAATAATGTAGATAACTGTTCCCGTTACTGTCAATCACCAGCAAGCGATGGGTTAACAAAAACTGTTGGTATAGGCGGAGACGCAGGAACAGTGAAAGATATTGCAGCAGCTGGCCTTGTCATTATTGTGGGAGCGAATCCAACGGAAGGACACCCGGTACTTGCTACTCGTGTGAAGCGTGCTCACAAATTACAGGAACAAAAGTTAATTGTGGCAGATCTTCGTAAACATGAAATGGCAGAGCGTGCTGACCTGTTTATTCATCCACGTCAAGGAACAGATTATGTCTGGCTTGCGGGTATAACAAAATATATTATTGATCAAGGCTGGCATGATAAAAAATTCTTAGACGAAAATGTGAAAAACTTTGATGAATATAGCAAGATGTTAGAGAAATACACACTTGATTATACAGAAAATATTACAGGTATTTCTAAAGATACATTAAAAGAAATAGCTCGTATGGTATATGAAGCAGACGGTACTTGTGTACTTTGGGGTATGGGTGTTACGCAAAATACAGGAGGAAGTACAACATCCGCAGCGATTTCAAACTTACTTCTTGTAACAGGTAACTATCGCCGACCGGGTGCAGGTGCATATCCACTCCGTGGGCATAATAATGTACAAGGTGCTTGTGATATGGCAACATTACCAAACTGGCTTCCGGGTTATCAAGCAGTGTCGGATGATACGCTTCGTGCGAAATTTGAAAAAGCATATGGAACTACCATTCCGAAAGAGCCAGGACTGAATAATATTGCGATGCTTGCTGCAGCAGAAGAAGGAAAACTACGTGGTATGTATGTAATGGGAGAAGAAATGGCGTTGGTCGATTCTAATGCGAATCATGTGCAACACATTTTAAGTAATCTTGATTTCCTTGTAGTTCAAGACATGTTCTTATCAAAAACAGCTCGTTTTGCTGATGTTATTTTACCAGCGGCACCAAGTCTAGAAAAAGAAGGAACATTTACGAATACAGAGCGTCGTATTCAGCGTTTATATGAAGCTATGAAACCACTTGGTGATTCTAAACCGGACTGGTGGATCCTACAAAAAGTAGCTCGTGCCCTCGGTGGTGATTGGAATTATGAAAGCCCAAGTGAAATTATGGATGAAATTGCATCACTCGCGCCGTATTATTCCCAAGCCACATACGACCGCTTAGAAGGATGGAATAGTTTATGTTGGGGTAGTCATGATGGTAGCGACACACCACTATTATATGTAGATGGCTTTAATTTCCCAGATAAAAAAGCACGTCTATCATTGGATGAATGGATTCCGCCGGTTGAAGCACCAGAAGAATACGATTTATTATTAAATAATGGTCGTTTACTCGAACATTTCCATGAAGGGAATATGACAAATAAATCAGTAGGAATTTTATCTAAAATGTCTGATGTGTTTGTTGAAATTTCACCAGAGCTTGCTGCTGAGCGGAATGTGAAAGATGGCGGACTTGTCGAGTTAGCATCACCGTTTGGGAAAATTAAAGTACAGGCACTTGTTACAGATCGTGTGACTGGAAATGAGCTATATTTACCGATGCACGCGACAGTAAATGAAGAAGCGATTAATATTTTAACAGGAACAGCGACAGACCTGTATACTTGCACACCAGCTTATAAACAAACGATGGTGAAAATGCGTGTGTTGCGCGAAAAAGGAAATCGCCCACTTCCTGCTTCGAACCCAAGAGATAAAAAACGTCATCCGCAAAATGGTGTTGAAATTCAGCAGAAATGGCAACGAAAACAATATGTATCACTTGTGGATCAGAACTAGGGGGCGAAGAAAGTGGCAAAAGAAATTACATTGATTCAAAAAAAGGTAGTTACAGAAGAAGAAAAGAAACAACAGTTATCAGATGAACTGTTAACACAATTAGTGGAAAATCGTGAGGCGGTAGAAGAAACGATGCAGTTGTTAGCAGGGTTGCAGCAAGCTGGTATTTTAGATGCGGCAATCAGTCTACTTGCTGCCAAAGAAGATGTTTCTAAAATTGCAATTGAGCAATTAAACCGTGAACCAGTCAAAAATGCATTAAATAATATGATGGGGGCAGGAGAGGCTTTATCTTCAGTCGACCCAGAAATGACAAAACAGATCACATCTAGCTTAGTTACAGGATTACAGTTTGCAACAGATGAATTGAACAAAGGAAAGAAAACAAAAGTAATGGACTTTTTTAAAGTGCTGAAAGACCCGGATATTAACAGAGCCATTACTTTTGGATTTAGCTTTTTAAAAGCGTTTGGACAAGGATTAGAGAAAAAATAAAAACAAAAAGGGTGATGAGAAAGTACTCATCACTCTTTTTTGTGAATGTATAAGAGTGTTCATGTTAAGCGGAATATATTATTATAAAAAGATGACTGTGAAATGGAATCCATTTCAAATATAGTTTTAGAATTTGGAGGAATTTATGCAACACCGTAAAAGATTATCTATACCAGGAGTTATGAGACATTCCTTTCAAACGGTACAATTTGCTTTTTGGAATGTATTATCATTTCAACTCGCATATAAATTAGTAGCGGCTATTGTGTTTATACCGCTATTCGGTATGATTTTTAACAAGTTATTATATTGGGGTGGCTATGCAAATGCAACAAATGATGAATTGTTAGCCTTTCTAAAAACGCCATATGGAATCGCGGCTATTGTCATTTTATCGATATTGGCACTCTTCCTCATTTTTACGGAATTTGCAGTTCTTATTATTATTTCATATTTTGCTCATAAACGGCAAAAGGTGAGGTTACGTCCGATTTTGTATAAAACAGTAACGTATTTACCTTCTCTTTTTACATATTGCTTGCCAGGATTCATTTTATATGCAGTTGTACTATTACCTCTTTTAAGCTTGGGATATAAATCTGCGCTAATCCCAGAAATTCAAATTCCTAATTTTATTACAGGTGAATTGTTTAAAACAACAATGGGACAAGTAGGTTATTACACGTTCTTTGCTGTAGTTGCATACTTGAATCTTCGCTGGATCTTTGTTTTACCTATTATTGTATTAGAAGAAAAACCGTTTCGCACAGCTGCACGTAAAAGTGCAAACTTGGTAAAAGAAAGCTTTTTTAAAGTTTTGTTCTTTTTAGTTGGATTTTTTATCTCGATAGGGATTGTATTTGTCTTATTTATGGGTGTATATTTCTTAATTTTATGGGGTGTGTATGAATTTACGAATCCAAAAGGGACATTTGCCCTACTAGCAGAATCTACCTTATCTGTATTTTTGACGAGTACATTGTATCTATTTAGCTTTATTATAACTCCGTTTTATATTATGGCATTGACAAGACTTTATTTACAAAAGGTCCCAGTTGGAGATGTTTTATTAGAAGAAGGCTTAGATTATTCCAAAACGAAAGCGGATAAATGTTTCTTTAAAAAACATCGCCTGAAGTTTATTGGCGTATATATTGTCGGTGTTTTTACAGTCGGTATGGTTGTAGCTTTTATTGTAACGTTTATTACGAACTCCTATAAAGAGCCGATTATTATGGCGCATCGTGGATATGTTTCCAAAGGAGTAGAGAACACGAAAGAGGCTCTGCAAGGTGCGATTGATGCGAAAGCGGATTATGCTGAAATTGATGTGTTGCAAACAAAAGATGGTGAATTGGCAGTGATACACGATTTAAAGCTAAAGCGTCTTGCGAATGCGAATGTACAAGTTTCAGATTTAACGATGGATGAGCTTCGAAAACTGACTCTTAGTCAAGATGGATTCACAGGGAAAATTAGCACACTTGATGAGATGATTAAGCTTGCAGAAAACAAGATAAAACTGAATATAGAAGTGAAATTGCACGGAAATGAAAAAGATTTTGTAAAGAAAGTATTAGACACAATTAAAGAAAATGACTTTGAAAAGCAATGTGTCATTCAAACATTGCACTATCCGCTCATTAAAGAATTTAAACGTGCAAATCCAAATATAAAAGTAGGATATATATTATATGCAAGTAGGGCTAACTTAAAATATGTGCAAGCCGATTTCTATGTAGCGGAAGAATATATGTTAAACAAACGCTTAGTAAAATCAGCCCGTAAATTAAATAAGCCGATTTATGTATGGACTGTAAATGATATGGAAAGCTTAAAAAAATATTATAAACTGAATGTCGATGGGATTATTACAGACTATCCTGTGGATGCGCAAGAAACCATTAAAATGATGAAAGAGCAAGAAGAAAGTGAAACAGATGTGTTTGATAAGATTACAGAAACAACGGAAGATTTATTTTCAAAGTTGTTTCTCAGTTATCCAGCTGCCGGTTAAATATCGGTAGCTGTTTTTTTATTATATAAATGCAAAGTGAAAAAAGATAAAAACTTTTTTTAGGTGGGAGAGAGCATCCAGCCATGGGGAGAAGAGGACAGAGCCCTTTTTGGCTTAGCCCCCTGCCGTGTGAAACCAAAAGGAGAAAACGAGTGCAAGTTACCTTTTCTTCATGGTAGCGTCGTGTATATTGAGAAAACAAAATGGATTTATATAAAAAAGAATATATCTCTAAAATATTACAGGAAAATTCGATTGTATATGTATGCGATTTATGTTGATTTTTCACATTGTTATATTATTGTCAAATAATAAAAGGGTAATATTGAATTACAAAGGTTATAATGAAAATAGAGTGTTAAATAAGCGAGATATAGGGAATCTCCCTAGGGAATAAAGTTCTTTATATTTACACTATTCTAAAAATATAAACTTTTAAAATTTGATATGTTAGCGTTTTCATAATTTCAAAGTTATGCTAGAATAAGGACATAAGTTATTAATTATTATAAAAAGAAAAAAGAATTTCTTTTTTCTGTTAATTATAAGGGGGCATTTCATTATGCGTATTGGGGTACCAACAGAAATTAAAAACAACGAAAACCGTGTGGCAATGACACCAGCTGGTGTTGTACATTTAGTTCGTAACAATCACGAAGTATTCATTCAAAAGGGTGCAGGTTTAGGATCTGGTTTTACAGATGCTGAGTATATTGAAGCAGGTGCGAAAATCGTTGACACAGCTGAAGAAGCTTGGAACATGGATATGGTAATGAAAGTTAAGGAACCAATTGAAAGCGAATACAAACACTTCAGCGAAGGTTTAATTCTATTCACATACTTACACTTAGCTCCAGAACCAGAATTAACGAAAGCTTTAATTGAAAAGAAAGTTGTAGCTATCGCTTACGAAACAGTACAATTAGAAAATCGTTCTTTACCATTACTTGCACCTATGAGTGAAGTAGCTGGTCGTATGGCAGCACAAATCGGTGCGCAATTCCTTGAGAAAAACAAAGGCGGTAAAGGTATCTTACTAGCAGGCGTTCCAGGGGTAAAACGTGGTAAAGTAACAATTATCGGTGGTGGACAAGCTGGTACAAATGCTGCTAAAATTGCAGTTGGACTAGGTGCGGATGTTACAATCATCGACTTAAGTGCAGAACGTCTTCGTCAATTAGATGACATTTTCGGTAACCAAGTGAAAACTTTAATGTCTAACCCGTACAATATTGCAGAAGCTGTAAAAGAGTCTGATCTTGTAATCGGTGCGGTATTAATTCCAGGTGCAAAAGCGCCAAAACTTGTAACAGAAGAAATGATTAAATCAATGGAACCAGGTTCTGTTGTAGTAGATATCGCAATTGACCAAGGTGGTATTTTCGAAACAACTGACCGCATTACAACTCATGACAACCCAACTTACGAAAAACACGGTGTTGTTCATTATGCAGTTGCAAACATGCCAGGTGCGGTTCCACGTACATCAACTCTTGCATTAACAAACGTAACAGTGCCATATGCAGTACAAATTGCAAACAAAGGCTACAAAGAAGCTTGCCTAAGCAACTCTGCATTATTAAAAGGTATTAATACATTAGATGGCTATGTAACATTTGAAGCAGTTGCAGAAGCTCATGGTGTAGAATACAAAGGTGCAAAAGAATTATTAGAAGCAGAAACTGTATCTTGCTAATTGAAGCATAATACAAAATAAAAATCGAACAATATTTAATACAACATGATAAGAGCTAAGAGAGAAGACCTCTTAGCTCTTCTTAGTAAAAGGGGGCATACATCGTGGCCAACCTATTTAAAAAGAAATCCGTTACGCAATTGTTAGGGGAAAGTAAAAGTAAGACTTTGTCTAAAACTTTAGGGGCATTCGACCTAACAATGCTAGGAATTGGTGCGATAATCGGTACAGGAGTTCTAGTATTAACTGGATTAGTAGCAGCAAGAGATGCTGGTCCAGCAGTTATTTTTTCATTTATGATTGCCGCAATTGTTTGTGGATTTGCAGCATTATGTTATGCCGAAGTTGCTTCTACACTTCCTGTTTCAGGTAGTGTATACACATACTCTTATGCAACAATCGGTGAGTTTGTAGCCCATTTAATGGGATGGACATTATTATCAGTATACGTTGTAACAACAGCAGCAGTAGCTGGTGGATGGACAGGTTATTTCAATAACTTGGTGAATGGATTTGGATTAGAAATTCCAAAAGAGCTGTTAACGATTCCATCACAAGGTGGTATTGTGAACTTGCCAGCAGTAATCATTACGCTCGTATTAACATGGTTGTTATCACGTGGTACGAAAGAGAGTAAACGTATAAATAACGCGATGGTATTAATCAAAATTAGTATTGTTATCTTATTTATTGCAGTTGGTGTATTCTACGTAAAACCAGAAAACTGGGTACCATTTGCACCATATGGTTTAAGTGGAGTCTTTGCCGGAGGAGCAGCAGTATTCTTTGCTTTCTTAGGTTTTGATGCATTAGCAACTTCAGCAGAAGAAGTGAAAAATCCACAGCGTGATCTTCCAATTGGTATCATCGCTTCGTTAGTTATTTGTACAATCATTTACGTTGCAGTTTGTCTTGTTATGACTGGTATGGTTTCTTACAAGGAACTAGATGTACCAGAAGCAATGGCTTATGTACTAGAAGTTGTAGGACAAGATAAAGTAGCTGGTGTAATTGCTGTCGGGGCTGTAATAGGTATCATGGCTGTAATCTTTGCTTATATTTACGCAACAACACGTGTATTCTTTGCAATGAGTCGTGACGGTTTATTGCCAGAATCTTTTGCGAAAATTAACAAAAAGACAGAAGCACCAACATTTTCAACTTGGTTAACAGGAATTGGTAGTGCTTTAATTGCTGGATTTATCGATTTAAAAGAATTGTCGAATTTAGCGAATATTGGAGCGTTACTAACATTTGCGATGGTTGGTGTATCAGTTATCATCCTTCGTAAAACACATCCGAAATTACAACGTGGATTTATGGTGCCACTTGTACCAATTTTACCGATCATTTCAATCGTATGCTGCCTATTCTTAATGGTAAACTTACCATTAACGACATGGATGTACTTCGGTGCTTGGTTAGCAATCGGAGTAGTTGTATACTTTGTTTATTCGAAAAAACATAGTCATTTAAAAGAAGATGGAAGTTCGCAAGATAGTTTAGAAAAAGCAAACTAAAGGGATATAATGAATTGTAAGCCTTGTGCGTCTAGGGAGCGCACAAGGCTTTTTCTTTTGATTAAAGGGTAGAGAAAAAAGGATGTACGAAAGGATGGAAACTTCCGTACATCCTTTTTGTATGAAGAATGTAACGGATGCGGAGAATAAGTGATGTGTTTTGAAATGTGAACAAAATGTTCGGAAAATTAATTAAGGATTTTATTGACACATATGAATAGGCGCTCATATAATAAAGGTATAAGATATATGAATGATTGTTCATATGTTCAAATAAAGAGGTGAGCTATAATGGCTGAAAATAAAGTGGAAACATGCCAAGAATCATGTTCTCAAACAATTATCCATGAAGAAGTTGTTGATCAAGTAAAACAAACAATCCCAGCAGATGAAAGTTTAAGTAAAGTAGCGGAGTTATTTAAAGTATTAGGTGACCGTACGCGGACACGGATTTTACACGCTTTATTCGAAGCGGAAATGTGCGTATGTGACTTAGCTTATTTACTCGGTATGACACAATCTTCTATTTCTCATCAACTTCGTGTATTAAAGCAAGCGAAACTTGTGAAAAACCGTAAAGAGGGAAAGGTTGTCTATTATTCATTGGCGGACCATCACGTAATCGGTATCTTTGAGCAAGCATTCGAACATGTAAACGAGGAAGAATAAAAAGAAATGCACAAGGAGGGAGAAAGATGGCAGAAGCACTAGTGAAACGGAAACTTGTGTTAGAAGGATTAGATTGTGCGAATTGTGCGATGAAAATTGAAAAAGGCGTTAGCGGATTAGACGGCGTTTCCTCTTGTTCTGTGAACTTTGCAACAAAGACGATGACTTTAGAAACAGAGCAAAATAAAGAAAATCATGTTGTTAATGAGGCGAAACAACTTGTTACGAAATTAGAACCGCATATTAAAGTACAGGAAGAACAAAAAACAAAAATTACAAAAGAAGTATTTGTATTAGAAGGATTAGATTGTGCAAATTGTGCAATGAAGATTGAGACAAAGGTAAAAGAAATGCCTACAGTTTCAAATGCGACTGTTGATTTTGTATCAAAGAAACTAAAAATAGAAGTGGCAAACGAAAAAGAGCTCGAAACGACGGTGCAAGATATAAAAAATATTGTTCAAAAGTTAGAGCCCGATGTAAAAGTTGTCCGTGAAGAAAAAACAGGACATGATCATGGTCATAGACACGATCATGGTGAAGGAAATGTGAAGAAAATGATATGGCGCTTAGCGATTGGTGGTGTCTTAACAGGAATCGCTGCACTTGCAGGATTACCACAAATGATGACTATTCCACTTTTCGTTATCGCATATTTATTAATTGGTGGAGATATCGTTTGGCGAGCTGTGAGAAATATAACACGCGGCCAGGTTTTTGATGAAAACTTTTTAATGGCGATTGCGACACTTGGTGCATTTGCAATCGGACAATACTCAGAAGCGGTTGCAGTTATGTTATTTTACCAAGTAGGAGAGTTATTCCAAAGCATTGCGGTAAACCGTTCTCGAAAATCTATTACATCGTTAATGGATATCCGCCCTGATTATGCCAACGTTAAAGTTGGAAATGAAACAAAACAAGTTTCGCCGGAAGATGTACAAATTGGAGATTACATCATTGTTAAACCAGGTGATAAGGTACCGTTAGATGGAAGAGTAGTTGAAGGAACATCAATGATAGACACTTCAGCATTAACAGGTGAATCTGTACCACGTGAAGTAGAAGTTGGGAATGATGTATTAAGTGGTTTTGTGAATCAAAATGGTGTATTAACAATTGAGGTAACAAAAGAATTTGGTGAATCCACAGTATCGAAAATTTTAGATTTAGTACAAAATGCAAGTAGTCGAAAAGCGCCGACAGAAAACTTTATTACGAAATTTGCGCGTTACTACACTCCGGTTGTCGTTATTACAGCAGCAGCATTGGCGTTTATTCCCCCTCTTATTTTAGAAGGTGCTACATTCTCAGATTGGATTTATCGTGCGTTAGTATTCCTTGTTATTTCTTGTCCGTGTGCGTTAGTAGTATCTATTCCGCTTGGATTCTTTGGTGGTATTGGCGGAGCATCGAAAAGTGGTATTTTAGTAAAAGGTAGTAACTATTTAGAAGCATTAAATGATGTGAAACATATTGTGTTTGATAAAACAGGAACATTAACAAAAGGTGTATTCAAGGTAACAAAGATGGAGCCAAACGGCAAAATAACAAAAGAAGAACTCCTTGAATATGCTGCGTTTGCAGAGGTTTATTCAAACCATCCAATTGCGCAATCTATTCGAACTGCATATGGAAAATCAATTGATGAAAATAGCATGGAAGATTACAGTGAAATTTCTGGTTACGGTACAGTTGTAAAAGTACAGGGTAAAGAAATTTTTGCGGGTAATGCAAAATTAATGAAAAAAGAAAATATCGCATTTGAGCAACCACAAACAGTAGGCACACTTGTTCATGTTGCTGTAGATGGTGCATACGCTGGTTATATTGTTATCTCAGATGAGGTAAAAGAAGATTCAAAACAAGCGATTCAAAAGTTAAAAGAACTTGGTATTAAGAAAACAGTTATGCTAACAGGCGATGCAAAGCTAGTTGGAGAAGCTGTCGGTAAAGAGCTTGGTTTAGATGAAGTTCATGCTGAATTATTGCCACAGCAAAAAGTAGAAGAAATTGAAAAAATTGATGCGGCAAAACAAGCAAAAGAAAAAGTCGCTTTCGTTGGTGATGGTATTAATGATACACCAGTATTAGCAAGAGCAGATGTTGGAATCGCAATGGGGGGGTTAGGGTCTGATGCAGCGATTGAAGCAGCAGATATCGTCATTATGACAGATGAACCTTCTAAAATTGCAACGGCTGTTAAAATTGCCAAACGTACACGCAATATTGTATGGCAAAATATTATCTTTGCACTTGGTGTAAAAGGACTTGTCTTATTACTTGGTGCATTTGGAATTGCAACAATGTGGGAAGCTGTTTTCTCCGATGTGGGTGTTACGCTACTTGCTGTATTGAATGCGATGCGTGTATTACGAGTGAAAGATTTATAAAAAACCTATACTAAGCTTTTTTATCAGAAAAATAGACGTTTTACCTTGCCTTGCGTAAAGTGTCCATTTAGCGAAAGAAATGACGTACAATTTGTATTTTGCGACGCTTTAACAGACCTTTCGATTAATAAAGCTTTGGAAACTTGTGTTACCCTGTATGAACTGCTCGTAAAAGCTTGATTGGTGAGGGCTAATAATCAGTGGGGTTTTTCTTCATCTCCCACTGATTAAAGTTTTACTTTATCGGAAGTTCACGCAACATGTCCAAACCATATGGTTTTACTTAGCATATGATATATGAGATATATATGTATAGTTTGCCTTATACGTACAAACATCTCCACTCTACATGGTATCAATATTCGAACAAGCTTCCAATCTTGGAGGCGTTAGAACCTTTCTCGTTTACGGGAAAGTTTTTTTACTTTGGTATAAAAATCAACACTATTCGAACTGTACTACTAATAAAACAAAAGACTCTAACATATTAGTCATATACAATATGTTAGAGTCTTTATTTTTTAAAAATATTTTTAAATTTAGATCTTGATAACAATTGTATTTCTTTTTATTTTTGAATATTATTTGAAACCTGATTCCGCACAGTTTGAATATAATTCATTTTATGATCCCAGCATTCTTGGCTTAAATCGACCGGGTATTCTTCAGGATTAAGAGTTCGTTTATATTCTTCCCAAAATACATGTAAACTATCATGTGCATACTGCTGAATATTTTGTATTTCAGGCAGTTTATATGTGCGTTTACCTTTTACGAAAATAGTATGGTGTAGTTCTTTTGCTTCAAAATTTGTGACAAATTTACTGATGTATGTATGGACAGGATGGAACATTTTTAAACGTTCCTCCTGCTCTGGTACTTCAGTTTCTAGCGCAATATAATCCCCTTCGGAGTGTCCGTTGACGCGATTAATAATGCGATATACACGTTTTAACCCAGGTGTTGTAATCTTTTCAGGATTGGAAGAAATTTTGATTGTATCGTTTAGTGTCCCATTCTCATCTTCAATCGCAACTAATTTATAAACAGCACCTAATGCAGGTTGTTCAAAGGAAGTGATGAGCTTTGTTCCAATGCCCCATACATCAATTTTTGCTCCTTGGGATTTTAAATGCATAATTGTATATTCATCTAAATCGCTAGAAGCGATAATTTTTGTATTGGTAAATCCAGCTGCGTCAAGTAGTTTTCGTGCCTCTTTTGATAAATAAGCCATATCACCGCTATCAAGACGAATACCATAAAAATCAATGTGGTCGCCGAATTCTTTAGCAACGCGAATCGCATTTGGTACACCGGATTTTAACGTATCATATGTATCAACGAGAAAAACACATTTCTTATGTGTTTCGGCGTATTTTGTAAATGCAACATATTCATCACGATAAGCTTGGACAAAAGAATGAGCATGCGTCCCAGCAACAGGAATACCAAATCGTTTTCCAGCACGGACGTTGCTAGTAGAAGAAAAACCACCAATAAAGGCTGCGCGTGTACCCCATAGGGCAGCGTCGAATTCGTGAGCACGACGAGTGCCAAATTCTAATAGTTCATCATTGTCTGCTGCATGTTTCATACGAGCAGCTTTTGTAGCGATTAATGTTTGGTAATTCACAATGTTTAACAAAGCGGTTTCAATAATTTGAGCTTCACCAAGAGGAGCGTCAACACGTAGTAATGGTTCGTTATTAAAAACAACCTCTCCTTCTTGCATACTGCGAATTGTTCCCGTAAACTTCATGTTTTGTAAATAATGCAGAAATTCCTCCTCGAACTCCAATTCTTTTAAATAAGTGATGTCACTATCAGTAAAAAGAAAATTCTCTATGTATTCTATAATTTTTTCAAGACCAGCAAAAACAGCATAACCATTTTTGAATGGAAGCTTCCGGAAATATAAATCAAAAACAGAGCGGCGATTATGAATACCGTCTTTCCAATATGTATAAGCCATGTTGATTTGATATAAATCTGTATGTAAGGCGTAACTATCGTCTTTATAATGATTCATTGCGAAAACACCTCCGTAATTTTGTTATAGTATAACAATTTTTACTAGTTTATGCCAAAGGAGGCGATCTTAATAAGAAGAGAATTTTTTTCGTTTATTATATTAAAAAGATAAATAATGATAATTAATGGTTATTGAATAGGGAAAACTCAAAGTTTAGGCAGTTCAGCAGATTTTTTTAGCATAAAAATTAATTGAAGAGAGGGAAATGAAGTTGATAAATGAAAAATTCTTTAGAAAATTTACATTTATTAATTTATATTTTTCTGATTTTTATGTATTATTAAAGTAGTGAGGGTAAATGAGAATGGAGGAGGGCAATGCAACAAACACTAGAGAAAATTGGCAAACAAGTTTTTTATAAGCGATTACAGCAAAAAATGACACAAGAAGAATTATGTCAGGGCATTTGTTCCGTCTCATATTTAAGTAAGATTGAAAATGGAAAGATAGAAGCATCGGAGGAAATTTTGCAGCTGCTCTGCGCGAGGTTAGAGATTGCTGTGTCGGATTTGAGAGATGTGGAAGAAGATGTGAAAGAGAAGTTAGATGATTGGCTAAACGCATTAGTCCATTTGGACAAAGGGCAGGTTGAACGCATATATAACGAATTACAGGATGAGATGCAACAAGTTTCAGATTTTGAAATTATAAATTATTATAATCTGCTGTATACACGTTATTTGATTATGAAAAGAGATCTTCCGGCGCTTGAAGAAGAACTAGAGAAATTAAAGAAGATGTATAAGAAGTATTCTCCGTTTCAGAAGTTGTTGTATACGTATAGTAAAGGTTTGCTGTATTCTTTGCAGTATAAATATAAACAGGCACTGGAGTACTTACTAAAAACAGAATCTATGGCAAAAGAACAAGGATATTATGAAACAGGAATATATTATAATTTAGCACTCACGTACAGTCAGATAGAAATTGATCATATGACATTGTATTTTGCTAATGTTGCGTTAGAAGGATTTCGAAATGAATATAAGTTTCGACATGTAATTAATTGTCAACTTTTAATAGCTTTTAGTTATATACGGAAAACACAGTACAGTGAGGCTATGGGGATTTTTAATCATATTTTGAGAGAGGCAGATTCTTTTGCAGATAAAGATAATATCATGTCGATTGCTTTAAATAATATTGGTTATTTATATTATCGTCAAAATAATTATGCAAAAGCAAAAGAATATTATTTGAAGAGTCTCCAGTATAAAGAAGAAGAAGATTTAAATTATATTGATGCCATGTATGAAATTTCTCTGCAGTGTGTTCAGTTAAAGGAGTTTGAAGAGGCGAGAGGCTGGATTGAAAAAGGTATTTCGGCTGCAAGAAAAGAAGATAGGTATAAAAGTATATTGTACCTGTTATTAATGCTACAATATAAATATTTTGAGAAAAAAGAAGTATATAAGCGGTTTTTGGAAATGGAAGCAGTGCCTTTCTTTAAAAACGAAAAGAATGTTAAGGATTTAAAGAAAGTATATTTAGAGCTAGCGGAATACTTCGAAGAATCATTGGAATTTAAAGAAAGTAATCGATATTATAAATTAGCGATTATGTTGTTAGAAGAAGAAGGAGGAGTTATAGGATGAAAAAAGTGATTTTAGGAACATTTGTAATGGTGGCGATTTTAGCGGTAGTATTCGATGTGCAGTATGCTTGGAAGCCAGATAATTATGGTCAAGAAGTTAATTCATCTCAATCAGTAAACCTATAATAACAATTGAGAAAGGCCCTTTCCAAAACGGAAAGGGCCTTTCTCAATAATTGTTCTCCAAAATTCTACAAAACTTGAGAAATGAACTTTTTGAATTTTTAGTATATTAATAATGGAAATCTAATGCTAATATAAAACTACTCTTTTTCAAAAAAAATTTTTATTAGGGGGAAGGTTATATGAAAAAGAAGAGTTTAGCATTTGCGTTAGCGGCAGGAATGGCAGTTACAACGTTTGGAGGGACAAGCTCTGCGTTTGCAGATTCTAAGAATGTGCTCTCTACGAAAAAGTACAACGAAGCAGTACAGTCACCTGAATTTATCTCTGGTGATTTAACTGGAGCAACTGGAAAGAAAGCGGAGTCTGTTGTGTTTGATTATTTAAATGCAGCAAAAGGGGAGTATAAGCTAGGGGAAAAGAGTGCAGAGGATTCTTTCAAAGTGAAGCAAGTGAAAAAGGATTCTGTAACGAATGCAACAGTGGTACGTATGCAACAAATGTATGAAGGCACACCAGTATGGGGGTCTACTCAACTAGCCCATGTTAGTAAAGATGGTTCATTGAAAGTACTATCTGGAACCGTTGTGCCTGATCTAGACAAAAAAGAAAAGTTAAAAAATAAAAATAAGATTGAAGGTAAAAAAGCGATTGAAATTGCACAGCAAGATCTAGGGTTAACACCAAAGTATGAGGTAGAGCCATCAGCAGATTTATATGTATATCAAAACGGTGAAGACACAACTTATGCATATGTTGTGAAATTAAACTTTTTAGAACCAAAACCAGGAAACTATTATTATTTCATTGAAGCAGATAGCGGTAACGTGTTAAATAAATACAACACAATTGATCACGTAACAGGTGAAGATAAATCACCGCTTAATAAAGAAGCTGTAAAGCAAGAGGGAAAAGCAGTTATAAAACCTGTAACAGGAACAAATAAAGTTGGAACAGGTAAAGGGGTATTAGGAGATACAAAATCTATTAATACAACGTTATCTGGATCTTCTTATTATTTGCAAGATAATACGCGTGGAGCGCAGATTTTCACATATGATGCGAAGAATCGTACTACGTTACCAGGAACGTTGTGGGCCGATACAGATAACGTTTTCAATGCAAGCCGTGATGCAGCAGCAGTAGATGCTCATTACTATGCGGGAGTAACATATGATTATTATAAAAAGACGTTCAATCGTAATTCATTTAATGACGCTGGAGCACCGTTAAAATCAACGGTTCATTACAGTAGTGGTTATAATAATGCATTCTGGAATGGCTCGCAAATGGTATATGGAGATGGAGATGGTTATACATTTACTGCCTTATCCGGTGGATTAGATGTAATTGGACATGAATTAACACATGCGGTTACAGAATATAGCTCAAATCTTATTTACCAAAATGAGTCAGGTGCATTAAATGAAGCGATTTCTGATGTTTTTGGTACTTTAGTAGAGTACTATGACAATCGCAATCCGGATTGGGAAGTAGGAGAAGACATTTACACACCTGGTACAGCAGGGGATGCACTTCGTTCTATGAGTAATCCGGCGAAATATGGCGATCCAGATCACTATTCTAAGCGTTACACAGGTTCAAGTGATAATGGTGGTGTTCATACGAACAGTGGAATTATTAATAAAGCGGCTTATTTACTAGCAAATGGTGGTACACATTATGGTGTAACAGTGAACGGTATTGGTAAAGATAAAGTAGGAGCAATCTATTATCGTGCAAATACGTTATATTTCACTGAATCTACTACATTTAGTCAAGCTCGTGCTGGTTTAGTACAAGCTGCAGCAGATTTATATGGTGCAAGTTCTGCTGAGGTTACAGCGGTGAAACAATCGTATGATGCAGTTGGTGTAAAATAAGATTTCTTCATAATATAAAAATAAAAAAAGGGAGCGAATGCTCCCTTTTTTTTATTTTTTCTTCCACTTTCTCCATATATACAATAACCCGATACAACCTGCAATTGTTATAATCCACTTTGCTTCATTTGTTCCATTCATAACATGATATGCCGAATACACTTCAATGAGTAAAGCTGGGATTTTTCCTAGTGTACTGGCAATACTGAAAGAGAGTAGGGACATTTTCCCTAAAGATGCGAATAAAGTAACAATACTTGATGGAATAAAGGGAACGAAGCGGAATGATAAAACGAGCAAAAAAGCTTCTTTTCCTTGAACATAAAGGAGTTTCTCTACCCTTGGGTAATGATTTATCTTGTTTTGTGCGAATTTCTGAAGACCTAACCGATAGAAATAAAAAGAAATAATGGCCCCTAATGCTTCGCCTGCGATCGAAATGATTGTTCCAGCTGTTAAACCGAAAAGTTGTATGTTGATTGCAGTTAGAAAAATACTTGGAATGAAACCAGCAAAGCTAATGATGATATTAAATAGAATACTAAGTGGAATTGCTAGCGTGTAATGTTCTGTAAGTACATCATGAATCAGTTCTTGCATATCATTATAGTCCTTTGTCTTTTTTAGCATTACACCATATTTAATCAATATAGGCAAGCGTAGATTTTTACTTAAAATGAATGCTTTTATCTCGCTATTTTAGGGCAGTAACACGCTAACTTTAAAGTGCAGTAAAAATGAAGGCATGTAAAAGCTTAATCCGTGGAGAAAATATGGATTAAATTTACATATAGTGATAAAAATGAACCTTTATACCCTTTATGGGTATATGGTATATAAAAATAGGGGTATATTTTAAGTGTGTAAATGTTATTAAAATAAGGTTTTTTTAAAATTTATTAAATATACCCCTTAAATAAAAGGTTTATTGCATAGATTATGGCTCTCAGCTAGAGAAAATGGTTCTGTGAATGGGAAGCAATATGAAAAAATAAGAAAAAGCATGTAGAATTTTAGAATGCTACATGCTTTTCTATCCAAAATTGACTTTTGATGAAGTTCCGATAATAATCATGAAAGAGGTGATTTGATGAAACGATTATGGAGTATTTTTTTGAGCAGCTTACTTGCGATGATTCTTGTTTTAAGTGGGTGTGCAGGACAAGAGCAGAAAAAAGAAAGTTCAAAAGGAAGTAATTCAACATCAGTAGAGAAAATAAATGATAATATTTTAGACGAAATGGAAGGGCCACCTAAAAATGGTCATACGATAGAACGTCATGTAGGAAAGACAGAAGAGGATCTAAAAAAACGATTACGCACAGATAAAGTATCCGCAGCAAGTACATACTACGATAAAGAAGTGGCAACCAAAGCTGTTAAAGATAGTTTAAAGCAACATGAGCAGGAAATTGAGAATTGGTTAAAGAATTCCAAAGAAAATCGTCTCGTATTAAATACGAAGCATTCATTTCCTGTTGGAAAAACAGTATTAAAGAAAGATATGAGTGTGAAAGATAAGCTGATAAATACGATCACTGTCTTAGCACGAGATAAGTCAGGAACATTAGGATTTAAAATCATTACTTCCTATCCATCTGATAAATAAGAAAGGGAGAGTAACATGTATCCGACATTTCAATATTTCCTAAAAGCATATTGTACGTTAAGTGTACATGAGGAAGAGATTATAGATGTAATGACGGAGTTTTTAGAGCAAGAGGATCAAGAAACGATTGCGAAATTACAACATGAGTTATTACATATACAAAAGGAAAATTCTTGGGAAGACGGTTGTTTATTGGCAACTAAACAAGGAAATCGTATATGGTCATTAGAAGAGACCAGAGAACATATACAGACATTTATACATGTATTGCAAAACAAAAAGGCGTGAATAATCACGCCTTTTTGTATACACTTTTTGAAATTTGGCCATTTGATATAACTTGACCGTTTTGTGTTACCTTTTTATAAGTGACAGCAGTAATTTTATTTTCCGTATTACTAATTACTTTTGATGAAACTTCTACATTCTTGCCAGTAGGTGTGCCGAAAATACGTGTAGTTATGCTACTGCCATTAGAAAATGCTTGAATATAAATATGCTTTCCGGTATTATTTTTAAATTTTAAATCTGGACCATAATCTGCTACAGCAGCATCTTGACCAAGTGGTAAATAGTTAACAGGCATAGAATGGTTACTACGAGCAACAACTCCTAAGTCAGCACGTAATGCTGCTCCATATAGAGTACTACTCACTTGGCAAACGCCGCCCCCAGCACTTTGGATCACTTTACCTTGTGAAAATACAGCAGCAGATTTATAACCATGGGCTGCATCGGTAATACCGACGCGTCCATTAAAGCTAAATGTTTCATCGGGTGCCACGATTGCACCACTTAAAGTGTTTGCAGACTTGTTTACATTAAAGGATTGGTTGCCATTTCGACCAGCCATAGGAGTAGAATATTCAGCAATAACTTCTGTAATCCCCATATTTTGTATATCTTCTGTAGAGCGTTCTGGTTTTATGGAGGCAATTGGCAGCTCAATATCTTGTGTACCAGCAGTAATTGCTTTTGCTGTTAATTGTTTTAATTTTTCTTTATCGACTTTTTCACCATTGTGACTTTGACTAATATTTACTGTTGTCCCTGAAACACTTAATTCAGCATTTACAGGTTCTTTTAAGGTTTCATTATATTTTTCTTTTATAAAGATTTCATAAGCTGTTGGATTTAGCGTTGGTGTTAATTTATATTCACGTTTCAGCTCACCATTTTCAGCTTGTTTTCGCATTTTATAGCGATCCATAATGTTCCCTTTTTGTTCTTTAAAGATTTTTTCTACAATGTCTTTTTCCTTATATTCAATACCTAAATCTTTCCACGTATAAGTTTGTGTCTTACCTTGGAATGCATAGTTAAGGGACTTTTTATTGGATTCATCAATTTTTTGTTGAATAATTTTTTGGACATCTTTTTTACTTTTACCATCAAGAGAAGTGCCTTCAAATGTAGTATGTGGTAATACATTTGTATCGAGCTGTTTATTTAATTTAGAGACGTATTGATAACCACCAATCCCACCTGCACATAGTAATATTCCACCAGTGACAGCAGAACCAATAAGTAATTTACGTAGCTTCATTTACTTCCCCCCAAAAAGTTAATGTATAAGGTCATATGTATTCGTTTTTTATGTATGAATGATAAAAATAGTATTATGTATGTACTAGTATACTATTATTTTCCTTATCGGTGTAATGTTTTTATAAAAAACGTTACAATTCTGTAACATTTGTCTCTTTTTGTCATTATTTGCGTAAGAAAATGGAAGTATTTTGTTGAAAATTATAATAAAAAGACTGCTGGAAAAATCCTAGCAGCCTTTTTATTATAATTTTTTGTGCTCTGTTTTATTCGTGACACCGAGATGTTGTTGTACTGTTGTAGTTATATCTTGTACGCTTTTTTTATCCGGAATGTAGTAGTAAGTACCACCTATATATTTATCTTCACCTTTTACTTGCAGTTTATCCATTTTTAAGTTTGAGCCCATAGTGTTCTTTGTAATTGTCATCATGTCATCAAAAGTTAAGTTTGTTTTTAAATCACGATCAACAGCATCTAATAGGCTACCAATTTTATTAATGGAGTTGATAGATAACGCTTTTTGAGCAATTGCTTCTAAAATAAGCTGTTGGCGCTGACCGCGCATATAATCGCTATCGATATGACGAGTTCTTGCTAAAGCAAGTGCTTCTTCACCATTTAAATGTTGACGTCCTTTTTTAAGGTGAATTGCACCTGGTTCGTCCTTACTATTTTGCTCTGTAAATTCAACAGGAACATCTACATCGATGCCACCCAGAGAATCGACAATTTTTATAAAGGATTTAAAGTTAAATTTAACATAATAGTCAACAGGAACATTTAAAAAGTTCTCAACTGTATCAATTGTACTATCTACGCCTCCAAATACGTGAGCGTGTGTGATTTTATCTTGTTTATCACGGGATTTAATATACACACGTGAGTCACGTGGTATGCTAACAAGCTTTACTGATTTATCATTTTTATTGATTGTGGCAAGTAATAATGCATCTGTGCGTGTTGCTTTACCATAAGATTTTTCGCGAAGATCACTTTCATCAACCCCCATAATCAGGACAGAAACATTATCGGTCATCGGCTTAACAGCTTTTTCTCGTTTATCGGATTTATCGCCTCTATCTAGTTTAGAATAGGCATTATTTATAATTGATTTTGCTTTACTGTATATGTGGAAAGAATAGCTTCCACCGCCAATTGTTACAATGAGTAACGGAATGAGAACAAACCATAGTAGGCGTCTTTTTTTAAATCGCCTCTTTGAGGTTCTATTATTGTTTTCTAAGTCTGAGTTCATTGTTTAGTTCTCCTTTAAATCATTCAATTTGTATATTTCTTATAATGTGTAAATGAGACACATAAAGGACATTGTACGCTAGATATCGTTGTACATGTATAAAAAATAGATGTCTCGATTATTTATGAGACATCTATTCGTATTGTATACAAAAAGGATGAATAAGGAAAGGATTAAATTTTACCTCCTTATAGCATAATGCTTACAATAATTGCAGATAAAATGCTGACGAGTGTTGCACCGTACAACAGTTTTAAACCGAAACGAGCAACAACATTACCTTGTTCTTCATTTAATCCTTTAACAGCACCGGAAATAATTCCGATAGAAGAGAAGTTGGCAAAGGATACAAGAAAAACGGAAATAATGCCTACCGTACGAGGAGAGAGGCTATTTGCAAGCTTGCTGAGATCCATCATGGCTACAAATTCATTCGTTACAAGCTTTGTAGCCATAATGCTTCCTGCAGTGACAATTTCGTTACCGGGCACACCAATAAGAAAAGCGATAGGAGAGAAAACATAACCAAGTAACTGTTGAAATGTAATTCCAAAAATAAGATGGAATAAATCATTAATACAGCTAATTAAGGCAACAAATCCAATCAACATGGCACCAACCACAATAGCAACGCGAAATCCATCTAGAATATATTCTCCAAGCATCTCAAAAAAGGTTTGTTTTTCGCCTTTAATTTCTAAAATATCCTCTTCTTCTTTAACCTTATATGGATTAATAATGAGTACGATAATAAAACCACTAAATAAATTTAAAACGAGAGCGGTTACTACATATTTGGGCTCAATCATTGTCATATAAGCCCCGACGATTGACATGGATACAGTTGACATAGCGGAAGCGCAAAGTGTATATAGGCGATGTTTGGGAATTTGGGCAAGCTGTTTTTTTACGGTAATAAATACTTCTGATTGACCTACAATAGCAGAGGCGACAGCGTTATAAGATTCTAGCTTGCCAAGTCCGTTTATTTTGCTGAGAAAAAAACCAATCCAGCGAATAAAGAATGGGAGTATTTTGAAGTGCTGTAAGATACCAATTAAGACAGAAATAAAGACAATTGGTAACAGTACATTGATGAAAAACGGCATTTCTCCTTTATTTGCAATCCCACCAAATACAAAGTTTATCCCAGATGCAGCGTAGTCCAATAATTTCGTAAATAAATTAGAAATCATGGTTACGAGTATGAGACCAATTTCTGTATTTAGTAGTAAATAGGTTAAAATTAACTGTATAATAAGCATAATGAAAATCGGTTTGAATTTAATATGCTTTTTATTATTACTTGCGATGTAGGCAAGAAAGAAAACAACAACAAGACCGAGAAAAAAAGTAACAAATCGCATAATTAGCCTCCTAAAAGAGATATTCTGTTACATAGGTTTTTCATTTCGAGGGAGAATATGCATGTTTGGTAAAGAGAGGAATGAAGTAGAGCGTGAATATATCTGGAATGCATCATGTTGCAATCATTTGTTCTGACTACAAAACATCTAAAAACTTCTATACTGAAATTTTAGGATTTAATGTGTTAAATGAAGTTTACAGGAAAGAAAGGGATTCTTATAAATTAGATTTATGTGTAGGAGGGCAGTATCAAATTGAGTTATTTTCATTTCCAAATCCCCCAAAGCGCCAAAGTTTTCCAGAAGCAGCTGGTCTGAGACATTTAGCATTTGCAGTTACAGATATACAAGAGGCAGTTAGACATTTAAATCAATGCGGAGTAGATACGGAACCAATACGTGTTGATGAAATAACAGGGAGACGATTTGTATTTTTCCAAGATCCGGATGGTTTACCGTTAGAATTATATGAGGATTGAAAATTGGGGAATTTTATATAGGTTTGCTTTTGGACAAATGAAGAAAATAAGAACAAAGTGAAGCTTCCATTCGTTTTCCATTCAATCAGCTACTTTGATGGAGAGAAAACTTCTTTTAAAAAGGAGGTGTAACTTTAGCTAAGAAAAAGCTAAAGGTGTTCTTTGGAAATTGCGAAATTAATCATGGTTGTTATTCTCATTGCATTAACTGGTTTTTTTGTGGCAATCGAATTTGCGATTATAAAAGTTCGTAGTAGTCGTATTGATCAACTTGTAGGAGAAAAGAAACGAGGGGCACTAGCAGCTAAGAAAGTGATTTCGAATTTGGACGAATATTTATCAGCGTGTCAGCTCGGAATTACAATTACAGCTTTAGGACTAGGATGGTTAGGTGAACCGACAATAAAGCATTTGTTAGAGCCGTTATTTTTAAAAATTGAAATTTCACCTACAATTGCGAGTACAGTTTCCTTTATTATTGCATTTGCTGTTATTACATTTTTGCATGTTGTGATTGGAGAGTTAGCACCAAAAACATTTGCTATTCAAAAAGCAGAACAAGTAAGCTTATTACTATCCAGGCCGCTCATTTATTTTTACCGGATTATGTATCCATTTATTTGGACTCTAAATGGTTCTGCTCGCCTGGTGACAGGTATATTTGGATTGTCCCCAGCTTCTGAGCATGAAGTTGCACATTCAGAAGAGGAATTAAGACTTATTTTATCAGAGAGTTATGAAAGCGGAGAAATCAATCAGGCTGAGTTTAAATATGTAAATAATATTTTTGAATTCGATAACCGGATAGCAAAAGAAATTATGGTTCCGCGTACTGAAATTGTCGGTTTATATGAAGATGAACCGTTTGAGACACATATCAAAGTGATTGGGCAAGAAAAGTATACAAGGTATCCTGTATTTGGAGAAGATAAAGATGAGATTATTGGGATGGTTAATGTAAAAGACTTATTTATTCGTTATATGGATGGTGGTCGAAATGAAGAATGCTCCATTGTTCCTTATACAAGACCTGTTATTGAAGTATTGGAAAACATCCCAATTCATGATTTATTATTGCAAATGCAAAAAAGACGCATTCCACTTGCAGTTTTATATGATGAATATGGAGGAACGGCAGGAATTGTAACGCTTGAAGATATTTTGGAGGAAATTGTTGGTGAAATTCGTGATGAATATGATGAAGATGAATACCCTCCTATTGAACATATAAGTGAAACATATAAAATCCTTGATGGAAAAGTACTCATTAGTGAAGTGAATGACTTGCTCGGTTTACATTTAATTGCTGATGATGTAGACACAATTGGTGGTTGGATTATGATGCAAAAACAAATCATTACTGAGGGAGATATTATTGAGACAAATGGTTGGATGTTCAAAGTTCTCGAAAAAGATATGCATCAAATTAAACGGGTGGAAATAAAGAAAGTTGAAGAAGAAGATCCAGCAATTGCCTAACCTTTATAAATCAGTGGGAAGGGGGAATTCCCACCGGTTCAAATTTAAATAGGTGATTTGGTAAAAAAGTAATAATGTTTGCGCTTTCAAGAAAGGTGACTATAGTGAAGAAGGATATGAAAATATATATCTCACAAAATTATATTTTCATAGAAAATGTTTTTAGGTCATCGATTAGAATGAAAAGTATAGGTGATAAAAAATGATAGCAACGAAAGACGTACGTATAGAAAAAGATTTTTTAGGTGAAAAAGAAGTGCCACATGCAGCTTATTATGGTGTTCAAACATTACGTGCTGTAGAGAATTTTCCTATTACAGGATATCGTATTCATGGGTCATTAATTCAAGCAATGGCAATGGTTAAAAAAGCTGCGGCACTTGCAAATATGGAGACAGGTTATTTGCAAGAGAATATTGGGAAAGAAATTGTAGAAGCAGCTCAGGAAATTATTGATGGAAAGTTTTATGAGCAGTTTATTGTAGATCCCATTCAAGGCGGGGCAGGAACTTCCATTAATATGAATACAAATGAAGTTATTGCAAACCGTGCATTAGAACGATTAGGTTATGAAAAGGGAAATTATGCAATAATTAGTCCAAATACACATGTGAACATGGCACAATCAACAAATGATGCTTTTCCGACAGGAATTCATATTGCGACGCTTATAATGTTAGAAGAGCTTCTTATTACAATGGATGCACTTCATCATGCGTTTGCTGATAAGGCAAAAGAATTTGATCATGTAATTAAAATGGGACGTACACATTTGCAAGATGCAGTTCCCATTCGACTTGGTCAAGAGTTTGAAGCCTATAGTCGTGTGCTTGAACGTGATATAAAGCGAATAAAACAATCTCGTCAACATTTATACGAAGTAAATATGGGAGCGACAGCTGTTGGAACAGGTTTAAATGCAAATCCAACTTATATTAAGCAGGTTGTAAAACATTTATGCAGCATTAGTGGGTTTCCGCTTGTTGGCGCCGAACATTTAGTGGATGCAACGCAAAATACAGATGCGTATACCGAAGTATCAGCAGCTTTAAAAGTATGCATGATGAATATGTCTAAAATTGCAAATGACTTGCGTATTATGGCATCTGGTCCACGTGTTGGATTAGCTGAAATTCAATTACCAGCTCGTCAACCTGGATCATCTATTATGCCGGGAAAAGTAAATCCAGTTATGGCAGAAGTTATTAACCAAGTTGCCTTCCAAGTGATCGGAAATGATCATACAATATGTTTAGCATCAGAAGCAGGACAATTAGAACTAAATGTAATGGAGCCAGTGTTAGTATTTAATTTAATTCAATCCATTAGTATAATGAATAATGCATTCCGCGTATACCGTGAGTACTGTATTAAAGGGATTACTGCAAATGAAGAGTTGTTAAAACAATATGTTGAGAAAAGTGTTGGTATTATTACGGCAGTGAACCCTCATATTGGATATGAAGCAGCTTCTAGTATTGCACGTGAGGCAATTAAAACAGGCAAATCAGTCCGTGAACTTTGCTTAGAGCATGGTGTATTAACAGCTGAAGAGTTGGATATTATTTTGGATCCATATGAAATGACACATCCTGAGATCGCAGGAGCGTCGCTATTAAAAAATAAAAAATCCTGATACTTTGTGTATCGGGATTTTTTCATACAAAGGTATGATGTATTCTCATCCTTATTGATGGTGGTTGAAATCGGAAAACTTTTTATAATGAAGGAAAGACTTCACTATAAAAGGAGGAATAAAAATGATTCAATCTATTTATGAAACGCATGTGCAGGTCAAGCAGTTAGAAAAATCAATTGAATTTTATAAAGGATTAGGAATTGTTCTTGCGTATAAAATAGAAGAAAGAAGATGCGCGTTTTTCTATGTGGGAGAAAAGAAACAGATGTTAGGGATATGGGAAGTTGCAGAGGGAGAAAAGATAAAAACAAATCATTTTGCCTTTGGAGTAACGTTAGAAGATTTAAAAAGGGCAAATGAGTGGTTACAAGAAAGAGGGATAAGACTAAGAAAAAGTTTTGAAAAAGAACCAATTGAACCAATTGTACATGATTGGATGCCGTCGGCGGCTGTTTATTTTTATGATTTAGATGGAAATAGTTTAGAGTTTAACGCAAGGTTAGATGAAGAATCAATTGGAATTAGTGAAGTACTGTATCTTAGTGAATGGTTAGAGAGAAAAATAAAAAAAGCTGATGAAATATAGAGATCTTGGTATGGGGGGTAATGATAAATAGTAAATGAAATTTTATCAGCATAAATTCAAATATATCGGCCATTTCTCATTATATATCGGCGATTCGACAAAGGATATCGACGTTCCAACAAAGAATGACATAAAAAATAGAGTGTGGAGAAGACTTTCACCACACTTTTAAAATAAAAAGGCTGATGAACGAGTCATCAGCCTTTTTATTTTAAAAGATATTAAATATAGCGTTAAGTTGAAGTAAGCTAATGATAGCTAAGAAGATTAAGCTATATTTCATTGCTGTTTTAAATAAAGCAGATTCTTTACCAACTAGTCCAACTGCTGCACATGCAACCGCTACGGATTGTGGTGAAACCATTTTTGCCATTGTACCGCCGACTACGTTTAATGCAACGAGTGTAGATGGTACGATATCTAATTGTGCTGCAGTTACTGCTTGAAGTGGTGCAAATAATGAACCACTTGATACTACAGAACCAGTTAAGAATACGCCGATCCAACCTAAGATTGGAGATAAGATTGGGAAGGCATTGCCTGTAGATGATAAAGCTAGTCCAAGAGTAGAAGACATACCAGAGTAGTTTGTTACATATGCTAATGCAATTACACTACAAATTGTATAAATTGGAGCTTTTAGCTCTTTTAATGTTTCAATAGTTAGTTCCTTAACCAATTGTCCTTTTGCACGATATACAAGTAAGGATACGATAATTGCTAGTACAATTGCAGTAGTTGTAGATGAAAATACATCTAGTTTGAAGATTGCTGCAAATGGTGTATCTGCATTTACAATTGGTGTTGTTTTAATAACGTGATTGTGTAAACCAGGAACCTGGATGTTCCATACTAAGCTCCCTAATGCGCCATCTGGAGCGAATAAACCTTTAATTGCTTTTAAATTGAAAATTGTTACGAATGCTGTTAAGAAAGCAAATGGTGACCAAGCATATAAAATTTGTTTCATTGTGTAATTATGTTTTTCAGCTTGCCCAGCGTTAGTTTCATCCGAAGATTTTGGTTGCCATATGCGTAAGAATAAAGCTAATGCAACCATGCTGACAACAGCTGCGAAAATATCAGTTAGTTCGGCACCAAGGAAATATGTTACAACAAATTGTGTGATAGCAAAAGAACCACCACTTACAAGGATACCTTGCCAAGTTTCTTTAATTCCTTTGAAACCGTCTACCATTACCACAAGTAAGAATGGTAATACAAAGCTGATGAAAGGTAATAATGTTACAGTTTGACGACCAACAATTAATGCATCCATTTGTGTTAATTGAGCAGGTACTGTAACTGGAATACCCATTGCTCCCATTGCGCCACCAGCAATATTTGCAACTAAACAAATACCCGCTGCTTTTAATGGATTAAAGCCCATACCTACAAGTAATGCTGCTGTAATTGCAACTGGTACACCAAAACCAGCTGCACCTTCTAAGAAAGCACCGAAAGAATAAGCGATTAATAAGACTTGAAGACGACGGTCATTTGTAATACTGGAGATGCTGTCACGAATAACGTTAAATTGTTCAGTTTTTACTGTTAATTTGTAAAGGAAAATTGCTGCAATAACGATTGTACAAATTGGATAAAAACCAGCAGCTACTCCAAATGCAGCCGATGATACTGCCATAGTTGCAGGCATTTTGTAAACAAATATAGAAAGAATGATTGCTAGAATTACGCTATAAAGTCCTGATAAATATCCTTTGATTTTAAATACTGTTAAACAAAGAACAAAGAATAAGATTGGAAGAGCAGCGACAAGTGCTGATAACCAAATGTTGTTTAATGGATCATAAATTTGTGTCCAAGTACTCATAATAATGACAACTCCTATCTATAATATGTGAATATATTCACATTATTTGTGAAATAATTCACAATCAATTTACATTGCTAAGTATATTCCTGTTCAACACTATTGTCAACGTAAAAAAGTATAATTATTCCATAATAGTGTCAACTGTAAAAATTCCGCTACATTTTGTTCATAAACTGGACAAAAAGAGGAACCGTGTATGTGAAAGTACACGATTCCTATATAAAACCAAACTCTTTCTATTTAGGTGGGAGAGAGGCTCCGGCCATGTATAGAAGCGGTCAGAATTTCTTCCTGTCATTACCAAGTTAGAGCGAGAACAATGCAAGTCATTTTTTTCGTAGCAGTGACTTATGTGTCGAAAGATCCAAGGGGATTTTTATTTTCCTTTATCTTTTATATAGGAAGTTTTGGATAATTATATAACCAAGTGCAATATTAATGAAACTTATGAAAAACTATCTATTTTACCAAAATTTAACTATATCCATCGTAACAAGGCGATTTTTATAGGTCAAATAACTTAAAAAGATTACATTCGCATATCATTTCAGAGTAATATTTTACAATATCATTACAGGGAGTAGTGTAAGTGAAAAAATATAACAAAAAGGTTGATAAATCAGCATTTAGAAGCAAAGTATACCTATCTGTATGTTTTGCTTTTTCACTAAACCGTGTAGTATAATATTCAAAATCAGCAGGGGTTTTGTCCTTAATTGTGTGTTGATAAAAGGAGGAAATAATTTTTTTATTTTAGGTTGATAAAGTTGTGTCGTAACAGGAAATATAAAAACAAATATATAAAGATAAATAAAGAGAAAATAAAAATGAAAAAATGAGGGGAACTTTATGAATCAAAATCAATTTGATTGTTGTATTTCAGAAGAGGATGTACAAATGCTACGAGCGTTAGCTCACCCGCTCCGCCTTCGCTTAGTAATGGAGCTGATGGGTCGTGGAACTTGTAACGTAACACAATTGCAGGAAGTATTAGAAATTCCGCAATCGACTGTTTCGCAGCATTTAACGAAATTAAAGCAAAATAAGGTTGTTCGTTTTGAAAGACGTGGCTTAGAAGTATATTATCAAGTGCATAATGAGAAAGTAAGTGAAGTTGTAAAGACATTATTTTCATAAAATTTGAATATTATGGGAAAATCTGTGTAGAAATACACGGATTTTTTTGTGGAATAGAGTTTTGAAAATATGGAAAGCTAGGAGGTGTAATATATAGAAGGAGGAATAAATAATGGATGTAAAGCGTGTGAAACAAATTTTGTCGTCTTCAAGCAGAATTGATGTTACGTATCAAGGTGTACCAGTGTGGATTGAAAGTTGTGATGAGGGAAGTGGAATTGCAAATGTACATGATATAAAAACACCACATGAAACAGTGCAAGTGGACGTTACAGCGTTAGAAGAGCAATAAAAAGCGAAAGTTAGCTTTCAGTAGCTAACTTTCGCTTTTTATTTATAAAAGTGATAAGAAGTATGCAATAGCTCATAATTTATGCATATTGGTATATTTTTTGAAATACCCGTCTTCATGTTTTTTCATCGCAAAACATGAAAAAACAAGATTTTTTCTATGTAATGACAAATTGGAACATAATTTGCATAGAGTAAGTAGCAATAAGAAGGGGGTTGAAAAGTGAAGAATGAAATGAAACTAAAACGTTCGTTGAATTTTTTTCAGTTAGTATTACTAGGTCTAGCCTACATGGCGCCATTAACTGTATTTACTACCTTTGGAGTTGTAGAATCTTTATCTAAAGGTGTAATACCAACCGCGTATATACTTGCCCTATTTGCAATGTTGTTTACGGCTTATAGTTACGGACAAATGACAAAGGCTTATCCGATTTCTGGATCTGCTTATACGTATACGCAAAAATCTTTGAGCCCAGGGTTAGGTTTTATGGTTGGTTGGATAATTTTAATGGATTATTTGTTTATTCCTATGATTAATTTCCTCATAATAGCACTCTACCTGTCTGAATATTTCCCTTCTATTCCTTCTAGCATATGGATTGTTGCAATGATTGTCATTGTTACTGTAATCAATATTATAGGGACAAAATTAACGATCACAATGAATATGATTTTTTTAGGATTCCAATATTTTGTATTGTTTCTGTTTTGCATATTATGTGTAAACTCTCTCCTCAATGGGAATGGAGAAGGAACTATATTTTCGTTAAAACCATTCATAAATTCTGAATCATCAATTTTAGCTGCATTTTCTGGCGCTGCAGTTCTTTGTTTATCTTTCTTAGGCTTTGATGCATTAACAACTTTCGCAGAAGAAACGATTAATCCCAAAAAGACGATTCCAAAAGCAATATTTTTTGTAATTGCTTGTTCGGGTATCTGCTATATTCTTGTTTCTTACCTTGCACACTTAATACATCCGGATTATGCATCTTTTAAAAATCTAGATACAGCAGCTGCTGAAATTGCGAGAATGATAGGCGGGAATTTATTTAATGCCATATTTCTTGCAGGAATGATAGTAACTTCTTTTACTTCAGCTTTGACTTCTCATGCTAGTGTTTCACGTATCTTATATGCAATGGGAAGGGATTCGGTATTGCCGAAGACATTCTTTGCCTATATACATCCACGCTTTCACACACCTATCAAGAATATTATTTTAGTGAGTATTTTTGCTCTAGCTGCGCTATTTACCGACCTTGTTACCATTACTTCTTTCATTAATTTTGGTGCACTAATTGCATTTACATTTGTAAATATCTCAGTTATTGCTCATTACTTTGTTAAAGGGCGTCAGAGATCTTTAAAATGTACAATTTTATATTTTGTGATTCCGTTTATTGGTGCGAGTATAACACTCAAGTTATGGAGCGATTTGGATAAGATGTCTATGATACTAGGAGGAATATGGGCCTTTGTTGGGATTGTTTATTTACTCTATATAACGAAATTATTTCGAGTTCAACCACCACAAATGAATTTTGATGAATCACAGAAAGAAGATGGACAAGAATTATCGATTTAGGAGGAACATGATGACGAAAAAAGCAGATGTTATTTTAAGTAGTGATGCTGTGTTTACAGGAACGAAAGAAATTTCTATTCCGGCTTCTATTGTGGTTAAAGATAATAAAATTATTGCTCTTGTTCAAAAAGATAACATTCAAGATTATGTTGATACGCACACAAGGATTTATGATTTTGGAAATCAACTTATTATGCCTGGGTTTCATGACTTTCATATTCATCTTATGCTAGGGAGCTTAGTAAATGAGGGAGTACAGCTTATTCATGCACGTTCAGCTAAGGAAGTTGCAAGGCTTGTAAAGAAACATGCTGATGAAAATAAAAATGCACCTTGTGTGATTGGAAGTAGTTGGGAACAGAATTTGTGGGAGTCGGAGGAAGAACCCCACCGGAATATATTAGATGAATGTATTGCAGACCGACCAGTATTTTTATATCATGCTGAATTTCATTGTGCATGGCTAAATAGTAAGGCTTTAGAAATGGCGGGGATTCATAGAGGAACAAAAAATCCGCCGTATGGAGAAATTGTGAAAGATCAAAATGGCGAGCCAACAGGGATTTTAAAGGAAAATGCAGTAGGGTTAGCAACAAATATATTACAGTTTACTCCCAAACGAAATAGAGCGTTGCTTCAGAGCTTTTTAATAGAAACTGCAAAATACGGTGTAACGTCTGTACATGATTTATTAAGAATACCTGAAATGGGTGTGGAAGAAGCAGAGCTATACGATGAATTTGAGAAGGAGGGGAAGTTAACAACAAGAATTCATTTTGTGGCTCCTCTGAATGGTGATTTAAAATTAGCAAAACATTTAAATGAAACATATAACTCTAATATGGTTCAATTTTGTGGGTTTAAACAATTTATAGATGGTGTTACAACAAGTTATACAGCATATTTATTAGAACCATATTGTACTCAAGAGACAAGCGGCTATACAACTTATCCTCCAGAAATAATAAAAAAGTGGACAGTCGATGCGGATAAAGAAGGATTTCGTGTAAGGTTTCATGCGATTGGAGATGGAGCTGTACGTTTAGCGTTAGATGCTTTTGAAGAGGCGCAAATGCGGAATGGTAAAAGAGATGCAAGACATGCAATTGAGCATGTTGAAATGATTCATCCAAGCGATATTGAGAGATTCCAAAAACTAGGGGCGCTTGCTTCTATTCAGCCAGAACATATTAATCTTACAAGTAGAGAAGTATATAAGAATTTAATTGGATTAGAAAGAATGCAGCACAATTATTTGATGAAAACATTAATGGATGCAGGTGCAATGCTTGTATTTGGAAGTGATTATCCGGTAGTTACATTAAATCCGTTACCGGAAATCTATAGGGCAGTAACAAGGTTAGATGATGAAGGAATAGAGTGGAATTCGCAGGAGAAAATTTCTTTGGCTGAAGCTTTATGGGCCTATACATACGCTCCCGCATATGCTTCATTTCGTGAGGATGAACTTGGAACAATAGAAGAAGGAAAGTTAGCAGATATTGTTGTATTGGATCGGAATTTATTTGATGTGCCTGTGACAGAAATTAAAGAGGCTTCAGTTATTTTCACAATGGTAGATGGAAAGGTTGTCTACCAGGCTGAAAAACAAGTTGTCCAAAATGAATACTAGGAGGAGAAAGGATAATGAGTACGATTACAATTGGTCTAGTTCAATTAGCATGTGGGGAGAATATCGAGATAAATATAGAAAAAACGATTGAGAAGATAAGAGAAGCAGCAGATAAAGGTGCCCAAATCGTTTGTTTACAAGAGCTTTATCATGCCGAGTACTTTGCTCAAAATGTCTCGGTTCATAATTATGAATTAGCTATTTCTTTTGAGCATGATGCATTACAAGTGATGCAGAAATTAGCGGAAGAATTACATGTCGTTTTAATTGTTCCTTTTTATGAAAGGGTAGCACAGGGAATTTATTTTAATAGTGCAGCAGTGTTTGATGCGGATGGTAAATATTTAGGGACAACACGTAAAAATCATATTCCAGATGGACCTAATTATCATGAAAAATATTATTTTACACCAGGAAATACGGGTTATCCCATATATAGTACAAAGTACGGGAAGATAGGAATCGGGATATGCTGGGATGAATGGTTCCCTGAAGTAGCACGAATTTTGACATTAAAAGGTGCAGAAATATTGTTTTATCCGTCAGCAATCGGTTCTGAGCCGGATCATCCAGAGTTGTCTACAAAACCAGTTTGGACAAAAGCTATTTCAGCTCATAGTATTCATAATGGTGTATTTGTTGCTGCTGTAAATCGAGTAGGGAAAGAGAAGGATATGAGTTTTTATGGAGGGAGTTTTATCAGTAATCCAATGGGAGAAATTATTTGTTCCTTAGAGGAAGAGGAAGGGGTGTTAATTCAAAAAATTGATACGAAAGAAATTAAAGCGGCACGTAATCTATTGCAGTTCTTAAGAGACCGTCGTACTGATACGTATTCACCATTGTTAGAAAAAGAAGCTTTAGGATCAGTGAAAATACAATAGGGAAAATGTTAAATAGAAAGGACCCTCATATTTGAGGGTCCTTTCGTATTGAATTTGTTATTCCATCATACGTGCAATTTTTTTAGAGAACATAAGAAGTACTAAGCCAAGTACAATTACGATAATACCAATGCTTGCGAATACTTCCAGGTATCCTAAAGATTGTGTGAAAGCAGCTAGTGCACCAGCTAGATAGTTCGCCATACCAGAACCTGCTAACCATACTCCCATTAATAGAGATGCTAATTTTACAGGAGCAATTGCACTTACCATTGATAGACCGATTGGTGATAAGAATAATTCACCAATTGTATGGAACATATATGTGAAGACGATGAATAGTAAGTTTGCTTTCGTAGCAATGTTTGCTTCATCACTTCCAGTTTTCAAAACAGCTAATGTTAAAACAAGATAACCAATTCCTAGTAAAATCATACCAAGTGCCATTTTTGTTGGAACTTTTAAGTCGCCATTTTTTGTTTTAGATAGTTTCATCCATAACATAGATACGAATGGTGCGAATAGTACGATAAATGCTGGGTTAACAGATTGGAACCAAGATGTTGGAACTTCCCATCCGAAAATTGTACGATCAACAAAAGTGTTTGTATATAGTGTTAAAGAACTACCGGCTTGTTCGAAACCTGCCCAGAAGAAAACAACGAAGCAAGTTAAAATAACGATCGCCCAAGTACGGTTCTTTTCTTGTTTTGTTAAAGGTTTCTTTTCAACTACTGCAGCGTTTTTATCTTTTGATTTTTTTCCTACAACTGTTGTTCCTGCTTTACCAAGGTAACGTGGAGCTAATAGGTTAAAGAAAATTTGACCGATAATCATACCGATACAAGCTGCAAGGAACCCGTATTTATAACCCATAACCATAACGCCATCAACGCTTGTTTTAAAGAAATCTTCTGCTAGGAAACCACAAATAAGTGGTGCAAAGAAAGCTCCTACGTTGATACCCATGTAAAAGATTGTGAAAGCACTATCACGACGTGAATCATTTTCGCCGTATAGTTCACCTAAAAGGGTAGAAATATTTGGTTTAAAGAATCCATTACCAATAACTAAGAGTGTTAATCCTAAAAAGAGTCCAGTTTTTGTATTCATTGAAAATAGTACAAAGTTACCAAGTGCCATGATAATACCGCCAAGAGTAATTGCATGACGTCTTGTAATAAAGTGGTCAGTTAACCATCCACCAATAATCGGTGTGAAATATACTAAAGCTGTGAAAATTCCGTATAATTGCACTGCGAAAGCCTTGTCAAATCCAAGTCCTCCACTTACAACAGTTGTTGTTAAATAAAGAACTAAAAGACCACGCATTCCGTAATAACTAAATCTTTCCCACATTTCTGTTAAGAACAACAAATATAATCCAGGTGGATGTTTTTTTGGTGATTGTTGCCCTCCAGCTTTTTCTACTTTTAAAGCTGCATCCATATTGTTTCCCCCTAATCCTGTATAACGGATATTTATGTAATCATTTTAATTTACAAAATATTTAGAAGTCAATAGAATTATATGGGAATAGCAAAAAAATTTCTTAAATAATCTATTGAGTGTTTATCCGTTACTGTATTTTTCCCTGAAAAATTAATAATAAGCGTTTTCAAATGTAGTATTTGAATTTCAAAAGAAACCAAAATAATGATAAATCAGAAAATTTAGATTATAAAAACTTTTCTGGTATATAGAAAATACATTTTATTTACTTTTATAATATAACATATAGGGAATAAAAATACAAAATACAAAATGAAATAATGTGACACTTTCGTGAAGGTGAAATAAAAACAGCTTCCGAAAGGGAAGCTGTTTTAGAAAAGTATTATTTTATAAAACGTTTTTCAATGTCATCTAGCATTAAGTTTGCAGCCATTACACCGCCAGCTGTATTCCAAATTATATCGTCAACTTGATATACTTTGTTGTTTTTTGCAGCATTTAAGTTTTTGAATAGAGGATCATTGATATATTCTTTCTCTAATTCAGAACCCTTTTTCTCATTTCCTTGATTGTAAGTGAAGTAGAAGATGATATCGCCATCCATTGCAGGAATGCGTTCTTTAGATACGTTACGTTCTGCAAAGTCATTTTTGTTTTGATCGCCAGGGCGTTTGAAACCAAGTTCTTTTAAAATAATCCCAGAGAATGTATCGCCATGATAAATACGAACGTCACCAGGCATAAAGCGTACCATAGAAATCTCTTGGTTTACTTTATCTCCAAGCTTACCTTTTATATCTTTGATACGTTTGTCGTAATCAGCTAATACTTTTTCGCCTTCTTTTTCTTTATTTACTGCTTTTGAATAGAATTTAAAATTATCTTTCCATTCACCACGTAATGTTTCTGCAAAGACAGTAGGAGCGATGCCATTTAGCTGCTCGTACACTTTCTCTTGACGCATTTTGTTGCCGATAATTAAATCAGGTTTTAAAGCAGCAATTGCTTCGATATTGACTTGACTTTCGTTACCGACAGATTTTACATCTTTCATTTTATCTTTCATATGTGGATACCATGAGTCGCTAGTAGGCGGATTTACAGCACCAACTGGTGTAACACCAAGAGTAAGTAAAGCTTCTGCTCCTTCATTTGTTAAAATAACAACACGTTTTGGATTTGCAGGAACTTCCGTTTTGCCCATCGCATGTTCTACAGTAACCATTTCTTTCTTTTCTTCTTTTTTCGGCTCAGCCTTGTTATCAGATTTACCACATGCCCCTAAAAGAAGTGAAAATGATAACACGAATACAAATAATACAAATGATTTTTGTTTGATGAAATTCATTATGTATCCCCCTAAATATTGAGAATAATTTTCATTGTCGAAATTGATATTACGGTTTTGAAAATATAATGTCAATAGAAATAATTGACATTAATAATTATTATCATTGACAACGTAAATTAAGTTGCAATACACTAACAACGTATCATTATACATTGAAGGAGAAACACTGCATGTTATTAAAAACAAATCAAGCAAAATGGGTTGGACTATTTGTTGGAATCATTGCAGTTATCGCTTGTATTTGGGGAAGTATTATTTTTGGATATACAAATACAAGTGGGAAATTAGCGTTGGATGCTTTTTTTCATTTTAATGGTTCGAATGAGCATATCATTATTCAAAACGTACGGTTACCTCGTGCGCTAATTGCTGCTAGTGTCGGTGCTAGTTTAGCCATCGCTGGTTGCTTAATGCAAACTTTAACAAAAAATCCACTTGCTGCTCCAGATTTTATCGGATTAAACTCAGGTGCTGCCTTTTTCATTGTTGTAGCCATTGTTGTTTTTTCGATTTCATCTTTGTCAGCGTTTACGTGGATCGCTTTTTTAGGTGCAGCAGTTGCTGCAGCACTTGTATTTGCATCTAGTTCCTTAGGTAAAGAAGGGACAACCCCACTTAAATTGACTTTGGCAGGGGTAGCCATTAGTGCTTTATTCTCGTCTTTAACACAAGGTTTGCTCGTATTAAACGAGAAAGCATTGGAAGAAGTATTATTTTGGTTAGCTGGTTCTGTGCAGGGGAGAAAGTTAGAAATATTACAGTCTGTATTTCCTTATTTATTAATAGGATGGATTGCCTCTCTTCTAATGGCAGGAAAAGTAAATACATTAATGATGGGAGAAGATGTTGCAAAAGGGTTAGGACAGCGAACCATTTTGATGAAATCACTGGTATTGCTCATTATTGTGTTACTGTCAGGTGGTTCTGTTGCAGTTGCTGGTCCAATTGGATTCGTGGGGATTATTACACCTCATTTTGCAAGGGCGCTTGTTGGCGTAGATCATCGCTGGAGAGTACCGTATAGTGGGTTGTTAGGTGCTATATTATTACTTCTTGCAGATATTGGAGCGAGATATGTGATCATGCCACAAGAAGTACCAGTAGGGGTTATGACAGCATTTATTGGTGCACCATTCTTTATTTATATCGCACGTAAGAGAGGGCTTAGCAAATGAAGAAGTATATTCCGTTTCGTATAGGAAAAGACGGCCTCTCGTTTTTAATGTATAAACGAGCTTGTCTCGTCTTATTAGGTTTATTCATTGTTTTAATTGGATTGTTTTTTGCAAGCGCAGGTATGGGGGAGATGAAGATTGCCCCATATGATGTATGGCAAGCAATTACTGGAAACGGTGATGCGATGTCTAATATGGTTGTAAATAAGTTCCGCATGCCGCGTATTTTAATTGCAATTCTTGTAGGAATAGCTCTTGCTGTAGCTGGATGTATTTTACAAGGGCTCGTTCGAAATCCGCTTGCTTCTCCTGATATCATTGGGATTACAGGTGGTGCAAGTGTAGCAGTTGTACTATTTCTTGCTTTATTTAGTGATAAAAATAATGCATTAACAGTAAGCATTCATTATATGCCGCTAGCTGCCTTTATTGGTGCAACCATCGTTGCCTTTTTTGTATATTTATTCGCATGGAGAAACGATGGATTATCGGCGATTAGTCTTGTTTTAATCGGTGTTGGATTTTGGGCACTAACAAAGGCAGCGACAACATTATTCATGCTGTTAGCACCAATTTATCAAGCGAGTCAAGCGAATGTGTGGATTACCGGTACTGTTTATGGATCTTCTTGGCAAAATGTAGGGGTGTTAGCACCTTGGGTTCTTATTTTAACAGTGATTGCATTTATAGCAGCGAGACATTTAAATGCACAAGAGCTTGGTGATGATATTGCTACCGGACTTGGTATTCGTTTAACGAAGTCACGCTTTTTCCTCTTGCTCCTTAGTACAGCATTAATTGGTGGAGCGGTTGCTTTTGCAGGTGGAATTGGATTTGTTGGTTTAATGGCACCGCATATTTCAAGAAGATTAGTTGGTTCTTTATATGGGGCACTACTTCCAGTAGCTGCTGTTGTTGGGGCAATTTTAGTACTTGCTGCTGATTTGATTGGGCGCACAGTCTTTGCTCCTCTTGAAGTTCCAGCAGGTGTATTTACATCAGCAATCGGTGCTCCGTATTTTATTTATTTACTTTATAAAAGTCGAAATTCATAAAGGTAAAGAAGTACATAAACGATTTCTTGTCTACTAAGAAAACGGAGTAAAGGGAGATGAACATGCAAAAAGCATTAGAGACGAAAACGCTAACATTGTCTTATGGTGAAACAATTATTATTAATGAGTTAAATCTAGAGATCCCAAAAGGAAAAATTTCGATTTTTATCGGCTCTAACGGTTGTGGAAAATCAACTTTATTACGCTCGCTTGCTCGTTTATTAAAACCGACATCAGGTGATATTTTATTAGATAATAAAGCAATTCAAAATATGCAAACGAAGCAAATTGCTCGGCAAATGGCAATTTTACCCCAAGGACCTCAAGCTCCAGAAGGGCTGACTGTGCTTCAACTTGTAAAACAAGGGCGTTATCCATATCAAACGTGGCTCAAGCAATGGTCAGAAAAAGATGAAGAAATGGTACAAAAAGCGCTTGCAGCAACAGGAATGACTGAATTTGCTGAACGTGATGTTCATGCCCTTTCAGGGGGACAACGTCAGCGTGCTTGGATTGCTATGACGCTTGCACAAGATACAGATATTATTTTGTTAGACGAGCCAACAACCTATTTAGATATGACACATCAAATTGAAGTACTTGATTTGTTATTCGAATTAAATGAAACAGAACAAAGAACAATCGTTATGGTATTACATGATTTAAACTTAGCTTGCCGCTATGCAGACAATATTGTAGCCATTCAAGATAAACAAATTTATGCGCAAGGTAAGCCAGAAGAGATTATTGACTGTAAGCTAGTTCGTGATGTATTCCGCATGGAGTGTCAAATTACAACAGATCCTTTATTTGGAACACCGCTGTGCATTCCGCAGGGAAGAGGAAGATGTTTACTTCCGCAGGTAGCGCAAGTAGTGAAATGAAAAAAGCGATGAAATTTCATCGCTTTTTTCATTTTTTTGCAAGAAAATAAAAGAAAGAGGGGAATGCGCAATCGGCGTGTATCTTCTTCTTCGCTTTGAAAATGTTTTCGCTGTGGTGTTGCTTCTCGCAAGTCTGTAATTATAAATCCAGCTTGTTGTAAAAGAATGAAGTATTGTTCGATGGTACGATGGTATTTGATTACTTCTTGGTCAATCCACGGTTCTACACGTTTCCCGCTCTTAAAATAATCATCAATGAGCCAACTTGTGCGTTTGCCACCAGATTGTAGGCTTTCAAAGGAAGAAGTAATAACGGGATGCTGTACACTAAATGTGAAAGTTCCATCGGTTTTTAAAGTTTGATGGATGTTTTTAAAAATCATATCGAGATCTTCAATATAGTGAAGGGCGAGTCTAGATGTAACGAGATCAAAAGTAGAAGGAGGGTATGTATAGTCTTTGAGGTTCATAAAATGGACGGTACCATTTTTATTTTCTAGTTGTTTTACAGCTTCTGTATACATAAGGTGAGAGCCTTCGATACCTGTGTAAGAAAGACATCCTTTTTGCAATAATTCCACACCAAATTTAGCATCACCGCATCCTAAATCAAGAATGTTCTTCTCTTTCATATCCCCGATGAGCTGCAATAAGGCAGGTTTTTCAATTACTTCATTTGGATTATCTTTTCGATATCTACGCTTCATGTACTGTTCAAAAAAAGAGTCATTATTATATACTTCAGATTCTGTAAATGCCATTTTCTCAGCTCCTAAAAATATTTTTTTCATTCTATCAAACAATTGAAGTAAATCATAGATTTCTTGTATGTAATCCTATATAATTAAAATTTGTAAGCGTTTTCTTTGAACTATTTTTCTATAATAAATTCTGAAAACGTGTTAAGCTAGTAGAGGGATTATTGGAATTATTAAGACAATAATTCGCTTACATGAACGATGGGGAGGCTTCACGATGTCTAGTAAAACACTTGCAAACTTTTTAGAAGAAAATTTAGAGGATTTAAAAGCAAAGGGGCTTTATAACGTAATCGATCCGCTGGAAAGTCCAAATGGACCAATCATTACAATTGGCGGGAAAGAATATATTAACTTATCTTCAAATAATTATCTTGGTTTAGCAACAGACAATCGTCTGCAAGAAGCAGCAATTGGTGCGATTCATAAGTATGGTGTTGGTGCAGGAGCGGTTCGTACAATTAACGGGACTCTTGATTTGCATATTAAATTAGAAGAAACAATTGCCAAGTTTAAACATACAGAAGCAGCAATTGCATATCAATCAGGATTTAACTGTAATATGGCAGCGATTTCAGCTGTTATGGATAAAAACGATGCAATTCTTTCTGATGAATTAAACCATGCGTCTATTATTGACGGTAGTCGTTTATCAAAAGCAAAAATTATTGTTTATAAACATTCTGATATGGAAGACTTACGCAAAAAAGCAACTGAGGCCAAGGAATCAGGCCTTTACAATAAATTGATGGTTATTACAGATGGTGTCTTCTCAATGGATGGTGATGTTGCGAAACTACCAGAAATTGTTGAAATTGCAGAAGAGTTAGATTTAATGACATATGTGGATGATGCACATGGTTCAGGTGTACTTGGAAAAGGGGCAGGTACTGTAAAACATTTCGGCCTTTCCGATAAAGTAGATTTCCAAATCGGTACATTATCAAAAGCAATTGGGGTAGTTGGCGGATATGTAGCAGGAAAGCAAAATTTAATTGATTGGCTAAAAGTTCGTTCACGTCCATTCTTATTCTCGACAGCGCTAACACCAGCAGATGCAGCGGCTTGTATGAGATCAATTGAAATTTTAATGGAAAGCACGGAATTACATGACCGCTTATGGGAAAATGGTCGCTATTTAAAACAAGGTTTAAAAGAGCTTGGCTTCAACATTGGAGAAAGCGAAACACCAATCACACCTTGTATCATTGGCGATGAAGTATTAACACAAGAGTTCAGTAAACGTCTAAATGAAGAAGGTGTTTATGCGAAATCGATCGTATTCCCGACTGTAGCAAAAGGAACAGGTCGTGTTCGTAATATGCCAACAGCGGCTCATACGAAAGAAATGCTGGATGAAGCGATTCGTACGTATGAAAAAGTGGGTAAAGAAATGGGAATTATTTAACTTACATCTTTTGAAAGCTTGCAAATGAGGAGTGGGAAAAATGAAAAAAATTCTAGTAACCGGTTCTTTAGGGCAAATTGGTTCTGAACTTGTAATGAAACTTCGTGATGTATACGGCGCATCAAACGTTATTGCAACAGATATTCGCGAGACGGATAGTGATGTCGTAAAATCTGGTCCATTTGAAACGTTAGATGTAACCGATGGTCAGAAACTACACGACATTGCGAAACGTAATGAAGTAGATACAATTATTCATTTAGCAGCTTTACTTTCAGCGACTGCAGAAAAGAATCCGCTATTTGCTTGGAATTTAAATATGGGCGGACTTGTAAATGCATTAGAAGCAGCACGTGAACTTGACTGTAAATTTTTCACGCCAAGTTCTATCGGTGCATTTGGTCCAACAACACCAAAAGATAATACACCGCAAGATACAATTCAGCGTCCGACTACAATGTATGGGGTAAACAAAGTAGCAGGAGAATTATTATGTGATTATTATCATCAAAAATTTGGTGTTGATACGCGCGGGGTTCGTTTCCCAGGTTTAATTTCTTACGTAGCTCCTCCAGGAGGCGGTACAACGGATTATGCCGTTGAAATTTATTATGAAGCAATTAAAAATGGTACTTACACCTCATACATTGCAGAAGGTACGTACATGGATATGATGTACATGCCTGATGCCTTGCAAGCGATTATTTCATTAATGGAAGCTGATTCAAGTAAACTGGTCCATCGCAATGCTTTCAACATTACAGCAATGAGCTTCGAACCAGAACAAATTTCAGCAGCAATCCGTAAGCACATTCCGACGTTTACAATGGATTACGCTGTAGATCCAGCTCGTCAAATCATTGCTGATAGTTGGCCAAACTCAATCGATGCGACAGCAGCAAAAGAAGAGTGGGGCTTTAAAGCGGAGTATGATTTAGATAAAATGACAGCAGATATGCTAGCAAAGTTAAAAAAAAAGTTAACAGCTGAGCTAGTGCTTAGTTAATGAAGGGAACCGATTCAATTGAATCGGTTCTTTTTGTCAGCATATCTAAACATAGTCTAGAGAAGAAATAAGGTTTCTCGTTATATAGATTTTACCTTATTCGTATCTACGCTTCTTGGTTCAGTGCTAGCTTCAGGATATTGCTGCTCTGTTTCTTCATATTGTTTTTCATATTCGTAACTAAATGCTTTATGTGTTTTTTGATCTTTCTCCCAAGGAGTCGATTTTCCTAACTTTCTGTTAATGGAAGAACCGTAAGGACCCTCGGGAAACTCTTCGGGAATGACATATTCATGTCTTGCTTCAGCGGCTGTAACATCCGTATATTGTTCATCCTTTTTTGTGGACAAATGAAACATCCTTTCAAATATATTTGATAGTAGAATTCTTTCTTAATATACCCAAAACGATTTCTAAAAATTTTTCATTATTCAGAGAGAGATAAGCAAGATAGGTGGGGGCGGGCTGCCCATAAAAGCTTGATTGGTGTGGGCATTAAAGTTTCACTTTATCGAAAATTGAACCAGAATTAGATACGTAAAAAATATAATAGGAGGGAATACATATGAAAAGAGTCGATGTTGTATATTCATTAATTTATAATCAAGAAAAGGACCAAGTATTAATGGTACATAATGTTGAACAAGATGCTTGGTCATTGCCAGGAGGAGCAGTGGAAAAAGGAGAAACATTAGAAGCTGCAGCTGTAAGAGAGGTAAAAGAAGAAACGGGATTAACTGTAGAGATACAAGGGATTGCTGCAATAAATGAAAAATTTTTTACTGAGGTAGGTAACCATGCATTGTTGATTACTTTTCACGCCAATGTGATAGATGGGAATATTGCTGTGCAAGATGCAGATGAGATTTCAGTAATAGAATGGGTCGATGTTAAAATAGCGAACACACGCTTTCCATATTATGATGGGGGAATTGAATCATTATTAAAAGCATCTATTCCATATACATTTCAAAAGGAAACAAAATAGTAAATAAAAATTTTATCGACGCAAATTAAAATATATCAGCGATTCCACATAGGATATCGATCGCTCGACAAATAATGATTAAAAAACAGGAGCCAAATGGGCTCCTGCTTGCTATTCAATCGTCTTCAATAATAATTTCTTCAATAGCGGCTTAATCTTTAAGCGTAAATCTTCAGCATGATTGGCAACTAAGAAATGATGGTTATAAATATTTTTCATTAATTGATATGTCGCTTCTTTTGCTTCGCCTTCTTCGATGAAAATCCCGATAACTTCCATACCGCTTTTTCGAGCGAGTTTAACAGCTTCGTGTGTATCTAAAATACCATCTTGTTGATAGTCTAAAGCAGATGGTTCACCGTCTGTAAAGACAAGTAAGAATTTGTGCTTCTCTGGTCGTTTTGCAAGCTTTTCAGAAACGATGCGAATAATGTAACCGTCGCGATTGTCTTCTTCTTCGCGAAGTTGTATAATTTCTGGTCCAACGTTTGGAAGCGTTGAGTTTTTGTATGTTACCACTTCATGAATGACGTTTGGTTTATCTTCTGGTGTCGCACTAGAAGCATCTTCCCAGAATCCACTAATTGCATGTGGAATCTTTAATGATTTTAATGCTTCATGGAATAGAACAACACTTTTCTTCGTTTCTTCCATTTTGTTATACATAGAACCAGAGCAGTCGACTAATAGTTGGAAGGCAACGTCAAGTTCTTGTGATTCTTGTCCCTTTTTATAAAACATGCGCGGCTGTTTTTCTGTATAAATACGAAGGAATTTCTTACGAAGTCTTCCGTAATATTTATCACTATTTGCGTTTGTTTTATTTTCAATTGTTTTCTCAATGATTTTCTTTAATTCTTTTACGTCTTTATTAATGAGTGACTTAATGGCTTGATAGTCCTTTTTCTCATCAGAGTTTGGCTTGCGAGCTTCTTTAAATGTATGAGAAGCACCGACATTATATTTACCATATATGCCTTCATTTTGGCTAGAAGCATGAGAGGCTCTGGAATCTTCTGCATCAGCCACATCAAAGTTAGATTGCGTACTTTTTTGAGAAGTACCTTGTACAGAACCAAGCGCTTGATCGCCATCCTCTGATTCACGAGCAGTATCACCCATCATATTTGTTTTTGTTCCGCTTTCTAATTCAAAGCGTAAAAAGTTCTCGTTTTCGTTATTTTTATTTTCACGATGCCATGTCGAGAAGCTTTCATTAATTTTATTTTTATTCTCATCATCTACGATTTGAGTATCATCATTTGCTAATTCTTCGACACGACAGTTTTTTTCATCTGCAATGACAGATAAGTAGAGTGGGGCGTGTCCGAAATAGTTATTGATCATATCATTTTGCAGAAGACCTTCTAGACGATAGCGAATTTTTTCAACGACGTACATAATATCTTCCGTATTACGTGCTTGGAATGTTTCGTGTAAAATCGTTTCAATTTGCTCGAAATATTCATTGTTGAACATTTCATATTTATCGCTCGTTAATGAAAGGTAACATAAACAAAATAGACGATCACCGTGATAATTACGAACGCGGTTTATTTCATTTTGTGAGCCGAAGTAATTACGATACATTTCTTTTCGGCGCTTAAAAATATATTTTGTGCCAGGACGTAAGCTTTTCACGATTTCCTCAACACGTAAATCTTCTAATAAAACAAATAATTGTGTTAAAAACTTTTTAAGAGGAGATTCTTGTAATTCAATTGCATAAGAGCGAATTAAAGTCATGTCCGAGTAGTGTTTATTACCAAGTGCTTTTAAAAACACTTCGCTTTTTAATCCGATTATGGTATCTTCTTCTTTTCGATCATCCCAAAAGTGACTAATGACAACCTTTTTTTCTATTTCGTCGTAGTATGCTTTATAGCCATACTCAAGGTAGGCATCGTCTTCCTTTAGAAGGGCATACATTAAGTTTTCCATTTGAAGAAACAGCGACGCATCAATTTTTTTGTCACTAAAAATTTGTCTCATGAATTATCCCTCAAAGAAGTAGCTTTCTGCTAATTCACGGACAGTCATTTGTTCTGTTTCATCATTTAATTTTGCAATAATGCTTCGCTCAATTGCGCGCATAACAGGAATATATACGCCTAAGTCACATGCGTCGATAATGCCGCGAATACTTGCTGCTTCTTCACTTACACGTCCATCACGGGCAAGTGGCATGAGGTCACTTGCGAATGCTACAAACTTTTCAATCGTTGCAACGTCATTTAATTTGGATTCAGATAGTAATAACTCTTTTAAAGTATCACCTTGAATATAAGGAACTTCAATGATAACAAAGCGGTTTTTTAATGCTTCATTTAGTTCGCTCGTTCCAACGTAACCTTCGTTAATTGCCGCAATAACGCGGTACTCTTCATCACCATATACAACTTGTTGTGTAAATGGGTTTGTGATCATTTTACGGTAATCTAATGCACCATGAAGAAGAGGAAGTGTTTCAGGTTTTGCCATATTGATTTCATCGATATATAAGAAATGTCCGTTTTTCATTGCTTTCATAAGAGGACCGTCAACGAAGGAAACTTCAGATGCTCCATCTTTTGTTTTTAAAGTATTGTATCCTAAAATACCTTCGACATCTAAATCAACAGAACAGTTAATACTGTGCATTGGTTTTTGGAATAAAGAAGATAGTGTTTCTGCAAGTACAGTTTTACCGCTTCCTGTCGGCCCTTTTAATAAAATGTTTTTGCCAAGTAGAAGTGCTGTAATCGCATCTTCAATAATACTGCTATCTGATGCTTTATACATTTTTGTACCGATTAAATGTGCATTTTCACCAGCTGCTTGCTTATTTTTGTCGTGAATTGTTGCTAATTGCTGTTTTAAATCAGCATGTATATGAAATTGTTTTAACATGTATTTCCCACCTAACATTATTTTCGTAAAGTAAACAATACATCTTATGATAACTTGTTTTAATATGGTATGCAAAGAAAAGGAAGGGAGAGGAATGTACCATTATAAAAGAAAAAGTAATCAAGTTTATCTTGATTACTTTTTAAAGCAAAGGGGAAATTAGCCGCATAAGTGATTCCAGTGTTCGCTTTCCAATAGGGCGTTTTTTGAATGAATCCCATCTAATCTCGATGGAGTCTTTAAAATCTTGTTCAAAATCACGTTTTATATCTAAAACTGTTTTTGATTCATATAGCACCGCAATAATTTCATAATTAAGCTCAAAGCTACGAATATCCATATTTGCGGTACCAATCGATGCAATCTCATCATCAACAAGTACAATTTTAGCATGCATAAATCCATCTTTATAGCGATAAATGGAAGCTCCTGCTTTTAAGAGTGGTGTAAAGTAGGATTGAGATGCTTGATCACTAATGATACTGTCACTTTTTCCTGGATATAGAATACGGACATCAATACCAGCGGTGGCGCTTAAACGCAGTAATGTTAATGTTTCTTGATCTGGAATAAAGTAGGGCGTTGCGATCCAAATTGATTTTTTGGCAGACCCTATAGCTGCTAATAAAGCATTGCGAATACTTGTATCATCGGAACTTGGACCACTTGCGACAATTTGAACAGCACCTTCTGCTTGGTGAATACCTTGTCCTGGAAAGTATCCTCTATTCATAAATGAATCCCAGGAATAGTTATTTAAACCGCTAGAAGCATATAGCCAATCTTCTAGAAAAACAGCTTGCAGTTTATATAATGCTTTTCCTTCTATTTTTAAATGACTATCGCGCCAAATAGGGAACTTTTTCGAACGGCCAAGATATTCATCCCCAACGTTAAGCCCACCAGTAAAACCAATGACTCCATCTACAATAACAATCTTACGATGGTTCCGATAATTTACTGTTTCTAGTAGCCATGGTGAAAGAATGGAATCGAATTCGACAATTTCAATTCCGGCTTCTTTCATCGGTCGTAAGAAGCGATTTCGTAGTGTATTACTTCCAAGTCCATCGAAAAGAAAACGTACGATGACACCGGATTTTGCTTTTTTTATTAATGCATCCCGAATTTTTGTACCGATTTCATCTGAACGATAAATATAGTATTGAATATGAATATGATGCTGTGCATTTTCGATAGCTTGTATGATTTCAGTAAATGTTTCCTCTCCGTTTGTTAATAGCGTTGTTGTTGTTTGATCTGCAACGGGACCACCACCAAATTTTTGTACAACTTTGGTTAAATAGGTAGACCGTTCACTTAGTGAGGAAGGAAATGCTACATCTAAACGCTTCCCTTCTAAAATCTGACGGAATACATTTCGCTGTTCCTCTGCACGATGTAAATGTTTTTTTCGTCTCCAGCGACTTCTTCCAAAAAGTGCATACAATAATACACCAATAACAGGAAGAAGTGCTAATACTAAAAACCATGCTAGTGTGCTTTGTGGAGAGCGATTTTCGATAAAAATAACGAAGGAAATTCCTATAATCGTAATCGACCATAGTACACCAATAAATTTATATAAAGATATGACCTCTTTATTTAAGAGCGTGAGGACGATCGCTACAATAGTCAACACAAATAATAGTTGAACGACACGATTTTTCATATGTATATATTTCACCTATACTTTCTTGCGTATTGCTTTATAGAAATTTAGTATAATACCCTCATTATAAAACGTTTTGTTTTATCTGCACAAATGTAGATAAAATGCTCAAGCTTTCCGCATTTTTCCTGCATATAGTGATAATACAATTCGGAAAAAAATAACAATGGGATTTTATTTGTAATCGTACACAATAGGAAAGAAGCATTTTAATATGAAATGGAGTTAGAGTTATATATATGCAAAAATATGTGCAATTGTATAAACTACTTTTTGTTTTTACAGTATTATTTGGGAGTTGTTCTCCGGCAAGTAAGAAGTCTTCTCAACCAGTAAAAATGGATGGGAAAGCAAGTCAATATAAGATTCAACAAGTGAAACAAGAAACAGCAAAACCTTTACCAGAGAAAATTGTCTTATCACATGTTCCGTTTATCAGACAGCTTCCTGAATTAAAAAGGGGTTGTGAAGTAACGAGTTTGGCGATGCTACTTCAGTCAGCCAATATTCAAGTAGATAAAATGAGGTTAGCAAAGGAAATACATAAAGTTCCGTTTTGGATTGGAAATAAACATGGGCATCCAAACGAGGGGTTTGTTGGGAATATTTACACGTATTCTTATCCTGGATATGGGGCATATCATAAGCCAATTTATAATTTGGCACAGCAATATTTAGGAGAACGAGCAATTGATTTGACGGGAGAAGATATAGAGAGCATTTATACACAAATTCGTTCGGGGATACCAGTTTTAGTCATTACAAATTCTACTTTTCGGCGTCTTTCCGATGGTCATTTTCGTAATTGGGAAACGCCGCAAGGAATGGTTCGTATTACGTACTATGAGCATAGTGTACTCGTAACCGGATATGATAAAGAAAAAGTATATCTTCATAATCCTCTTGGAACAGAACCACATATCGCTGTTTCCAAAAATGAATTTCAAGCGGCTTGGGAGCAAATGGGGAAGCAAGCGATTAGCTATCAAAAGGAGCTTAAGTAATCGTATTCACTATGTAGATTCAAGTGTCGTTGGTTTATTTAACAGTTAATTTTACATACAAGAGGAATCCACAATTGCTAAAAGTACAATTGATAAAGGGGAATCAAAGTTTCACCTTATTAGCATAGAAAGAGTTTCATGTGAAACTTTAATTAGTGGTGGTTTTCTTCATCCTCCACTGATTATTAATTGAAAGTTTCTTAGGAATACAAGAAGCTGTGAGGGAACAATCCAGTATATTTTGGAATGTAGCTCACAGCTTCTTATTGTATTAGCTAGCTTTATTATTAGGCTGTTCTGAAGGAGAAGTAGATGAATTTTTCATTAGAATTGGATAGAGAACGAGTCCTAATACAAATAATCCAATACCTAAGAAAAATGTTTTTAAATCAGTTGTTCCTGTTTTAATTACCCAAATAGAGTATAGGAGTGCAAGTACTGTAATGATTCCATCCTTTACTCGAGAGCCTGGTGTTATATCGTATGTTTCTCCTGTTACAACAAGTTTTAATTGGTATAGGGTAGAAACAAGATAGGGAATTAAATAAGCTAATGTTGCGACAACAATGGCGAAATTATAAGCTTCTGAAACAGTCCCAGATATTGTTGAGAACAAGAAAATTTGCGTCATAATATTTGTAACAAGGAGTGACTTTGAAGGACTCCCTTTTTTATTAGTTCTTCCAAAAAATTTCGGGAAAAGTCCATTCTTTGCTGCTTGATAAGGTACCTCTGAACTTACAACAATCCAGCCAACAGTAGATCCGAATAATGATACAAGTGCAAGTAGTGCCATGATATAAGCACCTTTATTACCAATGGCTAGGTTTAAAGCATCTACTAAAGGTTTTTGCGACTCTTTTAAAGCGTCTTGTGGAAGAGCACCCATTGTTAGTAGTGTAATTGCCATGTAAATAAGAAGAGCAATAATTAAACCGAAAATTGTTGCCTTTTTTACATCGCGCTGTGATTTTGCGCGATTCGATAGCATAACTGCTGACTCAATTCCTATAAATGCCCAAAGAGTTGCAATAGCAGCGGCATTAACTTGTCCACCTAATGGAATTGATTTGCCAGCCTCATTCATAAATGTTTGACCATCGCCAAAGTTAGAAGTATTGAAAATAAATAGTGTAATGACGATGAACATTGTAAATCCGATAATCTTTGCAATCGTTGCAAGCAGGTTCATGTTGCCAGCTCTATCAATGTTTTGAGAAAGAATATATTGAATGCCCCATAGTATAATGCTACATACAGCAAAAGTTAACCCTTTTCCAAGTTCTAATGAAAATCCGTTTAGTGAAAAAAGAACTTGCTTACTTTGTAAAACTGGGAAGAATGTAGATAGGTATCCTGCAAATGAAATAATAACAGAAGCAGTCGCAGCCCAGTTCGCAGCCCAGTATCCCCATGCCATACTATATCCAGCAACTTTACCTGCCTTTTGAGAAGCAAACATTGCTTGTGCGTAACTTTGTGGACCAGCTTTTAACTCCGGCTTACGTACTGCAAGGTTTCCAAATACAAGAGCAATCATAAATACGCCAAGTCCTGTAATACTCCAAGCAAGCGTAGATCCCATTGGACCCGATACTTGCGCTAAATTTGCTGGAAGCATAAACACGCCACCGCCAACCATATTTCCAACAACAAATGCTGTTAAAATCCATAAACCCCATTTTTTCGTTTCCATGTTTGTTTATCTCCTTTGTAGTAGTTTTGCTTATTCATCATCTTTTTACTAGCGTTTTTGAAAACAAAAAAAGAGCCATGTAGATAAAAAATACCTACATGGCTCTTTGCCTAACGTAGGTACAACGGGAATAACCCTTGTACCTACGCGTGAATTTTTCCGCTAGGTTTCAAGGGTTAAGTATGATGATGATGTTTTTGTGCAAATGTAACTACAGTTGTATTCGTAAGCATAGTTCTTTGCTCCCTTTCTCCTCTGATTTTGAAGTTAGTATACTACATGTTTTTTAGAATGAAAAGGGAAATATGAAAAAAATTATAAAAATTCGTATTGTTGACTAAATATTTATATAGATATTTCTTGTGCTGGAAAATTAGTAAGAGATTGGCATGATTTTCTGTCATGCTATAATACAAGTAGAAATAGAAGGTGACAAGGGGTTATTCAAAATGATGAGTAAGTATGAACAGATTTATACGGAGATAAGTAATTCAATTGATAATCGTAAGTTAACAGAAGGGTGTAAAATCCCATCTGAAACAGAATTGATGAAGCAGTATGAAGTGAGCCGTGGGACGGTAAGGAAAGCTGTCGATTTATTACAGGAACGTGGATATGTACAGAAAATACACGGTAAAGGCGTTTTCGTTTTAAAACGAAAAAACATTGAATTTAATTTTGGTGGGATTGTGAGTTTTCAAGAGGAAAATGAACGATTAGGGCGCCAATGTATAACAAATGTGGTAGAGATGGAGCAATTGTCAGCACCGAAAGAAATGGCCAAATTATTAAATGTGAAGGCGAAAACGAAGGTAGATCATATTAAACGCGTTCGAAATATTGACGGGGAAAATGTAATTTTAGATGTAAACTATTTTGTATCTGAATATATTCCTGGATTAACAAAAGAAATTGCTGAGAAGTCAATTTATAAATACATTGAGAAAGAATTAGAATTACATATTAGTTATTCACAGCGCGTTATTGAAGTGCAACCTTGTACAGGTGATGATCGGAAGTATTTAGATTTAAATGGAACAGATTATGTTGTTGTTGTGAAAAACTTTACTCATCTTTATGATGGTAGTCAGTTTGAATATACAGAATCACGACACCGACTTGATATTTTTCATTTTTCGGATGTGGCGCGGAGAAAATAAAGAGATGAAACGATAGATGTTTCATCTCTTTTTGTATTGTTTGATAAAAAATAATAACAACTCGTATATACGAGTATTGACTAACTTATATATACGAGTTAATATGTAATTGTAAACGGTATCAAAAAAGAAAAGAGGGACGGATATGGGGAAAGATTATCGTAAAACAGCAGAAGAAGTGCTGAAATATATTGGTGGTAAAGAAAATATTGAACAAGCAGCTCACTGTGTAACGAGACTTCGTATCGCTTTAAAGGATGAAAGTAAAATAGATAGTGATAAACTGCAAGAAGTTTCCTTAGTAAAAGGAGCGTTTCATAACGCTGGTATATTTCAAATTGTGATTGGTCCAGGAGATGTAGATCGAGTATATGCAGAATTGATAACGCTTGCAGGTATGAAGGAGTCGACAGTAGCAGATGTGAAGGATTCGGGAAATCAAAAATTAAATCCGATGCAAAAATTTGTAAAGATATTTTCTGATGTATTTATGCCGATTTTGCCAGCAATTGTTACAGCTGGTTTACTTATGGGGATTAATAATTTATTAGGTGCTAAAGACTTATTTTTTGAAGGGAAAAATTTATTAGAAGTATATCCAAATTTAGGCGGGCTATGGGATTTAATTAATATGATGGCAAATACGGCATTTGTATTCTTACCAGCACTTGTTGGTTGGTCTGCGACGAAACGTTTCGGCGGCAGTCCAATACTCGGGATTGTAATGGGGTTAATGCTTGTACATCCTGATTTATTAAATGCATGGAATTATGGAAAAGCATCGGCAGGACTAGATGGACAAAAAATTGAGTACTTTAATATTTTAGGATTGTTCCAAATTGAAAAAGTAGGGTATCAAGGACAAATTTTACCGATTTTAGCAGCAGCATTTGTGCTAAGTAAAGTTGAGATTTTCCTGAAAAAACGTGTACCAAATGCGATACAACTATTAGTTGTACCGATTACAACAATCGTTGTGACGGGGGTATTAGCGTTAGGTATTATTGGTCCAGTTACACGTCATATCGGAGATTTACTAACAACTGGATTAGTGGGAGTATACGAAACAGTTCCAGCAATCGGTGCGGTTCTATTTGGAGCACTATATGCACCATTAGTTATTACAGGTATGCATCATATGTTTATTGCAATTGATTTACAATTAATTTCACAAAGTGGTGGTACATTTATTTGGCCAATGATTGCACTTTCTAATATCGCGCAAGGTAGTGCAGCGCTAGCAATGTTTTGGATTTCAAAAAATCAAAATGATAAAAGTATGGCATCAACATCAGCTATTTCAGCGTACTTCGGTATTACAGAACCAGCAATGTTTGGTGTGAATTTGAGAAATAAATTTCCGTTTTATGCAGCTATTACGGGATCGGCACTTGCGGCAGTATTTATTACGTTAAATGGCGTATTAGCACCAGCGATTGGAATTGGTGGTTTACCGGCATTTATTTCTATCATTCCGAAATCGATTCCGATGTTTGTAGTTGGGATGATAATCGCAGTAGTAGTTCCATTTGTTTTAACGTGGTTATTTGCAAAGCAAGTAAAACAGAAGTAGGAGGCAATTTAGCATGAAAGATTGGCATAAAAGTGTTGTCTATCAAATTTATCCGAAAAGCTTTAATAGCTATTACAATACAGAGACAGGCGATATAAAAGGTGTAACAGAGAAATTAGATTATTTACAAAAACTTGGTGTTGATTATATTTGGCTTACGCCAATGTATCGTTCACCACAAAATGATAATGGTTATGATGTTAGTGATTATTATTCAATAGATCCATCTTATGGAACAATGGAAGAATTTGAAGAACTTTTAGCAGAAGCGAAGAAACGTGAGATGGATATTATGCTTGATATCGTTGTGAACCATAGTTCGACGGAGCATAAGTGGTTTCAGGAAGCGCGCCATGATAAAAATAGCCCGTACCGTGATTTTTATATATGGCGTGATGAAAAGAATAATTGGCAGTCTAAGTTTGGTGGTTCCGCTTGGGAATATGATGAGAAAACAAAGCAATATTATTTGCATTTGTTTGATAAAACGCAAGCTGATTTAAATTGGGAAAATGAAAAGCTTCGGGAAGAAGTATACGAAATGATGCGCTTTTGGCTTGAAAAAGGGGTCAAAGGATTCCGGCTTGATGTCATTAACTTAATTTCAAAAGATCAACGTTTTCTAGATGATGAAGGAACAACTGCTACTAGCGATGGTCGGAAATACTATACAGATGGCCCTCGTGTTCATGGATATTTACAAGAAATGAATCATGAAGTATTTGAAGGAAAAGACGTAATTACAGTTGGAGAAATGTCATCTACAACAATTGATAATTGTATTAAGTATTCAAATCCAGAGCGGAAGGAATTAAGTATGACTTTCAGCTTTCACCATTTAAAAGTAGATTATCCAAATGGAGATAAGTGGACAAAAGCTGACTTTGATTTCAGGCAGTTGAAAGAAATCATGTCAAAGTGGCAAACTGAAATGCAAGAAGGTGGGGGCTGGAACGCTCTGTTCTGGTGTAACCATGATCAGCCTCGCATTGTATCCCGTTTTGGTGATGATAAGCGGTACCGAAATGAATCGGCAAAGATGTTAGCAACGGCGATGCATATGTTGCAAGGCACACCTTATATTTATCAAGGTGAAGAAATTGGAATGACAAATCCAGGATTTGAAAGAATTGAACAGTATCGAGATGTTGAATCTTTAAATATTTATGAAATGAAGCAGGGAGAAGGGATGTCAAATGAAGAAATCATTGGTATCCTAAAACAAAAATCTCGCGATAATTCACGGACACCTATGCAGTGGAATGAAGAAGAAAATGCTGGTTTTTCAACAAATACACCTTGGATTTCAGTTGCAGAAAATTACAAAGAAATTAATGTGGAAAAAGCATTACAAGATAAAGAGTCTGTGTTTTATCATTATAAAAAGTTAATTGAACTTAGAAAAACATATGATGTGCTTACAGCTGGTAAATATGAAATTATAGATATGGATGATCCGAATGTTTGGGTATATACTCGTACGTTAAATGATGAAATGCTACTTGTGATAAATAATTTTTATGGAGAAACAATAACATATTCTGTGCCAAAAGAGATTAAAGTAAATGGGATGAAGCAAGAAATATTAATATCAAATTATGAGGATTCAGGTGAAGATATTAGAAAGCTTATCCTTAGACCGTATGAATCCATTGTGTATCGATTTACTAAATAATTGAAATAAGAGGTTGGATGCCCATAGCATTCAACCTCTTATTAATTTAAAACGCCACTATATAACATTTTTACTTCTACTTCAGGGTTAAACTGCACCTTTGGATAATCTTTTTTCAAATTTTAAATTATGTTTGTGTTAAAGATTTTATAGGGGATATATAACATCAACAGTTTCTTGCTTTACATGTACAAAGAAATTTACAAGTGAATTACAACTCTACTAGATTAACGATATTAATATACATCTTTTGTACTATAAAGATTACGTCCAATAGTATGTACAATTACATCATTTGATGAATAGGAAATTTATAAAAATCAACTTATACTAATATTGTGTCTTGCCTGTTTAGGTGTAGTACACAGCCGGTGATTGGCTAGTGGAAGTTCTTCCATTTTGCCAGTGCCGGTTTTTTGTTGGATAATAGAGAAAATATATTTTTATAAAGAAAGAAGGGGCTGTTTTGAAAGATGTAGATTCTATTTTTATGAGAGAAAAAGTTGCTAGTTATTATCTTTATTTCATTTCTTTTCTTGGTTTGATTACTATAACTATATCTTTACTTGAAATTAAAATCCCTTCTCATCCAACAATACTAATATTGTTATTAATATTTATGGGGATTGCAGAGTATTTTCCTGTACGATTTTGGAGAGGAACTAGCTCGCTTACCTTTCCGATTATTTACGCTATGAGTTGGCAGCTTGGAATACATATAACTATTATTGCAATTGTGTTTGTTACGCTAATTATTCATCTGCATCGTCGTTCGCCAGTGCAAAGAATGCTATTTAATAGTACACAGCATGCTCTTAGTTTGATCTTGGCAGAATGGTTTTCCAATGAAGGTCTGTCTTTATTTATTAGCAGGATCGACATGTCAGTCCTGTATGAGAAATTAATATTTCTGTTATTGTTTTGCGTGTTTTTTTGTTTTTTCAACAACCGTTTTTACGATTTGTTAATGGTACTCCTTCCTCAGCCGTATTCAATACATCAATGGTATAAAAAAACCACAACGGTATTTCTTTGTGAAACTTTTGGTTTATTTTACGCTGCTCTGATGCATCTCTTAGTTAGTGCATATAGTGTGGAGATAAACGAGATTACAGTATTGTTTTTCTTTTTTCCACTTGTAGCAATTTCAGTTATCAGCTCTTTTTCTGTGCGAATAAGGATCGAGAAGGAACGATTATACGAACTGTTTCTTATTACAACAGAAATAAGTCGTGGACTAACCGGAGGGAACTTGAAGCATATCAAACAAGCACTTAAAGGTTTTTTTGGAATACAAGCATATGCAATATGGACAAAAGATGATGGAAACTGGAATCTTTTATTAAAAGATGGGAAAGTGCATCCGAATTTTTCTGATCATTCTGATATATATAAGGGGTTTGAGGAAATCTCCAAAAATCTTGTTTTTAATGATTGGAAAACTGGTATGGCTCCTGGAGATGATGTATTTGATGATATCATACGCTCGCTTGTATATTTTCCCCTTATTGTAAATGATGAATTAGTTGGAATGTTTGTTGCAGGAAAAAGTAGAAATGCGGGTTTTTTTCCAGAAGATATACAGTCTTTAGCTACGTTTTCTAACCAATTAGCTAACGTAGTTAAAACAAGGATATTGATTTCTGAACAGGAAAAAAGAATGATTTTAGAAGAAAGAAATCGAATTGCACGCGAAATTCACGATGGTATCGCGCAAGCGTTAGCCGGGGTAATATTCCAACTAGAATCCGTCCAGAAAAAATATCGTGATAAACCAACCGATATGCAGCAAGTAGTGGAGAAAAGTATAAAAAAATTAAGGGGAAGCTTAGGAGAAGTTCGCTATTCTATTTATGCTTTAAAGCCATATCCAACGCAACAATTAGGACTTAAGCAAGCGATAGCAAGTAAAATAAAATCTGTAAAACAAGAATATGAAATAGACATTACATACCATGAAAGGGGTCATGCTCGTACAATCAGTTTTTCTAAAGAAAGAGTTATTTTTGATACATTTCAGGAGAGTTTGCAGAACATTGTTAAACATGCACAAGCAGAAAAAGTTGATGTGCTGTTAAGCTATCAGCGTGAGCACGTACTTTTAAAGGTGAAGGATAATGGAATTGGTTTTTCACTATTTGAGTCTATGGTTAAAACGAAGTGTGAGCCGCATTATGGTATATTACATATGAATGAACAAGCTGAACAGCTAGGGGCTACTTTACAGATTGATAGTTCTGTAGGGAAGGGGACAGAAATTACATTATTAATTCCAGATTCACAAACAAGGGGTGCGTAAAATGATTAAAATATTAGTAGTGGATGATCATGCTTTTTTACGAGACGCAATTCGCAGTATACTAGAGGTTGAATCTGATATAAGAGTAGTTGGGGAAGCGATCTCTGGGGACGAGGTATTAGAGAAAGTCGAGGAATGCAGACCGGATTGTATTTTAATGGATATTAATCTTCCTGGGAAAAATGGAATTGAAGCTACGGCGTTAGTGAAAAAACAGTATCCGACTTGCCGAGTGCTTGCTTTTACTATGTATGAGCATGACGAGTATTTAATGGATGCACTTCAGGCGGGTGCTGATGGCTATTTGTTGAAAGATTCATCATCAGAGCAAGTAGTAGCAGCAATTCGAATGTTATATCAAGGTGATTCCGTTATTCATCCGCGTATGACGAAAAAATTAATTACGTATCATCAGCAACAAATGAAAGTAGAATCAAACGAAAATGAATTGACAGAGCGTGAAAAGGAGATTCTCTTTGAATTGGTTAAGGGGCTTAGTAATAAAGAAATTGCTGAAGCTCTATATATTAGTGACAAGACAGTTAAAATTCACATCAATAAAATTTTTAAAAAGCTCAATGTAAAAAGTCGTTCGCAAGCAGTGATTTATGCAGTTCGAAATCAATTGGTTCCGTTGGACTAAATAAAAAATTCCTAAGAGAACTATCGTGTTTCTTTATTCTCTATTCCAAAGAATAAAGAGCAAGATAGTTCTTTTGTACTATTTAGGTGTAGAATCATTAGAACAAAAATTACTCCTTTTGTTTAATGTTCAGAAAAATCGGAATATGGAATAATGAAAATAGAATTATCGTTTCATTGTATTAATAATTCATTTTGTGAAAATTTGGTATTGGAAATAAGTTGTAGGGGGCGTTTATAGAAAAAATTAAAGTGGACGGTCAGCTAGATGAAATGTGGGGATGGTAGCAGTGTTGGTTATTCTCAATCATACAAAATAAAGGTTCAAGATTGATAGAATTGCCAATGCTGAACAAGGTTTTGAGAATCAATTCGTCTCGAAAAAATAACTTTGTAATTATAAGGGGATGCCATATGAAGAAAAGAAAATTTGGAAAGATTCTTATTGGAACGTTGACTGTTGGTATGTTATTGTCTCAAGGAATTCCATATAACGTATTGGCAGAAGAGGTAAATACATCTACTTTAACTGGTATTGATGATGCAAATTCTGTATTGAAAGGACTTACAAAGGAACAACGTAATGCTTTAAAAACATTAGATACAAAACCAGGTTTTGTTATTTCACCAGGTATCAATACAGCAAGTCCTGATAATGTGAATGTAATTGTAGAGTTCAAGCAAGCTCCTGCTAAAATTGAGGTGCTAAAACAAGCAGCTAAAGGGAAAAAATTAGCTCTTTCTAATGCAGAACAAAAGGTGGAAGCATCTCATAAAGGATTTAAATCTGAGCTCGAACAGCTTCGAAAAAAGAAAGATAAAGGGGAAAACTTTAAGTCTGCCAAAATAACAAGAGAATATAAGAATGCTTTTAATGGTGTGGCAATGTCGTTACCTGGGAATATGATTGAAGACTTAGTTCGCACTGGTATCGTTAAGCGCGTATGGGAAGATCAGGAGGTCAAAATTGATTTGCCGAAAGAAACAGCTAAGACTGCTGCCCAGCCAAAAATGGCAGATAGTGTACCACAAATCGGTGTGGACAAGCTTCATGATGAAAAAATAACAGGTAAAGGAATTAAGGTGGGGGTGCTGGATACAGGTATCGATTATAACCACCCTGATTTAAAAGATGCATATAAAGGATATCGTGCAACACAAGGGGAAGATCCAACAAAGGTAGATCCAAACTCTATAAAAGGATGGGACTTCGTTAATAACGATGCTGATCCAATGGAAACAACATATAAAGACTGGCAAAACTCTGGAGGTTATCCTGAGATTTATAATGGAAATGCATATTATACATCTCACGGTACACATGTAGCTGGAACTATTGCTGCAGACAAAAAAAATAACGTAGATTATGCGGTTAAGGGAGTCGCTCCTGATGTAGATTTATATTCGTATCGTGTATTAGGACCATATGGAAGCGGACAAGTAAATGGTATTCTTGCTGCGATTGATAAAGCAGTGAAAGACGATATGGATGTTATTAATCTATCACTAGGTGCCTCTATTAATGATCCTTTATACCCTACTTCTGTGGCAGTAAACAATGCTATGTTAGCTGGTGTTGTCACAGTTGTAGCGGCAGGAAATAGTGGACCAGAAGAAGGAACTCTTGGATCACCTAGTGCGGCAGCACTTCCGATTACAGTTGGAGCGAGTGACGCTGCGATGACTATCCCGACGTTTTCCGCTACTGCAGGTGATTTACATGTGGATAAGATGATGCTACTTGGAAAAAGCTTTGCTGATAAGCTTGAGGACTTAAAAGGACAATCCTTATCTGTTGTATATACAGGCCTTGGAAAATCAGATGATTTTTCAGGGAAAGATGTAAAAGGAAAGCTAGCGCTCATCCAGCGCGGTGAGATTACTTTTGATGAAAAAATTAAAAATGCGAAGGAAGCAGGCGCGAAAGCTGTCATTGTGTACAACAATGTGGATGGTGACATTACAAGTTATCTTGGAGAAAGTACTTCATCTATTCCATCTTTCCGCTTAACAAAAGCAGATGGTGAGAAATTACAAGCAAAAGCTGCCCAGGGGGATGTGTCCTTAGCATTTGGAGAACTGAGTAACACAAAAACAGAGGGAGATCACCTAGCTGATTTCAGTTCACGAGGTCCTGCAAGTAAAACAGATGATATTAAACCAGATATAGTAGCGCCAGGTGTGTCTATTTTCTCTACTGTTCCTGAATATATTAATGATCCAAAGGATGGCGAAAATTATCCAGTAGCGTATGGACGTATGTCGGGTACATCTATGGCAACTCCTCATACTGCGGGGGTAGCAGCATTAATTTTACAAGAACATCCAAACTATAGTCCATTTGAAGTAAAAGAGGCGCTTATGAATACAGCGGTAGATTTAAAAGAAGAGCGCTCCGTATTTGAGGTGGGATCAGGACGAATTGATGCTTATCGTGCAGTTCATACGGATACAGCGATTGAGGTTATCGATAAAACGACAAACGTGGTAAATGATGAAGAAGTAGAAATTGAAGAAAAAACTGGTTCTATTGCATTCGGTTATAAAACGCAATTAGCAAATGGACCAATTAAAGATAATCGAAAAGTTCTGATTAAAAACAACAATAAAACAGAAGAAAAAGAGTTCAAACTAGAAGTAGAGTTTTCACCAACAAGTGTAGGAGTGCAGGATGCAGCGAAGAATGGTGTGAAGTTGAATGTACAAGATTCTATTAAAGTAGCTCCTGGTACATCTGGGGAAATTAGTCCTGAAATTATCATTCCAGAAAACGCGGAATTCGGTAGATATGAAGGATATATTCATATTTCAAATAAAAACAATGAAAAAGAAACATATCAAGTGCCATTTGCAGTGAAATTCACAGAAAAAGGGATTGCATCTGTAGATTTGCTTAGAGATGCAATGGCGACAGATACATCTAACTTCCATCCATTTATGGGAAGACCGAGTTCACCGTTGACATTTAAATTAAATAGTCCACTTGAAACCATTGATGCGGTTGTGAAGGATCGAAAAACAGGAAAGGCATTAGGAATTGTTGGCACACTTAATGCTAGTAGTCTAACACCGAATACTGAATATATTATGTTCGATGGTATGGGAGGATACGTGTTCCCGTTTACAGGAGATCCGAATCATCCAATTGGAGATAAACGAGTTACGCTACCTGATGGAGATTACCAACTGGATTTCATTGGATATGATAAAGAAGGAAAACCTTATACAAAAGGAGATAGCGTAATTATTGATAATGTCAAACCTGAAGTGAAATTTGCTGATGTACAACCTGGTGTTCATGAGGTAAATGAATCTATGTTCACAGAAGAAGATGGTCAAAGGGCATTGTGGGTCCATGGTAATATTTATGATTCTACGATAGATGCATTAAAGGCAAAAGGCCTTCAGTATGATCAAAAGGCTAATGAAATTGTATATTACCAAAACTCTGCCTTTCCATCAGGTTGGTTGAATACAATTCAAGCCAATGGTGATTTTAAACTTGGCGTACTTCCAGAGGAAATAAATGAACCGCTTAATTTAAGATTATTTGGATATGACCTTGCAACTGCAGCGAATATGGCGAATGGGTTTAAAGATTACGTCTTTGTTAAAGAAGGAACAGAATACGCTATTCCAAGTTATGACAAAGACAAAATAAAATTAGGAGACAAAATTACGTTAACTTTAAATCTCAATAATGTAAAACAACTTATGTCAGGTACATTTGAGATTCCTTATAGTAAACAGCTATTTAAATTTACAGATGTGAAATCAAATCCAGCGCTTACGGAATATGCGAAACAACATGGATTAAATATCAAGTTAGAAGATCCGGTGATAAATGAAGAAGGCACTTGGGAAAATAAAGTAAAAGTTGGCGCATCTGTAGAAGGAGCAGAATTTAAGGGATTAGATGGAGACACACCATTTTTAGATGTTACATTCGAGATGACGAGTGATGAATATTTTAATAGTTTGGCTGTATTTGGAGTAGATAAATTCTCTTATACAAAAGCTGGTGTATCAGAAGGTGCTGAGATTCCTGTGTTTAAAGATAAATCCTTTTCTATTGTTTCAAAACATTCAATGGTTACAGGATATATTGGACCAGAAGCATTCTTGACTGAAGAGGGGTATGTAGGTAAGAACGACTACACAAAACTGGGAGCAAAAGTGTACGTGGTTGGCAAGGATGGAAAGAAATACACAGGGAAAATTGATAATAACGGCCAATTTGAAATTCACAATGTTCCTGTGAGCGATAAAGAATACGATATTTTTGTAGAAATGCCGGGTCATTTAAATAGTAAATTAACAACAAAAATAGGGAAAATGCAGGATGGGGAATTAGTAGGTCAATATTTTAGAGCTGATATGGATGATAACCTTGCTGGTGACGTCAACGGCGATAAAATGGTGGATATTCAAGATGCTAGAATAGCAGCTCTATCATATGAAAAAGGAAAAACTGTTAAAGATGGTGACATCAATCAAGACGGCGTTGTAAATGAAACAGATATACGTTTTATCGAGAAGAACTTCTTGAAAAAGGGTCCAGATGCTAAAGAGAATCAGAAACCAAAAGAAAATGTTGGACCAGTGACGTTAGAGAAAATCTTGCGCTCGATTGGATTGGAACCGAAAAAATAAGTAAGTACAAATTTGGAATGCAGTATGCCATTAAATAACTACAATAAAACGAATTAGGGATGTGCTTCCATGATTAATGAGGACCGGTAATGCTTCATTGTAACGTTACCGGTTTTTCTTAAAGTAGTTTTATAGTGAAATGTATTTTGGTACTTGAATTTTCACATTGAGTAATTAAAATTGGTTAGTTTTTAACGTGGAATAGTTTACTAGCTTGTTTATTATTTTTCGTGCAATTGATACGTGATCTATAACTTGAACTTTTAAAATAGGGGGATTATTGAAATGGGTCTTAAGAAAAAGCTTGGTATGGGTGCTATGACTGCGGTTCTTGGTTTATCTTTAATTGGGGGAGGAACGTATGCGTATTTCAGTGATAAAGAAGTGTCAAATAACACGTTTGCAGCTGGTACTTTAGACTTGAGTGTTGATCCTAAAGTCGTTATTGATGTAGATAATCTTAAACCAGGTGACGAAATGGAGCGTGGGTTTCAACTAGTTAACAAAGGTACATTAGCGATAGGAGATGTGAAGCTTCTTACTGATTACACTGTAATTGATGCCAAAGGAGATAATGGAAATACTGATTTTGGGGATCATATCCGCGTTGATTTCTTGTGGAACTTGGACAAAAATACAGTACCTATATGGTCTACTACATTATCTGAATTGAAGGAAGCTACACAAAATGGAAATATTCCTGATCTTGTGCAAAAAGGTATTGTAGATCGAGAAGAAAACGGACTTGCTCCAGGTGATGACGATACTTTCTATGTGATGTTCACATTTGTAGATAACGGGGAAGATCAAAATGTGTTCCAAGGAGATGTATTGAATTTGAATTGGACTTTCAACTCAATGCAAACAGAAGGTGAAGAAAAGTAAATGCATGTGTGGGCTCAAAGTAAAACTTGATTAAAAGGATGTTGAGAACATTCATTTCATTATGAAAAGATTCCCTTATATTTTGAATAAAGATTAATTAAAATATAAGGGATTTATAATGTATCGCTGCTTTATAGACTTAGAAATGCTATACTATTTTGTGCGAAAAGAATGGTAGTAGGTCGCCATTAATGTCATTAACATGGGAACAGTAATGACAAGTGAACATAAAAAGATTGTTGAAAATATTGTACTTAATAATCCAGAGCTTACTGAATGAACGATATAGCTTATAATAAGCAGAGCCATACTAATCGCGACTGTTAATAGAACTGGTTGTCTAAGTTTTTTTATTTTTTCCTGCTTTGTTTCTTTATCTGTATAAATTGGTTTTGTGCCAGGTTGCGCTTTAAATAGGTGCATATTATAACTTGAGCAAATATATTCCCAACCTGCCAGTTCAAACATTTCGATATATTCTTCTAATTCGTTTGCTGCTAATTCTCTTATATCAAGACTAAAAATAACATCTTCAGCAATACCTTTTTCCAATTCATATCCCATTTTTTTGAAGCGTTTCACGATCCAACCTTTTGTAGCATACTTCCTTAGCTTCTGTAAGTCCCTTTTTTCTGAAAAAGCAATTCCGTTTGACATCATGTATTTTGTTTTCCCCATTTTACTTCTCCCCCTTTAATCCATTTTCAGCGAAATCAAGCATCGTTTTACGTCTCAAAATATCTTGTTCTAACACTTCTTTCCCTTTTTCTGTTAAAACATATACTTTTCTACGTGAATTTGAATCATCAAATAACTCAATGTAAGATTCGGTTATTAACTTTTTAATAATTGTGTACAGTGATGCAGGTCCAATTACTACTTGACCTTCTGTTAATTCTTCAATCAAACTCATCACTGCATAGCCATGCCTTGGTTTTGTAAATCCTGCCATAATATAAAATACAGAATCAGTTAACTGCTCTAATGATTTCATTTTATCCCTACCTTTTATATCACTTTATGATATATCTGAAAAAAATATATCATAAAGTGATATAAACAACAAGAAAAAGATGGAATTATTATCAGATTTTAGTTTGAATTCACATTTAGGTATAGGTTTCTTATTTACAAAATGCTGAGAATCTCTAAAGAATGTTCCGGCACCTTGAACAAAAAAGTTGATTGAATAAGCAATCTTTTTATTTTTTGATCCCTTCTATTTATAAAATTTGAGCTCGTGCATTCTGTTCATAGCAGTATTTTTCACGTTCATGTCGAATTAAATAAAGGATACGTAAAGGAGGAGCTAAATATGGAAATAGCTGTAGAGAGAGTTTTCACCAATGAAATTTTGGAGGAAGCGGCAAATCTATTTAACGTTACAGTGGAAAAAAATCCACTTGGAGATTTTGAAAACTATATTTTTCATGCAAAGGATGAAAAGGGGGTATCTTACGTATTAAGATTAACGCACTCTTCTCATCGATCTGAAAAACAAGTAGAAACAGAATTAGATTTTTTACAGTATCTAGGGGAGCATGGAGCTAAGATTGCTAGACCATATTATTCAAAATCTAGAAAACTTGTAGAAGGGATACAAGCAGTAGATGGAACTTTCTTTTACGCTTCTTTATTTGCATATGCCAAAGGAGAGAGAGTAAAAGATTCAACATCTATTTATTGGGGAGATGATCTTTTTGAAGCATGGGGAAAAGCGATTGGTCAACTTCATCGTCTTACAATAAGTTATCCTAATACAGGATATCGTGATACATGGGAGATAGAAGAGAAAGCGATTATTGATCAGTTAGAGGATGAACAAGTAAAAAAGATTGCATATGTATTAATTGATAAAATAAAGATGCTTCCAATAGAAAAGAGAAATTTTGGTCTTATGCATGGTGATATTCATCAAGGGAATTTCCATTATGATGGGAAAGAATTGACGATTTTTGATTTTGATGATGCAACGTATAATTATTTTATTCATGATTTAGCAATGGTTATTTATTATTCCGTTCTTTCGAATGTATGGAAGACTGAACAAGAAAAAACATTGTTTGTGCGTAAACAATTACAAGTATTAAGAAAAGGGTATGAGTTAGAACATCAATTAGAAGAAAGTTGGTATGAATCACTACCACTATTTTTACGCCTTCGTGATATTGGTTTATATGGTACGATTCAGAAGAAGTTCAAGGGTAAAGAAATGCCAGTATATTTTCAAAAGCTAGCAGATGAACTGTATGTAAGGATTATAAAACAGGAAGCCATTGTGAATATATAATACAGATGTAATGTAACAAAGTATATATATCAAATATATACTTTGTTTTTTTATACAAAAATATGTTTGTTTTATCAAAATAATATTGTCATAGACTATAGATACATTTATACTTTTTATATATTCTGAATATTCTTTATAAAGAAAAGGAGGGGAAATAGATTGGAAGCTTTCGTTACTTGGCTAAATAGTATTGTATGGAGTCCCGCACTTGTTTATTTATGTTTAGGCGTTGGTTTATATTTTTCGATTCGAACGAGATTTTTACAAGTTAGACATGTGGGAGAAATGGTAAAGCTTACATTTCAAGGAGAAAAGTCAGAAGCCGGTGTTTCTTCTTTCCAAGCGTTAGCGCTTTCTCTATCAGGGCGCGTTGGAACAGGGAACATCGCCGGCGTTGCAACAGCAGTTGCATTTGGTGGACCAGGAGCAGTCTTTTGGATGTGGGCTGTGGCATTTTTAGGAGCGGGATCTGCTTATGTAGAATCAACACTTGCCCAAATATATAAAACAAAGCATCAAGGGCAATTTCGTGGTGGCCCAGCGTATTACATTGAAAAAGGATTAGGAATTAAGTGGTATGCACTTGTGTTTGTCGCTGCTACAATCCTTGCAACAGGGATGTTGCTTCCAGGTGTTCAAGCAAATAGTATTGCCTTAAGTTTGGAAACTGCTTTTGGCATTAATACTTCTATCTCAGGAGCAGTATTAGTCGTTGTATTAGCACTTATTATTTTTGGTGGGGTTAAGCGTATTGTTAACGTAGCACAAGTTGTTGTGCCATTTATGGCGGTTGGATATATACTTGTTGCTTGCGTAATTGTGTTTATGAATATTGAAAAGTTACCTGAAGCATTTATGTTAATTATAAAAAGTGCATTTGCATTAGAAGCGGCTTTTGGTGGAATTATTGGTTTAGCAATTTCTTGGGGAGTAAAACGTGGTATTTATTCAAATGAAGCTGGTCAAGGAACTGGACCACATGCTGCAGCAGCAGCGGAAGTATCACATCCAGCAAAGCAAGGACTTGTGCAAGCATTTTCCGTTTACATTGATACATTATTCGTTTGTTCAGCAACAGCGTTTATGATGATTATTACAGGAATGTATAACGTATTTGATGCAAGCGGAAAAAACTTCATTGTAAACAAATTGAATGGTGCAGAACCGGGTCCTGGATATACACAAGCTGCAGTAGAATCTGTATTCCCTGGATTTGGAAACGGTTTCGTTGCCATTTCTCTATTATTCTTCGCTTTTACAACAATTATGGCGTATTACTACATTGCAGAAACGAATATTGCCTATTTAAATCGTGATAAAGATCGTCCATGGATGTCACTTGTTTTAAAAATTGTTTTCTTAGGTGTTGTATTCTACGGCTGTATAAAAACAGCAGCAACCGCTTGGGCTCTTGGTGATATCGGTGTAGGGATTATGGCATGGGTGAATATCATTGCAATTTTATTCCTACAAAAACCAGCACTCCTTGCATTGAAAGACTATGAAAAACAGAAGAAAGAAGGAAAAGATCCTGTATTCGATCCTCGTGAACTAGGAATTAAAAACGCCGATTTCTGGGAGCACGAATACGGAAAAGATAAGAAAGAAGAAGTGTCATAATAGAGTATTTGTAAAACAATAACGGGCAGTATATCTGTCCGTTATTGTTCAAATAATGGGAATTTCTATTTGCGTGGTCGAATAAAATTTGAATCAGGTAAGCTTCATTTTATTAATAATTGGGCCAAGTTAAAATACGATAAAATTAGGGTGGAAAGGGGGAAAAAGATTGATTGCTTTTCGTGATGTAAATAAATTTTATGGTAACTTTCAAGTTTTGAAAAATATTAATTTACAAGTTCAAAAAGGAGAAGTAGTTGTAATCGTCGGACCATCTGGATCTGGAAAAAGTACATTACTTCGCTGCATTAACCAATTGGAAACAATTACAGAAGGAGAATTAGTAGTACAAGATGTTGAAGTACATAATCCGAAAACAGATATGAATAGATTACGCCGGAATATTGGAATGGTATTTCAACATTTTTATTTATATCCACATAAAACAGTACTTCAAAACATTACACTTGCACCAATAAAAGTAAGTAATGTCTCGAAAGAAGAAGCAGAAAAAACAGCGAGATACTATTTAGAGAAAGTAGGAATTCCAGAGAAAGCGGATGTGTATCCGCAGCAATTATCTGGAGGACAACAACAACGGGTAGCAATTGCAAGGGGATTAGCAATGAAGCCAGAAATCATGCTATTTGATGAGCCGACTTCAGCGCTCGATCCAGAGATGATTGGAGAAGTACTTGATGTAATGAAAACTTTAGCAAAAGAAGGGATGACGATGGTTGTCGTGACCCATGAGATGGGATTTGCGCGTGAAGTAGCAGACCGCATCATATTCATGGATGAAGGACAAATCATTGAAGATACAAAGCCAGTAGACTTCTTTGCAAATCCAAAGCAAGAAAGAGCACGATTGTTCTTAAGTCGGGTGTTAAACCATTAGAGGAGGGATTTCATGTTAAAAGCGAAAAAACTGTTTGTTTTAATTGTATTTTCATGTTTATTTACTCTTATCATAGCGGGTTGCGGAAGTAAGAAAGAGACGTCTAAAGAAGTGTCTAAAGAATCTTCTGGCGGGAATGTAGTAGATCAAATTAAAAAGCGTGGGAAACTAGTGGTTGGAGTTAAAAATGATACAAACTTATTTGGATTGAAAGATCCTGCAACAGGGAAGGTAGAAGGGTTTGATGTGGATGTAGCAAAAGCGCTTGCGAAAAAAATTCTAGGAGATGAGAGTAAATTAGAATTAAAAGAAGTAACTTCCAAAACGCGTATTCCAATGTTGAAAAACGGTGATATTGATGCGATTATCGCAACGATGACAATTACAGAAGAGCGTAAAAAAGAAGTTGATTTTTCAGATGTATATTTTAAAGCGGGGCAGTCGTTACTTGTGAAAAAAGGAAGCAAGATTAAGAGTATTGATGATGTGAAAAGTGGCGTGAAGGTATTGGCGGTAAAAGGGTCAACTTCTACACAAAATGTTCGTAAAAAATCACCAGAAGCAACGGTGCTAGAATTTGAAAATTATAGCGAGGCATTTACAGCGTTAAAAGCAGGAAAAGGTGATGTACTTACAACAGATAATGCCATTTTATATGGTATGGCAAAACAAGATGCAAATTATCAAGTTGTTGGAAAAATCTTTACAGATGAGCCGTATGGAATCGCTGTTCAAAAAGGAGCAACAGATTTGACAAAGGCAATTAATGATTTGTTAAAAGAAATGAAAGCAAATGGAGAATACGATAAATTATATGAAAAATGGATTGGTGAAAAGCCAGAGAAGTAAAGTATAGAAAGAGTAAGAGGATGAGAGATACTCATCCTCTTCTTGTAAAGAAAGAGGGGGGGCATTTGCCTGATTTTTCTATTCTTATAAACAATCTTGATTTGTATTTAGAAGGATTTAAATATACAGTGTTGTCCAGTATTGTTGCACTGATTGGGAGCTTTATTCTTGGCATTATTATGGCAGTGATGCGAATTGCACCCATTCGAGTTTTGAATTGGCTTGGCGCGACTTATGTAGAATTCATTCGGAATATTCCACTCGTTTTAATTGCATTTGTATTTTACTTTGCTTTTCCAGTAATGGGTGTAACATTAAATGGATTTGTTGCTGGTACAGCTGCACTTACAGTCTATACAGCAGCATTTATTGCAGAAGCAATTCGAGCTGGAATCTTGTCAGTACCGAAAGGACAGATGGAAGCAGCACGTTCTTCAGGCTTAACGTATGTGCAAGCCATGTATTATGTCGTTTTACCACAAGCTATTAAAATAGTAATTCCGCCATTAGGAAATCAATTTCTCAATTTAGTAAAGAACTCATCTATCCTTGGCATTATTGCAGGAGCAGATTTGATGTATCAAGGGGATTTAATCTCAACAAGAACATTTGTTACATTTGATGTATATATATTTGTTGGAATGTTTTATTTACTTTTAACTGTACCGCTTAGTATGCTTGTGCGTTACTTTGAGAAACGCTTAGCGAAAGGAGCGGTGTAAATGGACTTTCGAGGTGCTTATACAGGCGATCATATTTTATTTTTATTAAAAGGGCTACTTGTTACGTTAGAAATAGCTGTTATAGCAATTTTGCTTAGTTTTATTATTGGTAGTGTGGTCGGGACGTTGCGATATACAAAGATACCAGTCGTATCACAGTTACTAGGTTTTATCGTTGAAATCATTCGTAATTTACCGCTGCTTTTAATTATTTTCTTTACGTATTTTGCACTTCCAGAAGCTGGACTGAAATTAGAGATTACAACAGCAGCTATTGTTGCTTTAACGATATTTGAAGCAGCGATGATATCAGAAATTGTGCGAAGTGGCTTATTATCGATTGAAAAAGGACAAATTGAAGCAGCACGTGCCTCTGGATTATCATATGTACAAACACTGTGGCATATTATTTTGCCACAAGCATTGAGACGCATGGTACCACCACTTGTTAGTCAATTTATCTCTTTATTAAAAGATACGTCACTAGCAGTTGTTATATCTTTGCCAGAACTCATGCATAATGCCCAAATTATTAATGGACAAAACGTAAACTATATGATTCCTACGTTATTACTTGTTGCATGTATGTATTTTGTTGTTAACTACAGTTTATCGCTTGTGTCTAGAAAATTGGAAAGCCGTTAACTCTTACATGAAATAGGATGTAAGAGTTTTTTTATTTTTTACATATATAAATATAAGTTGAAAAATCGACATAAAACCTTTCTTTTTGGGTGGGAGAGAGGATCCGTCCATGGATAGAAGCGTTTTTCTGCCCCATGCCAAGTTAAAACAAAGAGAGAAAATGAGTGCAGTCCTCTTTTGTTTTCATAGCCCGCATTACCTGCCCGTAAAAGCCCGATTGGTGAGGGATGATTAAAGTTTCACTTTATATCTTGGAAAAATAAAATGGATTTATGTAGTATGGAAAATACCACTTGGAATATATTAACTTTTTAGTAGTGTAATTGTAAGAGGAATTAAAAAATATGATATTTTATCAGAAAAGTTTTAATTTTATATAGAAATTGTAACCGCTTTCGTGTATATTTTTATTATCAGAAAATTTTAAAAAGAGATAGAGGGTTTTTTATAGGGGAGGATTACGATGCAGCAAACAACGAACGAGAAATTACATCGTACGATGAAGAGTAGACATTTATTCATGATTGCACTTGGAGGTGTAATCGGAACAGGATTTTTTCTTGGATCAGGATATACCATTAACCAAGCAGGACCAGGAGGAGCGATTCTTTCTTATTTAGTGGGCGGATTTATTATGTATTTAACAATGCTTTGCCTTGGTGAGCTAACGGTTGCGATGCCAGTTTCTGGTTCCTTCCAAAAATATGCGACGAAGTTTATCGGTCCAGGGACCGGATTTATGATCGGCTGGCTGTACTGGCTTGGATGGGCAGTTACAGTTGGTTTAGAGTTAACATCGATTGGTTTAATGATGAAAAGATGGTTTCCACATGTCGATGTTTGGGTATGGTGTCTTGTATTTGGAGTTATTTTATATATGTCAAATGCTATCTCAGCAAAGAGTTATGCGGAATTAGAATTTTGGTTCTCAAGTATTAAAGTTATTACAATTGTTGCATTTGTTGTTCTTGGTGGTAGTGCGTTATTAGGATTTTTACCATATGACGGAAAAGAAGCAGCACCTCTTTTTTCTAATTTTGTAAGCGATGGAGGTTTGTTCCCAAATGGACTTGCTGCTGTACTTCTTACAATGATTACAGTTAACTTTTCATTCCAAGGTACAGAGTTAATTGGGATTGCAGCGGGGGAGAGCCAAGAGCCGGAGAAAACAATCCCGCGTGCAATTCGTAATACAGTATGGCGTATTATGTTGTTCTTTATTTTAACAATGACGATTTTAGTAGGTTTAATTTCTTGGAAAGACGCAGGAGTTATTGAAAGTCCATTCGTTGTTGTATTTGATAAAATCGGTATTCCATATGCAGCGGATATTATGAATTTCGTTATTATCACTGCGTTATTATCTGTAGCGAACTCAGGATTATATGCAGCGACACGTATACTATGGTCACTTGCAAATGAAGGAATGGCACCGGCTTCTTTCAAAAAGGTAAATAAGCGTGGGATTCCGATTACAGCATTAGTAGTTACAATTGCAGTAGCAGCATTATCTTTATTAACAAGCTTTTTAGCGGAAGATACAGTATATATGTACTTATTATCTATCGCTGGCTTATCAGCTGTCTCAAGTTGGATTATCATTGCCTTATCACAACTTCGCTTTAGAAGCCAGTATATAAAGGGTGGCGGGAAATTAGAAGATTTAAAATATAGAACACCACTATATCCAATTGTTCCAATTTTAGCGTTAATTACAAATAGTATTGTTGTAATTAGTTTAGCGTTCATTCCAGAACAGCGTATGGCACTATATTGCGGCATTCCATTTATCATTTTCTGCTATGTGTATTATTATATAAATAAGAAACGGCAGCAAATTACGAAAGTGGAGATGGGAACAACATATGAAACTAACAATCAAGCATGATGATATTGAAGCAGAATTTTCAAATGGTCGATTGTCTATTGGAAAAGAAAGTGGACATACGCCGTTAGAATTATTGGTTTCTTCTATTGCAGGATGCAGTGCAATTGTATTTCGGACAATTTTAGAAAAGAAGCGTATTACATATGATACGTTTACAATTGAAACTGAAATTGGAAGAAGTGAAGTTTTATCGAGACCGGTAGAAAGCCTTCATTTGCACTATAGGTTAAAAGCAGAGGGGATTACACAAGTACAATTAGAAAAAGCGTTAGAACTTGCGGTAAAGAATTGTACGATTGCTCAATCTGTGAAGGATAGTATAAAAATTACGGAAACAGTTGAATTAATTAATGAATAAAATTTTGTAAGTGGTATGTAAATGCGAGGGTAATGTCTTATAGACATTACCCTCGCATTTTTATTTTTTTACATACTGATTGGAAATGAAATAGTAAAGCAAGAACCTTGATTTACTTCACTTGTAACAGTAATTGTTCCGCCATGTAGTTCGACTATTTCTTTGACAATGGCAAGTCCTAATCCAGTTCCGCCAGTTGAGCGAGATCTTGCTTTATCGACGCGATAAAACCGTTCGAAAATATGCGGGATATCTTCTTTTGGAATTCCTTCTCCTGTATCTTGAATTGAGAGTTTAATGTGTGTGTTATGCTCTGTAACGGAAATTGTAATTTGAGAATGTTCAGGTGAATGTGCATACGCATTATTTAAAATATTGATGATCACTTGTTCAAATCGTTGTTCATCAAGAGTTATAGAAAGTGAAGAAGGGCATGTTGAAGAAACATTGATATGCTTTGCTTCATACATGATATTCACTTTTGTAACGATGCGAGAAAGAAAAGTTTGTAAGTGTACTTCCTTTGTTTGAATCGAAAAGTTATGCTTTTCCATTTGCGCGAGTAAAAATAAGTCTTGTACTAAATTTGTAATGTAGTCAGCTTCATCTTTTATAATCGATAAATATTTTTGGCGCTGTTCAGGAAGCGTGTCATTTTTCATAGCGATATCTGCATATCCTCTTACATAAGTTAAAGGTGTTCTTAGCTCATGGGCGACACTTGCTAGAAATTCACTGCGTTCTTTTTTCATATAATGTAAATCATTCGCAAGTGTTTGAATAGACTGTGCAAGTTCACCAATTTCATCATTTCGATTACTTGTTAAAGAAACGGATAAATCACCATGACTCATTTTTTCAGTAGCATGCTTCATACGAAGAAGCGGCTTTGTTAACAGACGCGATAGAAGAAATATCGTAATGACTGTTAAAATAAATGTAACAGCACCAACAACAAGGAATTGTTTCGTAAGACCTGCAATCATTTGTTTAATAGAACTTGTACCGAGAAACATATAAACATAACCTTGTATTTTTCCTTCTATTATTATCGGGCTAACTGTGCATATATAATTAGATGTTTTCCAGTGGTTTTCTATGATTGTTCCGTTATGATCTGCACTTGTTATCATTTCGACAATGTGCCTTTTTATAGTGGAATCTATATCATTAGATTTTGCTAATATTTCTTTATAGGAGTTTGTAATAACAACCTTTGTTTCAGCTTCTGACTCCATTAAAGCGACATGAGAGATTGTTTGGGAATCGAAATGTTTTTCAAGTACATCCCGATGGCTATTTCCTCGCTTTAATAATGCTGTCATTTCTTCATTTACTCTCGTATTGATAAGGCTGTAATAGAGCAATGCAAACAGGACGGTTTCGATTAAAAGCGTAACAATTAAAAAATAAAATCCGAGTTGAACAGAAATTCGTTTCATCGTGTAGCTCCTTGATTTTCAGTATCAATCCATCGATAGCCAACACCATACACGGTTTTTAAATGTTCATCAATTGGAAAATTAGCCTTTCGTAATTTATCACGTAAATTACGAATATGGGAATCCACTGTGCGATCCTCTGTATTTGTATCTAGCCCCCAAATTCGCTCAATAAGCTGATCACGGCTGAGTACATAGTTTACGTGACGCAAAAATAATCCAAGTAAAGAGAATTCAATTGGTGTAAGCAAAATCTCTTGTCCATGAACGGAAATAAAGTGCTTTGCTTCATCCCACAAAATCCCTCTATATTTTAGTTGTTCATGCTGATTGCTACGTCGCAATACGGCTTCAATTCGTGCTAATAGTTCATCTTCATGAAACGGTTTTGTTATATAATCATCAGCTCCGATTTTTAATCCTTGAACAACATCTATCGTTTGATCCCGAGCGGTTACCATAATGATAGGAACATTACTAAATGAACGAATCCTTTTACATGTTTCCCATCCATCCATTTTTGGCATCATAATATCGAGAAGAACAAACTTAAAACTTTGGTTTTCTATATAGGAAATGGCTTCTTGGCCTGAAGTCGCAGAAATGCAATTATATCCTCTAGGAGTAAGATAAAGTGCTAATAACTCCAGCATACGTGGTTCATCATCTACGAGTAGTATATTCATCATATAATATCCTCCGTATTTGTATTCACTATTAAAAGTGTAATGCAAAATCATGGAGAAATGGTGCAGATTATGATGCGTCTGCATAATTTCTTCAGATTTGGTTGTTATCGTATAGTTGAAATTTTCATTTTAGGTAAAGGATATAGGTTCAAACGATAAAGGTGAGGAGGCGTTTTTTTGAAAAAAACAGCTCGAATGTTAAGTGTGACAATAGTTGCTGCATTTGGACTTGCAGCGTGTGGGCAAGCCAATACAGAGCATAAAAATCACGAATCTGAAAAAGAGAAGAAAAATGAGCAGCAAAAGGAAATGAATCATGAGGCGATGACACCGAAAGAAATGAATGCAAAGGCATCTAGCGATTTATTAACAACAAGTTTAAAAAATATAACAAGATTAAATACAAATGATCCTGTGCAAATGGCAGTGTTAACATCACAAACAATCTGGCCAGCAACTCATAAAGAGAATCAACCAGGAGCGGTGATCTTAGTACCAGTTAATCAGTGGCAACTTGGGCTTGCTAGTGCGGATTTGATTCATCATCCGAACAATGGGCCTATTTTATTTACAAATAAAGAGGGAATTCCAGAGGCAACATTAAAAGAGATCAAGCGGTTAAATCCACTTGGAACAAAAGATGGAACTCAAATTATGGTAATGGGGGATGTAGGATCTTCTACATTAGATCAATTAAAAGAATTTAAAGTAAAACAAATAAAAGAAACAGATCCAGCTATATTTGCGAAAGACGTTGATAAAGAATATGCAGACATAACAGGGAAGTATCCAGAAAGTGTTATTATCGGTTCGTCTGAAGAAGAAGGGCGTTTATATACAACGCCAGCTGTAAATTGGATTGCACATATGCCAGAACCTCTTTTATATGTAACAAAAGATAAAGTACCCGAAGCTACAATTGAGGCGTTAAAAGCAAGAAAAGGGAAAGCAAATATATATATATTAGGTCCAGAAAAAATAATTTCAAAAGAAGTAGAAAAACAGTTAAGTAAGCATGGTAAAGTAACGCGTATTAGTGGGGAAAGTCCGACAGAAAACTCTATCGCTTTTGCTAATTTTAAAGATGAAAAAACGAAATTTGGTTGGGGATTCAAAAAACCGGGACATGGTGTATCATTTGTTTCAACAGAAACACCAGATTTAGCAATTGCTGGTGCACCGTTTTCTCATATGGGGAAACATGCACCTGTTCTATTATTAGATAAAGGGAAGGTTTCGCAACCAGTCTATGATTTATTGGCAACAATCCAGCCGAAGTTTAAGGATGATCCAACCTTAGGACCATATAATCATGGCTTTTTATTAGGGAATACGGAGAATATTTCATTTGAAACGCAAGGGATATTAGATGAAAGATTAGAGATTGTTCAGGAAAATGGCGGAGGTCATGCTGGACATTAAGTAGAAAAGACGCTGCATAAAAGCAAGCGTCTTTTTATTTTGGGAAACTTTTTCATAGCAAAAAATCTGACATTTATTATATAATAGCTCTCGTGCAGTCGGATCGATTTTCTTATGGAGGAAATTAAAAATAAAAAAGTAGAGGAGTGTTTTTTTGTTTCAAAAGATAAAAAACGAATGGTTTTCGAATGTAAAAGGCGATGTGTTATCAGGTATTGTTGTTGCACTAGCGCTGATTCCTGAAGCGATTGCCTTTTCCGTTATTGCAGGAGTAGATCCGATGGTTGGACTATACGCTGCATTTTGTATTGCCGTGACAATTTCATTTGTGGGCGGGAGACCGGGGATGATTTCTGCTGCGACAGGTGCGATGGCGCTGTTAATGGTGACGATTGTAAAAGATTACGGATTGCAGTATTTATTTGCAACGACGATTTTAACAGGTGTTGTACAAATTATTTTTGGAGTATTAAAGCTAAGTTCATTAATGAAATTTGTTCCGCGCTCGGTTATGAGTGGTTTTGTAAATGCATTAGGGATTTTAATTTTTACAGCACAATTGCCACATTTCAAAGGTGTAAACTGGCAAATGTATGCGTTAGTAGCATTAGGACTCGTAATTATTTATCTATTTCCACGTATTACAACAGCAGTACCGTCTACACTTGTTTCTATTATTATTGTGACAAGTATTGCGTTACTCAGCGGATTTGAATTACGAACTGTTGGCGATATGGGAAATTTACCAACCGAATTACCGTTCTTTAGTATTCCGGATGTACCATTTACGTTAGAAACATTAGCTATTATTTTACCTTATTCGATTATGTTAGCTGTGATTGGTTTATTAGAATCGCTATTAACAGCATCTCTTCTAGATGATATAACAGATACACCGAGTAATAAACATAAAGAGGCAAGTGGTCAAGGAATTGCCAATATTGTTGCTGGTTTCTTTGGTGGAATGGCAGGGTGCGCGATGATTGGACAATCTCTTATTAATATGAAATCAGGCGGACGTGGTCGATTATCAACATTCGTTGCTGGTGGCTTTTTAATTGTTCTACTGTTTGTTCTTGGTGACTATGTTGTCCATATTCCAATGGCAGCATTAGTTGCGGTTATGATTATGGTGTCTATTGGAACATTTGATTGGAATTCTGTATTTACCCTTCATAAAGTTCCAAAGGGTGACGCGTTTGTTATGGTCGTAACAGTTGCAATTGTTCTTGTAACACATAATTTAGGACTCGGTGTGATTATCGGTACGGTAATAAGTGCCGTACTATTTGCAGCGAATATGGCAAAGATTCACGTGAAACATTTTTATATTGGTGAGAAAAAGAGATACACTGTTCACGGACAACTCTTCTTTGCATCTACTACAGCATTCATAAATACGTTTCAGTTTAAAGAAGATGTAAAAGAAGTAGAAATTGATTTTACACATGCCCATATATGGGATGATTCAGCAGTAGCAGCCGTGGATAAAGTTGTGATGAAGTATGAGCAAAATGGTGTGAAAGTAAATATAACGGGATTAAACGAGCGTAGTTCGCAGCTTGTTACAAAATTGGCTACTTATAATAAAAATAAAGAACAAGCTGTTAGTTAAATAGGAAGAACCTTTTCGGGAGGCCGAAAGGGTTCTTTTTGTATTATAATACGAGTATGATGATGAAAGGGGCTTCAGCATATGTACAAGCAGATTATACTAGCATGTGATGGTTCAGAACACGCAATGCGCGCAGCAAAACATGCCGCACACATCGCTATGTTGAGTAAGGAAATAAACGTTGAAGTTGTATACGTAGTAGATAATAGAACGGCAAAATCAGATATTATACAGGGACAAACAAATATAGAAACAATTTCAGCTAGTAGAAAAGATAGATTAAAAGAAATTGAGGCTTTATTACAGCAAGAAGAGATCTCCTATAAAATTACGATTTTACATGGTGATCCAAGTGATACAATTATTCAATACGTAAATACAGGAGACATTGATCTTGTAATTGTGGGGAGTAGGGGATTAAATACATTACAAGAAATGGTGCTCGGTAGTGTAAGTCATAAAGTAGCTAAACGAGTGAAATGCCCGGTGATGATTGTAAAGTAACAGACAATAGAAATGTTGTCTGTTTTTTATCATTTCCCGACAGAAAACTCCCACCTCAAGGAATGGATAGGATATGGTCCAATGAGTAGGTGGGAGATGAATGGCGGTTAGGCAAAAGCCTAATGGTTCTTCTTGTTGAAGAGTTAGTATGAGGTATCGGAATCCGTTCGTTCCTATAGAAGGGAAATGATGCAGTAAGAAGCATTCTTACATATAAGGAATTGTTCCATCATAAAATTCCATCCATATGTATACATTTTTGAAGGGCGACAGAGGAATTTCGACAAGAAGAAATGATACGAGAGAAGTATTTTTGAGTATAATATGATATCGTTCTCATGCATATCGCGAAAAAAGCATGTAGAAAAACCAAAATAGGAAGTGAGGTGGAAAGTGGTGCTCGTCCATAAAGCGTATAAGTTCCGGATCTACCCTAGCGCAGAACAAAAAATACGTATTGCGAAAACAATTGGTTGCTCTCGTTTTGTATTCAATTACTTTTTGGCAAAATGGAATGATAGATATAAAGAAACAGGAAAAGGATTCACCTATGGCACTTGTTCTTCGCAATTACCTGCTCTCAAAAAAGAATTTGTATGGTTAAAAGAAGTGGACAGCACGGCTCTTCAATCTTCTCTTCACAACCTCACTGACTCGTATTCACGATTCTTCAACAAACAAAACAAAGCACCTCGGTTTAAGTCGAAAAACAATAAAGTCCAATCTTATACAACGAAGCACACGAATGGGAACATCGCGATTGTAGGGAATCAAATAAAGTTACCGAAACTGGGCCTTGTCACGTTTGCCAAAAGTCGTGAGGTAGAAGGCCGCATTTTGAGTGCTACTGTCAGAAAAAATCCAAGTGGAACATATTTTGTCTCGATTCTTGCCGAAGTAGAAGTGCAAGAATTGCCAGGTTCCGTTGTTGGTGTAAAAAACTTTGCGATTCTTTCAACTGGAGAGGTATTTGGCAATCCGAAATGGTTTCGGGTATTAGAGAAGAAGCTCGCTCATGCCCAGCGTATTCTGTCTCGCCGTACAAAAGGTGGAGCGAACTGGCATAAACAGCGAATCAAAGTGGCTCGTATTCATGAACGAATCACAAATGCAAGAACCGATTATTTGCAAAAACTCTCTACGATGATCATCAAAAACCACGATGTGATTGGGATAGAAGATTTGCAAGTATCCAATATGTTACAGAATCACAAGCTAGCAAAAGCGATTCAAGAAGTATCTTGGTCACAATTCAGAGCGATGCTTACGTATAAGGTAGAGTGGTATGGGAAACAAGTCGTCGTGGTATCAAAAACATTCGCCAGCTCTCAGCTTTGTTCAAATTGTGGAAACAAAAACAAAGACGTGAAAGATCTGGAATTGCGTGAATGGAAGTATCTTTCTTGTGGTATGCATCATGATAGAGATGTCAACGCAGGAAAAAATCTGAGAAAAGAGGCCTTAAGGCTTCTAACCGTAGGGACTACGGGGATTGCCTACTCATAAAGCCGAGGGATACTTTGGTGTTCGTAGAAATCCCCCACTTCAAACAGTTTGTTAGACTGTTAAGTGGGGGTAGTTCAAAGGGGGAAATCTTACAATTTTGTAAGACAGTTGTTAGCGAAATCGATGTTATAAAATTGCCTCCATGGATAAAATAAAGATATCAAATAAATACATGAGAGGATGAAAGAAATGAAAGGGTTTCAAAATCTGTCATATAGTCAAGGAGTAAGTCTTATTTGTTTAGGGGGCTTTGCTACTTCAGTGATATTGGCTATTACTGTGAAAATGTTTCAGCAGATGTTTTAATAAAAGTAATGTTGTAAATAGAAGGGAAATGATTGTTATAGTAGGCAAGACAATATCACTAGACATAAATAAAAAATAGCTCTTAGCGTGTATCTTAATGCTAAGAGCTATTTTGTTTTTTACTGAGTAAAGTTTCACTTTATGCTTGCTGTGATTTTGATGATCCTGTATTTAAAGTTAGAGCAAGGAAGACAATCGCAAGCACACAAGATGCAAGTAATAGAATGAAACCACCGTTCCACCCGAAAGCATCTACAATAAAGCCCATTGCCGCACTAGCAAATGCAGCACCGCCCAGGTAACCGAAGAAACCTGTTAAACCAGCAGCTGTTCCAGCAGCTTTTTTTGGTGCTAAGTCAAGGGCATGTAATCCAATTAACATAACTGGTCCATAAATTAAGAAGCCAATTGCAACAAGTGCGATGCTGTCAATGATTGGGTGACCAGCTGGATTTAACCAATAAACAAGAACGGCAATGAATACACCAACCATAAATAAAATACCAGCAGGTGCACGGCGTCCTTTAAATAATTTATCACTCATCCATCCACAAAGGAGTGTACCTGGAATACCAGCAAATTCATACAATGCGTATGCTGTACGAGAACTATTATGAGTAAAGCTTTTTTCTTCTACTAAATAAGTCGGTGCCCAGTCTACAACGCCGTAGCGTACGAAGTATACGAATACGTTAGCGATTGCGATGTACCATAAAAATTTGTTGTTTAATACATACGTAAATAAAATTTCTTTTACTGAAAGTTCACGTTCACGATCTTTTACTTTTTCATCTGAAGGATATTCACCTGTATATTCTTCAATAGGTGGTAATCCACAAGATTGAGGTGTATCGCGCATTACAATTAATACATAGATTCCAACTAAAATTGCAAAAATACCTGGGAAGTAGAAAATACTTTGCCAGCTACCAGCAAATAAGAATAGTCCTAATGTTACAAGTGGTCCCATAAGCCCACCACCAACATTGTGGGCAACGTTCCAAATAGACATTTTTGTACCGCGTTCACTAATAGAGAACCAATGAACCATTGTACGACCACATGGAGGCCAGCCCATACCTTGTACCCAGCCATTTAAAAACTGGAGAACAAACATTAGTAAAATACTCGTTGTAATAAAAGAGAATGAACCAAAAATAATATTAATGATACCGGATAAAAATAGCCCTGCTGCTAAGAAGTAGCGGGGGTTACAACGGTCGGATACAATCCCCATTATAAATTTACTTAAGCCATATGCAATAGATACGGCAGAAAGGATAACTCCAAGTTCTCCTTTGCTAAATCCTTGTTCAACAAGATAAGGCATTGCTAGTGAAAAGTTTTTGCGAACAAGATAGTAACCTGCATAACCAATGAAAATTCCTAAAAACACTTGTAAGCGTAGTTTGCGGTATTCGCTATCTACGCGATCAGCAGGCAAGCGTTCTGTATGCGGCGCAGGTTTAAATAAATTAGTTAGAAACATCGCCTAAAATCCTCCTCTATTATTGTAAGCGTTCAACACCATGGTAAACAAAAAAAGACCATGAAATATAGAAAGGCACTCTTTCCATGTTCCATAGTCGTATACTCTAATTCTCCATGACTTTCGCTATTAACTTCGTCACAAAGTATACAACTTTGTGACAAATTTGTAAACGTTTTTATGAAATAAAGTTGTTGACGGGATTTATTAGGTAGTTTAATATTTAAATACGTTAAATATTTTATTGTTTAAATAAGAGGTGGATAACATGCAAAATGATATAAATCATATTGATAAAATTCAGGCTCTTGCATTTTCTATAGGGAAGAAAATGCAAACGGAGTTATTAGAACAAATGCAAGCATCAGGACTTACACCACCGCAATTTTACATTTTAAAAATTTTAGATCATTACGGTGCAGCAAGGGCTACAGAGCTGGCGAAGAAAATGTACGTGAAACCAAGTGCAATTACAGTGATGATTGATCGTTTAATTGAGCAAGAATTGGTGTTACGCTATCACGACAAAAGTGATCGTCGCGTTGTCATAATTGAGTTAACAAAGAAGGGGAAAGATGTATTAGAAGAGGCAATGGCTGCTCGAAATGAACACATTGCCAAGTATTTCTCACAATTAGAATTACAGGAAAGAGAAGATTTATTACGCTTATTTGAAAAATTAGAGAAAATTATTTGCGGAGCATCCGAGAAAAAAGAGACAAACTAAAGAGAATTGAGGAGATTACATGGAGCAACAAGAAAACCAAAATAGAAAGTTGTTGTTAATTGGTCTAGTTATTGCGATGGTATTTGCTGCGTTAGATGGAACAATTGTTGGTACAGCAATGCCGCGTATCGTTGGTGAACTAGGCGGATTAAGTTTAATGACATGGTTAACAACAGCGTATATGTTAACATCAACGACAGTTGTACCAATTGCAGGGAAGTTAGCTGACTTATTAGGACGTCGTAACGTATATATAACAGGGTTAGTTATTTTCATGGTTGGTTCAGCCCTTTGTGGTATGGCAAACGGCATGACGGAGTTAATCATTTTCCGTGGTATTCAAGGCCTAGGTGGCGGTATTATGATGCCAATGGCGATGATTATTATCGGGGATATGTTTACAGGAAAAGAACGTGCGAAATGGCAAGGGATTTTCGGAGCATTATATGGTCTTGCATCTGTAATTGGACCGCAAGTAGGTGGTTGGATTGTAGATGCTGTCAACTGGAGATGGGTATTCTATATAAATTTACCAGTTGGTGTGTTAGCGACAATCTTTATTGCAATGGGATTAAAATCACATAAACAAACAGGACCAATTAAAATTGATATTGCTGGTATTTTCACGATGATTCTCGGTGTTGTAAGTTTATTACTTGCATTAACATTCGGCGGGAAAGACTATGCATGGGATTCTTGGCAAATCATTGGGTTATTTGCACTTGCAATCATCGGCATCGTAAGCTTTGTTATTGTTGAAACAAAGGCAGAAGAGCCAATTTTGCCAATGCATTTCTTTAAGAACCGTACATTTACACTACTAAATGCAATTGGTTTCTTTATGAGCATTGGAATGTTTGGAGCAATTATGTTCGTTCCATTCTTTATGCAAGGAATTGTTGGAGTAAGTGCTGCTGAATCTGGAACGATCATGACACCAATGATGATTACGATGATTGTGATGAGTATTATCGGTGGTCAGCTCGTATTAAAAGTTGGCGTGAAACCACAAATTATTACAGGGATGCTTATTATGGCTAGTGGTTTTTGGTTGTTAACGACAATGGATATGCATACAAGTAAGCTTGTTGCAACTTCTTATATGAGCATTATCGGTTTAGGAATGGGACTTGTAATGCCAACATTAACATTAGCATTGCAAGAAAGTTTCCCGAAAAAAGATCTTGGCGTTGTAACATCTTCCAGTCAATTCTTCCGTCAAATTGGGGGAACATTCGGGATTACGATTTTAGGTTCTATTATGAATAATACTTCAGGTACAGTTCTAACTGAGAAATTAGTGCCGGTATTAGATAAGTTTCCGCCACAAGCTGGAGAAATGGTAACGAAGTTTAAAGATATGATTCATACAGATCCACAAGGTTTATATTCTATGTTATTTAGTCCAGAGGCATTAAAGCAAATGCCAGAAGCATTCTCTAATAGCATCGTACCTATTTTAAAAACATCTTTAGTAGATTCACTTCACAGTGTATTCCTAACAGGATTAGTCTTTATTGTGGTCGGTGCCGTATTTACGATTTTCTTGCAGAAAATCAAGCTTTCTGATCGTAAGAAAGGTGCAGAAGAGTCTGCTGCGGTAGAAGAAAAAGAAACGAACGTATCTTACTCATAATGAGAAAAAAGCATCGCCTTAGGGCGATGCTTTTTAGTTAGAAGTGATTGACGTATTTTTAGAAATAAGTTATATTATTTTGTGTAAACGGTTACATGTGATGAGGAGGGAAGAGAATGAGTACGATAAAAGATGTTGCGAAATTAGCGGGAGTATCTGTTGCGACCGTTTCCAGGGTGTTAAATAAGAACGGGTATGTTCGCGAAGATACGCTAAAAAAAGTAGAGCGAGCAATTGAAATGTTGGATTATAAGCCTAGCACGGTAGCGCGTTCTCTATATAATAAAAAATCTCGTTTAATCGGTTTGGTCGTTCCAAATATCGTGAATCCATTCTTTCCAGAAGTTGCACGTGCCGTAGAGGATGTAGCACATAAACAAGGATACACAGTTGTACTTTGTAATTCTGATGAAAGTTTAGAAAAAGAGAAACAATATATTGATGTACTTAGACAAAACAACGTAGATGGGTTTATTGTAGCAACGAACCCGCAAAATAGTGTGAATTACATGAATCTATCTATACCAGTTGTGGCAATTGACCGCATGTTTAATGAGAGAATCCCTACAGTATACGCAGATAACTATGCGGGGATTCAAGAGGCAACGAAGTTACTATTAGAAAAGGGTTGTAAACATATTGCCCATATTCGTGGACCACGTGACGTAAGTACTGCAAATGAACGATTTGAAGGTTTTGTAGATATGATTACAGAGTATGGTCTTTCTTATATGATTGCTGAGAGTACATTTGATCCAGCAAATAGCGAACGTGTTACGATGGAATTACTAGACGAATATCCGCATATTGATGGTATTGTAGCAGGAAATGATTTGATTGCAATCGGTGTAGTCAAGGCAGCTTTGCAGAAGGGGATTGCTATTCCTAATGAATTACAAATCATTGGGTTTGATGGTATTTCTTTAACAGAAATGATGCATCCATCCATTACAACAGTGGCACAGCCTATTTATGAGATGGGGCGTATTGCAACGGAATTACTATTAGAGCAGATGGTAGGAAAACCATTAGAAACCGAACATTATCGTTTACCGATTAAAATTATAGAACGAAATACAACGAAGTAAGGAGATGAGATATATGCCAAACATTGCAGTAGTCGGCAGTATTTCAATGGATTTAGTCGCCGTTTCAAAAAAGCGACCGAAAGCAGGAGAGACGGTAATTGGTGAAGCGTTTCATACAGTGCCAGGAGGAAAAGGTGCCAACCAGGCAGTTGCTGCAGTTAGATTAGGTGCGAATGTAGCAATGGTTGGAGCTGTAGGGAATGATGATTACGGTAAAGTAGTTAAAAATAATTTAGAGAATGAACGTATTTTTATCGATTATGTGGTACCGGTTACAGGTGAAACGACAGGTATTGCCCATATCGTGTTAGCGGAAGAAGATAACAGCATTGTTGTTGTACAAGGTGCAAATCGTCTTGTAAACGAAGAAATTGTAAATCGTGCAAAAGATCTTCTCGTAAAAGCAGATATGGTTGTACTTCAGTTGGAAATACCACTAGAGACAGTAGAGTATGTTCTTAATCTTTGCGAAGAGCATAAAATTCCAGTGATGTTAAATCCAGCCCCGGCACAAGTTTTATCAGCAGATATTTTGGAAAAGGCAACATATATTACACCGAATGAGCATGAGTGCCGCATCGTATTAGATGATTTTACGTCACCAATTGAAGAATTACTTGCGAAATACCCAAATAAGTTATTGATGACAGAAGGTAGTGAAGGCGTTCGTTTCCATAATGGTGCAGAAGTTGTTCATGTTCCAGGCATTTCTGTAGAAGTAGTAGATACGACAGGAGCTGGCGATACTTTTAACGGTGCATTAGCGGTTGCACTTGCGGAAGGTGAGCTACTGGAAAAGGCAATTCGATTTGCAAATATTGCGGGTGGTCTTTCTGTAACAAAGCTAGGAGCACAAGGCGGTATGCCAACAAGAGAGAGACTCCGGGAAGTGCAGGTGATTGTCGGATGAAGAAGCACGGTGTATTAAATAGTGAAATCGCTGCTGTGCTTGCTTCACTTGGGCATACGGATACAATTGTGATTGCGGATTGTGGCTTACCAATTCCTAACGGTGTGAAACGAATTGATTTAGCTATTGAACTTGGAAAACCATCATTTTTAGATGTATTACAAGTTGTAACAGATGATATGGCAGTTGAAAAACTAACATTAGCAGAAGAAATTACTACGTATAATGCAGAGGTAAACCAAGAAGTTGAAGAACGTTTGAAAGAGGCTGCTTTTGAATATGTATCTCATGAACAGTTTAAAGAACTTACAAAACAGGCGAAGGCAATTATTCGTACAGGAGAAGCAACGCCATATGCGAACGTTATTTTACACGCAGGTGTGATTTTTTAATAAAGGGATGTGATGAGAATGCGAATTGAAATGAAAAACATTTCGAAAGCGTTCAATGGCAATCCTGTTTTGAAACATGCACAGTTTAGCATTGAAACAGGAGAAGTTCATGCACTGATGGGGGAAAATGGAGCCGGTAAATCAACGCTCATGAAAATTTTAACAGGTGTATATACAAGAGATGGTGGTCAAGTCACGATTGATGGGCAAGACCGAACTTTTAAAAACGCGAAAGAAGCAGAAGAGTACGGAATTGCTTTTATTCATCAAGAACTAAACATATTACCGAATTTAACAGTAGCTGAAAATATGTTTCTTGGAAAAGAGCTTATGTACGGAAAAACAGGTATCCTGCGTACGCGTCAAATGAATGCTATTGCGCAAGAGCAATTAGCAAGTCTTGGGCTACATGTAAAAGGGGCTATGCTTGCTGGGGAATTATCAGTTGGGCAACAGCAAATTATAGAAATTGGTAAGGCGTTAATGACAAATGCAAGCGTTATTATTATGGACGAGCCTACCGCAGCATTGACGGATCGTGAAATTGAAACGCTCTTTACAGTTATAAATAAATTACGCAAAGAAGGCGTGTCTTTTGTTTATATTTCACATCGCATGGAAGAAATTTTTTCAATCTGCGACGCTATTACTATTTTACGTGATGGAGAATATGTGGGAACACGGTTAATTCCTGAAACGTCATTTGATGAAGTGGTAAGCATGATGGTTGGCCGTAGTATTGGTGAACGTTATCCAGAGCGAGATGCTAAGATTGGCGAAGTTATTTTTGAAATGCGTAACGGCACGAAAAAAGGAAAGTTTGAAAATATTTCGTTTCAAGTGAGAAAAGGTGAAATTCTCGGTGTCGCTGGATTAATGGGAGCTGGTCGCACAGATATTATGAAAGCGATTTTTGGCTATGAACCATTAGATTCAGGGCAAATATTTATGAATGGACAAGAGGTGAAAATTGACAGTCCAATTGATGCAATAAGGCAACGAATTGCTTTTATCACTGAAGATAGAAAATCAGAAGGGCTTGTATTAGACTTTTCTATTCGTGAAAATTTAGCATTACCAAACTTAGAAAGTCTTTCAAAAGGTAGTGTAATGGATAAAGGAACGGAAGAGCAGTTTACAAGGGATATGATGAAGCTTCTGAATGTAAAGGCGGCAAATGGGGAACAGCCTGTCAAATCACTTTCTGGTGGAAATCAACAAAAGGTCGTCATTGCAAAATGGCTAGGAATCCAGCCGCAGTTGTTAATTTTAGATGAACCAACGCGTGGCGTCGATGTTGGAGCGAAAAAAGAAATTTACTCAATTATGAACAAGCTTACAAATCAAGGCGATGCCGTTATTATGGTTTCATCCGAACTACCTGAAGTATTAGGAATGAGCGATCGTGTTCTTGTTATTCATGAAGGAAAAGTAGGCGGCATTTTAGAGAAAGGTAAAGCAACACAAGAGTCCATTATGGCATTAGCTACAGGGGGAGAATAAGTTATGGCTAAAAAGGGGAATGTTTTGCAACAACTTGGTTCTTTAATTGGATTAGCGCTTATCATTGTAGTCATTACAGCACTAAATCCAGCATTTATTGAAATTCCAAACTTGTTTAATATTTTACGTCAAGTATCGATTAATGCACTAATCGCATTTGGAATGACCTTCGTTATTTTAACAGGGGGTATTGACTTATCAGTAGGTTCTATTTTAGCATTATCAAGTGCACTTGTTGCTGGAATGATGGCAAGTGGCATGGATCCATTCCTTGCAATGGCAGTTGGATTATTGGCTGGTCTTGTAATGGGGATTGTAAACGGTATCATCATTGCGAAAGGAAAAGTGGCACCATTTATTGCGACATTAGCAACAATGACCATTTTTCGTGGCCTTACGCTCGTTTATATGGATGGACGTCCGATCACTGGCCTTGGCGACCATTTAATGTTTCAAATGTTCGGTCGTGGTTACTTCATTGGTATTCCAGTACCAGCTGTAACGATGATGATCGCTTTCGCAGTTCTGTACTTTATTCTAAAGAAAACGACATTTGGACGCCGTACTTTTGCAATTGGTGGAAATGAAGAAGCAGCGGCATTATCAGGTATTAACGTAACGCGAATAAAAGTAATGATTTATGGTCTTTCTGGAATATTGGCAGCGCTTGCAGGCATTGTGTTAACATCACGTTTAGATTCTGCACAGCCAACTGCTGGTACTTCTTATGAACTAGACGCAATTGCTGCAGTTGTATTAGGAGGAACAAGCCTTTCGGGTGGAAGAGGTTGGATTGTCGGCACATTCATTGGTGTACTGATTATCGGTGTATTAAATAACGGTCTAAATTTATTAGGTGTATCTTCTTTCTTCCAACAAGTTGTAAAAGGACTTGTTATCTTACTGGCTGTATTAATTGATCGTCGAAAAGAAGCATAATGGAGGGACAATTCATGAAAAAATGGTTACTTGCGCTCGTTGCACTTATCATGATAATCACTGCTGGTTGTTCAATGGAACCACCAGAATGGGCAAAGGATTCTAGCGATAAAGGTCGAAATAAAACTATTAAAGTTGGATTTTCTGTTTCCACCTTAAATAATCCATTTTTCGTTACGTTGAAAAAAGGTGCAGAAAAGAAAGCGAAAGATAGTGGCATTGAATTGATTGCTGTTGATGCTCAAAATGATGCAGCGAAACAAACGAACGATGTCGAGGATTTAATTCAAAAAGGCGTTGATGTAGTTGTTATTAATCCAACAGATTCAGATGCGGTTGCTTCAGCTGTAAGTGCAGCGAATGCAGCAAACATCCCTGTTATTACAGTGGATCGCGTTGCAAACTCAGGAAAAGTTGTTTCACACATTGCATCAAATAATGTAGAAGGTGGCCAAATGGCTGGTGACTACATTCGTGAACTTGTTGGTGAAGGGGCAAATGTCGCTGAGCTAGAAGGGATTCCTGGATCTTCTGCTGCTCGTGAGCGCGGGAAAGGATTCCATAACGTAGCTGACAAAGGATTAAAAGTCGTTGCAAAGCAAGCTGCTGACTTTGACCGTGCCAAAGGATTATCAGTTATGGAAAACATATTACAGGCAAATAATGATATTAAAGCAGTATTTGCTCATAATGATGAAATGGCATTAGGTGCGCTTGAGGCATTAAAATCTGCTGGAAAAACAGATGTTGTGGTTGTTGGATTTGATGCAACTGATGATGCTGTGAAGGCAGTTAATGATGGGCGTATGGCAGCAACGATTGCTCAAAAACCAGAGTTAATCGGAGAGAAGGCGATGGAGACAGCAAAACAGGTGAACCAAGGTAAAAAAGTGGAAAAATTCATTCCGATTGAATTAGAGCTTATTAAGAAAAAATAAATATAAAATGAAAATTAGGAAGGAAGAATAACAAATGAAATTTTTTATTGATACAGCAAACATTGATGAAATTAAAGAGGCAAATGATTTAGGAGTATTAGCAGGTGTAACAACAAACCCATCACTTGTAGCAAAAGAAGGCGTAGACTTCCATGAACGTATTCGTGAAATTTGCAGCGTTGTAGAAGGACCTGTTAGTGCAGAAGTAATCAGCTTAGAAGCAGATAAAATGATTGAAGAAGGAAAAGAATTAGCAAAAATCGCTCCAAACGTTGTTGTTAAAGTACCAATGACAAAAGAAGGGTTAAAAGCAGTAAAAGCATTCTCTGATCTAGGAATCCGTACAAACGTTACGTTAGTGTTCTCAGCAGTACAAGCATTACTTGCAGCGCGCGCTGGTGCAACATACGTATCTCCATTCTTAGGCCGCTTAGATGATATCGGTCATAATGGTATGGATCTAATTCGCCAAATCGCTGACATCTTTGTAATTCACGACATTAAAACAGAAATTATCGCAGCATCTGTACGTCATAGCGTTCACGTAACTGATGCAGCATTAAACGGTGCACATATCGCAACAATTCCAGCGAATGTAATCGGAGCATTAGTAAAACATCCGTTAACAGATCAAGGAATTGAGAAATTCTTAGCGGATTGGGAGAAAACACAAGGAAAATAAATAATTAAAAATCACAACTCACTTGTTTGAGTTGTGATTTTTTGTTATATAGAAAAGTTTATGGAGGGATAAATCGATTAAAGATGATTCATCTTTTCTCTCACTTTTTTTCGAATTTTAAAACTTAAGCGATTATTATGTTCTTCATTTTCTACTAAAAGTTTTTCAGTTTCAGGAAACCCTTGACCATTTTCCCACTTACTAATCGCTTGCCTTGAGGTGTTTAATTTTTCAGCTAAATCCTCTTGAGAAAGGCCTTTTTCTTTTCTTAACTTAAAAAGTTTCTCACCAAAAGCCATATGTATAACCCCCTTTGTTTTGATAACTAAATTGTATATAAACATTGCTTTCTGTTCTATCATATGAGAAATGCACTTTGTCAACTTACGGTTGCAATTATGTTATATGATGCATTTTTCATATGATTTAACTGTAAAACCAATATTTAGAATTTTCAAGCGTCAAAATCACCTAATACCATGTTATAACGATTTCAAAAACAAAACCTTATCAAATACTGTAGGGAAAAGAAATATTTCCAAGGAAATTGTCGAGATATATGCAAGGGTTACCCAAATTCTATTGGAAATGATGAAAGGGACATTGCGTATAGATATAAGGTCGGCTATATTTAAAATTAAACATACAGAAAACATTGACTTATAAAGAGGAGATTGTTTTAAAAGGAGTGGGAGCAATATGTATGAAAAGGAACCTGCAGGGTTTTGGAAGAGATTCTTAGCTTGTATTGTTGATGGGTTACTGATTGTTCCTATGTATATTATGTTTTTAAGTTTAGATGTATCCAAGTCTCATACGGAAATGATAGTCAATACTTTAAACTTTTTATATTTCCTGATTGTACCTGCTATATGGCTAGAGTTTACAATAGGGAAGAGAGTGATAGAAATCCAAATTATTCGTATAGATGGGGAAAAGATTACATTATGGACTACATGTAAGCGTTATTTGCTAGCTATAATTGTATATATACTTACATTAGGAATTGGCTTTATTATAAGTGTATTTATGGTAGGGTTACGTGAGGATAGAAGAGCAATTCATGACCTTATTGCTGGGACACAAGTGATAGAAGTAGAGGAATAGAGCATAACAAACGATGAGATGTTTGTTAAATATGATAATGGTTTACAAAAATCATATTAATTGAGAGATGGTGTTTCAGTTAAAAAAATGCTGGATCCTATAATATCACATTAACAGATATCCGAGATGGACATGTTACAGTATATGTTCTTGATACAAAGTGCTTTCGGTAAAAAATTTACCTGAAAATAAAAAACAATGATGGCATTTAACCCATCATTGTTTTTTTCACTTTTCCTCTTACATAAATCATAGAAGCAAATGTGAGTAAGAATGCGGTTCCAATTACAAAGCTTACGCTCGGTGATGCCCCGATTGCCCCCACTGTAAAAGATCCTGCAACAACGCCTAATGAGAAGAATGCGTAAAATAATCCGAATGCCTTCCCGCGTTTATCTTCAGTTGTATTTTCAACGAGTAAAGCATTAATAGATGGGAAGAGGATGGCGAATCCAATTCCATAAATCATCATCACAATAAAGAGCATCCCTTTTGTTGTAAAGATGCCAAGTAATGATAAGGCAAGTGCCATGACTGCAATACCGATTAGCATCATTTTTGAACGGTCAAAGCGGTCATAAATACGATTTGTCGGTAGCAAGAAGAAGAGGATAGCAGTAATTCCAAATACACTTAGCATCATGCCTGTTGTAGATGCTTTAAGCGCTAATGCTTCTACTTTTACGGGCAACATATATGTGACGATTCCTTGTGAAAACATCAATGTAAAAGCGCCAATATATGCTTGTAATAATGGTTCGGATTTTAGTAATCCTATCATATCTTCTTTGTTCATCATTTGAGTTCGTGAAGTATCTTTTCTAGTTACATTGTTTGGTAACAAGAAAAGGGAAACGATTGTACCGAGTACCATTAAAATCGAAATCGTAATAAAGACCCATTCAACGCCTGCAGTTGCTTTCATAATTCCACTGAAAGCAGGACCAACGATAGCGGCTGTTCCGACAGCAGCACCGGATAGTGCCATTGCTTTTCCTTGTTTTGTAGATTTTGTTTGCTTAGATAGGAAAGTAAAGGCTGCAGGGATTAAGAAGCCATCACTAAATCCGTGTAAAAAACGAACGATAAGTAATTGTTCGCCGCTCTGAACAACGGTATACAATAATACTATGAAACTCGTAAGGGCCATACTTATATAAAGTACTTTCTTTGCTCCAAACTTATCAACAGATGCACCTGCGACAATATTGCCGATCATATTGGCAAACGAGTACATTCCGACAACAAGACCGATAATAAGAGGTGTTCCTCCGAGGCTTTGCGCGTAAGTACTCATAATTGGTAATTGTGAAAATGTATCTAAAAACGCTACGATAACAATAAAATAAATGAAATATTTCAAGTGATGTTCACCTCTCCTCTGCTATTATGGCATAATGCGAATTTCTCCTGCAATGAAATTGAATTAACAGATGTGGAAAAAAAGCACAAAGTGACAGAAAAATGAACTTTTCTTGTTAAAATTTGGTGAAACTCAGATTGATGTTTTGAAATATATGGATATTAGTACTATAATAGAATGGTAAACTTCACCAGGTTAAGTATATATACATAGAGAGGGATGCATAAAATGAAAGCATTACTTTGGCATAATCAACGTGATGTAAGAGTAGAAGAAGTTCCAGAACCAACTGTACGACCAGGAGCAGTAAAAATCAAGGTTAAATGGTGTGGTATTTGTGGAACAGATTTACATGAATATTTAGCAGGACCTATTTTTATTCCAACAGAAGAACATCCACTAACACATGTGAAAGCACCTGTCATTTTAGGTCATGAATTTAGTGGTGAAGTTGTTGAAATCGGTGAAGGCGTTACAACTCATAAAGTAGGGGATCGCGTTGTTGTAGAACCTATTTATTCTTGTGGTAAATGTGAAGCTTGTAAACACGGCCATTATAACGTTTGTGAACAACTTGTTTTCCACGGTCTTGGTGGAGATGGCGGTGGCTTCTCTGAATATACTGTAGTACCAGCAGATATGGTTCACCATATCCCAGATGAAATGACTTATGAACAAGGTGCACTTGTAGAACCAGCAGCAGTTGCAGTTCATGCAGTGCGTCAAAGTAAATTAAAAGAAGGAGAAGCTGTGGCTGTATTTGGCTGTGGCCCAATCGGACTTCTTGTTATCCAAGCTGCGAAAGCTGCAGGTGCAACACCTGTTATTGCAGTTGAACTTTCTAAGGAACGTCAAGAGTTAGCAAAATTAGCAGGTGCTGATTATGTATTAAATCCAGCAGAGCAAGATGTATTAGCAGAAATCCGTAACTTAACAAACGGTTTAGGTGTAAATGTTAGCTTCGAAGTAACAGGTGTTGAAGTTGTACTGCGTCAAGCAATTGAAAGTACAAGCTTTGAAGGTCAAACAGTAATTGTCAGCGTATGGGAAAAAGACGCAAAAATCACTCCGAACAACTTAGTATTAAAAGAAAAAGAACTTGTTGGTATTCTTGGATACCGTCACATTTTCCCATCTGTTATTAAATTAATTAGCTCTGGTCAAATTCAAGCAGAGAAATTAATTACGAAAAAAATTACAGTGGATCAAGTTGTCGAAGAAGGATTTGAAGCGCTTGTAAAAGATAAAAATCAAGTGAAGATTCTTGTTTCACCTAAATAATATATAATATAGAAGAAAGTAGTCTTTTTCTAGAAATAGAAGGAGGCTACTTTTTTTACGCATAGAAAGGTGATAGACTTTCCTTTGAAGAATTAGCTTGAGTATGAAGGGGGAGTCGCATGCTTTCATTTTTATTAACTTTAAAACGAATGCTAACAGCTTGTTTAAGAGCCTGGAAAGATAAAGAATTTCAAGTGTTATTTGTGTTAACCATTCTAACGTTAATATCAGGAACTATTTTCTACAGCACGGTAGAGGGATTACGTACGATTGATGCATTGTATTTTAGCGTCGTTACATTAACGACAGTTGGCTATGGAGATTTTAGCCCGCAAACAGACTTTGGGAAAATCTTTACGATATTCTATATTTTCATTGGAATTGGTTTAGTGTTTGGATTTATTCATAAGCTAGCGGTAAATGTTCAATTGCCAAGTATATTATCAGGGCGAAAAAAAGAGTAAAAGCAATCAGGTGTAATCCGGATTGCTTTATTTTTTTACAATATTTTAGTTGTTTCTTTGCAGAAGATTAATATTCGTTTACTAAAATGCAAATGAAGCATATCACCCATAAAATTATAATGATATGAAAATTTTCATAATGTATTTTCTCAATACAAATTAGTAGAAAGGTGGGATATTCTAATCATAGGTTAATCATATGATGTAAATTACACATTTAAAGTAAATGAATAATAAACGGAGGTTTCATATGAAAAAGAAAGTATTAGCTTTAGCAGCAGCGATTACATTAATGGCGCCATTACAAAGTGTAGCATTTGCTCATGAAAATGAGGGCGGAAAGCAGGTAAGGGCAATTCAATATTGGTCTGCGGAAGATAAGCATACAGAGGGTGTAAACTCTCATTTATGGATTGTTAATCGTGCAATTGATATCATGTCCCGTAACACAACGATTGTACAACAAGATCAAGTAGTGCTATTAAATGAATGGCGTACAGAATTAGAGAATGGTATTTATGCTGCTGATTATGAAAACCCTTACTATGATAATAGTACATTTGCTTCTCATTTCTATGATCCTGATACAGGGAAGACATATATTCCTTTTGCTAAGCAAGCAAAAGAAACAGGAGCTAAATATTTTAAACTTGCTGGTGAAGCGTATCAAAAACAAGATATGAAACAAGCATTCTTTTATTTAGGTTTGTCGCTTCATTACTTAGGGGATGTCAATCAACCAATGCATGCAGCAAACTTTACAAATCTTTCTTATCCACAAGGATTCCACTCTAAATATGAAAACTTTGTAGATACAATTAAAGATAATTATAAAGTGGCTGATGGAAATGGATATTGGAATTGGAAAGGAAAAAATCCTGAAGATTGGATTCATGGAGCAGCTGTAGCTGCTAAGCAAGATTATGATGGAATTGTAAATGATACTACAAAAGATTGGTTCGTTTGGGCGGCTGTATCGCAAGAATATGCTGATAAATGGCGTGCAGAAGTTACACCAGCAACAGGAAAACGTTTAGTAGAAGCGCAGCGTGTCACAGCTGGATATATTCAGCTTTGGTTTGATACATATGGGAATCGCTAGAATGATTGTTAATTTCTGATTTACAAACATACACACATAGTAGAGGTAGTAATTGCTATAAAATAGTGAGGAAGTTTCTTCGTAAAGAAGAAACTTTTTTAATTTAGATACAGGAGAATATCAGTTTTCTTCCAATATATATAAGACATATATAGAAGGGGAGAGGAAAGTGTGGAGCGTAACATATTTCAAAAGGTTCCCTTACCATGTGCATTTCTTGATGAAGAAGCGTTAGAAAAAAATATTCAATCCATTGTTCAATTATGTAGAGGGAAAAAAGTTCGTATTGCTAGTAAATCGTTACGATCTGTTCCAGTGATGAAGAAAATTTTATCTTCTAATAGTTGTTTTCAAGGCATTATGTGTTTTTCACCACGAGAAGTACCATTTTTAATAAAACAAGGATTTAATGATTTGTTGCTTGGATACCCTGTATATGATGAACAAGCACTGCAAGAAATTAGTTTGCTTACAAAACAAGGATTTATAATCACTTGTATGGTAGATTGCATCGAACATATTAGTTATTTAGAAAAAATTGCAATAGAAACAGGTGGACGTTTTCGAATTTGTGTTGATATCGATATGAGTAGCCGTTTTTTTCAATTTCATTTTGGTGTTAGACGTTCTCCGATACGTACTACTACTGATGTTTTAAAAGTTATTGAAAAAGCAATGCAATCTTCCGTTTTACAAATAGATGGTGTAATGGGATATGAGGCACAGATTGCGGGAGTTGGGGACGATGTACCAAAGCAAGGGTTTAAAAATAAAGTCGTTTCCTATTTGAAAAGAAAATCAGCATGGGAAATAGTAAAAAGAAGACAAGATATTGTGAAGGAAATAGAAGGGAAAGAAATTATGCTTCGCTTTGTAAATGGAGGCGGTACAGGAAGTATAAAAACGACAATGCAAGATGAATGTGTTACAGAGATTACAATCGGTTCTGCTTTCTACTCTCCTAAGCTCTTTGATTATTATAAAGATATTCGTTTTGAACCAGCTGTTGGCTTTGCGTTATCGATTGTTAGACAGCCAGACTTTCATATATATACTTGCCTAGGTGGTGGATATATTGCTTCAGGATCAGTTGGGAAAGACAAACAACCTGAAATTTGGGAGCCAAGTGGGGCAAAGTTGTTAGCTTTAGAAGGAGCTGGAGAAGTGCAAACACCCGTTTTTTATAATGGTTCAGAATATCTAACCGTTGGAGATGTCATGTTATTTCGACACAGTAAAGCGGGAGAACTATGCGAACGTTTTTCATCGCTGCATCGTATTGTAGGTAACAAAGTTATAGGAGAGTATTCAACATACCGGGGGGATGGTCAATGCTTTCTATAAAAGGGCAGAAATGGAGAAATTGGACAGGGAATGTAGAAGGGACTCCGCAATATATGATGTATCCCAAAAGTATAGAAGACGTAACGGAAGTAGTGAAGTTCGCAAAGGAACAGGGAAAGAGTATTCGAGTTGTTGGATCAGGACATTCATTTACACCTCTTGTTCAAACAGAGGAAATTCTAATGTCTCTAGATGAGCTACAAGGGATTGTAGATGTAGATGCACAATCATTCATAGTGGAAGTATGGGCTGGAACAAAGTTGTATAACTTAGGGAAATTACTAGAAGATAAAGGATATGCGCAGGAAAACTTAGGCGATATCGATTCGCAATCTATTGCAGGAGCTATTAGTACAGGAACGCATGGAACGGGCATTACATTTGGGAGTTTAGCGACACAGGTAGTGGAAATTACCGCTGTTCTTGCTACAGGTGAAATTATTGTTTGTTCTGAGAAAGAGCATCCTGAATTTTGGAAAGCATTTCAGTTATCACTTGGTATGCTTGGAATTATTGTAAAAGTCAAATTAAAAGTCATCCCAGCTTATTCGCTTATCTATGAAAGCAAAAAGGAATCGTTTTCTACTGTTATGAACAGACTGGAAGAATATAAAAAACATCGTCATTTTGAATTTTTTGTGTTTCCATATTCAGACGATGTTCAAGTGAAGATTACAGATGAAACGACAGTGAAAGGTATGGATTTAAAGTGGCATAAGTTCAAGACAGAACTACTTGAAAATATAGCTTTTTCATTATTGTCTAAAGGATGTAAGTTCATACCTTCTATAAGTAAAGGAGTTAGTAGACTATCAGCAAAGGCAGTGCCGAATACGAAAACAATTGGTCCTAGTTATCAAATATTTGCTACGTCTCGTAATGTTCGTTTTTATGAAATGGAGTATAGTGTCCCAGCACAGTATATGAAAGATGTAGTCCAGGAAATTTACAACCTTATTGAAAGGAAGAAATTCCAAGTTCATTTTCCAATTGAATGCCGCTATGTAAGGGGAGATGATATATGGCTAAGCCCTACGTATGGAAGAGATTCAGCATATATTGCCGTTCATATGTATAAAGGAATGAAGTATGCTGCATACTTTACAGCAATAGAACATATTTTTCAAAAGTATGAAGGACGTCCACATTGGGGAAAAATGCATGCAATGCGATATGAACAGTTGCAAGCCATTTATCCTAAGTTACATTCTTTCTTGGAAGTTAGAAAGAAAATAGATCCAACGGCGTTATTTTTAAATCCGTATTTGGCAAAAATGTTTTCTATTCATGAAAAAAGCTGACAATTATTTGTCAGCTTTTTTGAGTGTAATTGCATTTCTTGTATGGCTTATATGCTCATAAAATAATAATTTATCTCGACTAAATACATGTAATAAGACATGTAGAATGAAGAGACCATTAATTGAGAACATAAACAGTAATATAATGAACATAATTAATGGATGAGCTTGATTCAATATGGAACTACTAGAGAGAATATAGTTCATTCCACCTAAAACAAAATAGAACAGGCCGTAACGAATGCATAATTCCTTAATGGTAATTCGTTCACTTTTCCCTTTTATTTGAATACGTAGAAGTGCTTTACCAATTGTTTTTCCGTTCGTTAAATACGGAATGAAGATGAAATAAATGAAGACCGCACATATGATAAAAATAAGCTCATATAGATTCGTATAAGACTGGATACTAGAAATGAAAATAGAATTCCCTTTATTTTTTATAGCTGGTACAACAATGGATAAGAAAATCCAATCAATTTGCAGTGCGATAAGACGACGAATAAATCCGACTGGTTTCGTAGCTAAATCGACATGTGCATCTAATTCATTTGATTTAGGAAGGAAGTACGTGAATATTGGTGCAATAAAATAACCAACTGCCCCTCCTAGTGTATTTAAAAATAGATCATCAACATCAAATAAACGATACGCACAATTATATATACCGTACAATCCAGTTACTTGTGTCACTTCAAAAAATAGTGAGAGACAAAGGGAAAAGAAGATTGTTTGTAAAAAGCCAAGACGGAAATAGTAACGTAAATATATGCCAAATGGAATCGTTAACAGTGCGTTGAATACAACTTGTAAAAAGGCAGATTCTTTTAATAAGTAGAAATAGGTAGCAGGCTTTGCTAATATCGCTGCTGTATGGTTGCTAATTTCTTGAATGAAATAAAATGGCACAAGCTGAACGTGCTGTGTATTAGCAGGCTGCAGACTACATGTATCATAAGTTTGTGGCAGCGGTAAGATAACAAGAAAATAAGCGTTTAGCAAATAAAGAAGCAAAGAGTATAAAATAAATGAACGCCATTTATTTAAATAGCCATATTTCCTGTAATTAAATATTAAAAATGGAATCAATAGAATCATTGCTAAAAGGGGAAATAGAATAAATGCTGTTTTAATAGGAAATAAATAAGCTGTCAAAATGTGGCTCCTTTCGAAAAAATTCGGTTTTTATTATAGCCTTAATAAAATGTAAAATCAAATTTTATTTTTTAGAGGCCGAATTGTTTCGATAGGTAAGGGGAATGGGTAAGAGCCTTACTGCAATGTTGCAGAAGGCTTTTTTAGTGCGGATATTTAACATGTATAGCATTGGATTTTGACGAGAGAATATAACTTTGGAATTGTTGTTTCCATGGCATAGTTGTAGTTTCTTGTTTTCGAGAAATCCACTCATGATAATCTTGTTGTGTTTTCCATAATATACGAATCATATACTCGTTGCCATATTCAGTACGCTTCATACGAGAAAATTCTAGATTAATAAATCCGTATGCACCAGAGTTTGGATAGTATTCTTGTAAAGAACGAATAATTTTTTCTTCATAACCAAATTTAATATGGATAAGTTTTGTAACAATAAACATGATTGCACCCCTTTTGTATTAGTAATGAGAAATTAGAATGAATATCCTGTTTCAGTCAGAACATGTGCAATCCCTCCTGTTATTCTTCCGAAGTTAGGGTATATTTGTAGTATCGATTCATCCTGTTCGTAACGAATAGTATAATACATGATACGCTTAATATTATACTATTCTGAAAATTCAAAGTAAATAAAAGGAAGACGACAAATTTTTTATCCGTATTAATACTCCCACATCAAAATTCAATGAAAGCAAAGAAGTTAGATGGGAGATGAACTGTCCGTAAAAGCTTGATATGTCAGTTTTTTAATTTGGATTTAAATACTTTGTAGTAGGTTGTCATAAACTGTAAAAAGACTAATTTTGTATCAGCATGGTTCCTACAGGATTTGACAATGCTTTTAATGTCGTGTAATCTGTTATTTCTAATATACGAATCTATGTTTTTGTAAGATTTGTATGAAAAACAGTTATTAAAAGTTAAAAGTTTATTACATTTTATGGTTTGTTTTTGTTTTTTTGTCATTAAAAATAAAGTGTATTTAATGAGTTTGTAAACAAACTGTAAAATAAATCATGTATAACTGTATGAGAAGGGAGTCGGATTATGAACTATTTTAAGCGAATCAGTAGTCTAGTATTAGCAGGAATTATTGGTCTTTCTAGTACAGTCGCTGTCAAAGCTGAGTCAAACGACGAGAAACTGAACAACATGCAGCAGCAATTGCAGCAGAATAGCAATGATATTCAGCAAAAAGAACAAGAGAAGCAAGCTGTTAATAAAGAAATACAAGGTATTGAAAATGAACTACATAATTTAAATAATACAATTACAAAAAACAAAGAGGAACAAGCTGCTATTCAGCGTAAAATCGATGAAACACATAAGCAAATTGAACAGAAAAAGGGAGAAATTATCGTTTTGGAAAATAAAGTACTTGCTCGTAAAGATATTATGAAAAAACGTATGGTTTCTGTTCAAAATAGCTCAAATACGAGTTTAGTAGTCGAAGTTGTAGTAGAATCAAAGAACTTTGCTGATTTCTTACAACGTATGAATGCAGTATCTACAATTTTAGATGCAGATAAAGAAATTTTACGTCTGCAAGAACAAGATCTTCGTCAAATTGAAGAAGATAAAAAAGCAATTGACGAAAAAGAGGCATCTTTAGAAGTAGATAAGCAAAAATTATCAAAAGCACAAGCTGACTTACAAGAAAACTTGAAAAAGCGCCAAGAAAACTTACAAGCTGTGCAAGCAAAGTATAATCAAATCGCAAGTCAAATTAATTTAGCAGAACAAGAAAAATCAAAAATTGAAGCAAACATGAAAGAAGTACAAGAAACAATTGCGCGTGAACAAGAGGCGGCAAGATTAGCAGCGGAAGCTCAGGCGAAAGCGGAAGCAGAAGCGAAAGAACGAGAAGAAGCTTTAGCAAAAGCAAAAAAAGAGGAAGAAGCAAAAGCGAGAGAAGAAGCTTCTAAGCAAACAACTTCAGCACCAGCACCTAAACAATCCGAAAATACAACAAAAGCACCAGCTCCTCAGCCAGAATCAAAACCGGCTAAAGGTGGACGTGAGATTTATGTAGAGGCAACTGCTTATACAGCTGATCCAGCTGAGAATGGCTATAAACCAGGTGAAATTGTAAAATCTAAATTGGGTCATAACTTAACTGCAAACCCAGGAATGAAATTGATTGCTGTAGATCCAGCTGTTATTCCATTAGGATCTCGTGTGTATGTTGATGGATATGGTGAAGCAATTGCAGGAGATACTGGCGGTGCTATTAAAGGATATAGAATTGATGTATTGATGCCAGATAAAGCTTCATCTAGTACTTGGGGACGAAAAAACGTTAAAGTTACAATTTTAAGTTAAAATCAAATCCAACTTTACATTAGGTAAAGTTGGATTTTTTTGTGAGTTTAATGTTAAGTTAAGTTTACATTTTGTAAAGTCTAGCATACAGTAATGGTAATATGTGGTAAATTTGACCGTTTGTAATAGAGTAAAGGAGCTAAGAGCCCGTTTTAATTTCACGCAAAGCGTATTAGCTGAAAAAGTTGGCGTAACAAGGCAAACAATTGCAGCAATTGAAAAGGGCGATTACGTTCCATCACTGTTATTAGCACTGACGATTTTTTGATGTATTTGATTTAAAGATGGAGGATGTGTTTGTTTTAAATAAGGAAGGAGAAAAAGGTGAATAGAATCATTTTGTCCTATGTGGTGAATGTGTTGTTTATTGGGTTAGCTAGTTGGACGTTTATTGAACTCTATTATGCTGTTATTGAGCTTGCAAATGTTATTCAAAATGAGCAAGTACCATTTGAGATAACAATAAATATAGTACCGCTTTTATTGTTATTGATTGCAACAGTTATATCGAATATTTTCTATAACGTACAAAAGAAAAAATATAAGAAATTATCTTTTTGGATGTTTCCTTTATTATTTCCACAAGAAGATGAGCGTGAGGAAGAACTTACTGGAAAAGCCTTCCGTACAACATTTGTTTCATTGTGGTATGTTTTACCTTGTGCAATTGGACTCTTGACCTTTTCGCCTGTGGTACACCTATATGTCCCAGGATATCCACTATATATTATATTTTTTATTTTCTTTATTCAAATGATGATATTCCATGTTTCTCTTTATCGAAATAAAATTGCGTAAGGACGTGCCGCGTGCACGTCTTTTTTATCATATAGGTCAATAAGCTTTTTCCTTCCGTCTAACACTTGTACATAAAGCTATCTTACTTTATCATCGTATATAGAAGTAAGATTTTGTAATGGAAAGGAATTATGTATGAATAAGAGGAGAATGTATAGTATATTAGCAGTTCTGTTATTTGTTGTAGGTGGTATTTTAATTGGTAAGCCATTTTATGACGGATATATGGCAGAGAAAAAGCAAACAGAAAATGTACAAGCTGTTCAGAAGATGGAATACGAAAAGCATGAAACAAAATTTGTAGATGCATCTAAAATTGATCAGCCTGATTTATCAGAGGTAGCAAATGCATCATTAGATAAAAAACAAGTAATTGGCCGTATTGAAATTCCAAGCATTTCATTAAAATTACCTATTTTAAATGCTTCTACTGAGAAAAACTTATTATCAGGAGCAGCGACTGTAAAAGAGAAGCAAGAGATGGGCAAAGAAAATTATGCATTAGCAGGACATAACATGTCTAAAAAGGGTGTTTTGTTTAGTGATGTATCTTCGTTAAAAAAGAACGATAAAATTTATTTATATGATAATGAAAACGAGTATGAGTATGCTGTTAAGAATGTATCAGAAGTAACGCCTGATAAATGGGAAGTAGTAGAAGATCACGGGAAAACGGAAGTTACACTTATTACATGTGTGTCTGTATCAGATAACTCCAAGCGTTTTGTTGTTACAGGAGATTTTGTTCAGACTAAGAAAATAAAAAGCTGAGGGAGCAATCCCTCAGCTTTTTTAGTCCATCCATTTTACTAGTTTTTTAGAAAGTAATAATAAAACACATCCTAGAACGATGGCTACGGCTCCAATGACAGTAAATACTTCTGAATATCCAAGTGAAGTTGTAAAACTAGCGAGTTGGCCACCTAAAATGTTGGCAATACCTGAACTAGCTAGCCAAACACCCATTAGTAATGAAGCGAGTTTTACTGGTGCAAGGGAACTAACCATCGATAATCCAACAGGTGATAAGAACAATTCACCTAATGTATGGAAAAGATAAGTAAAAACAATAAATAATAGGTTTGCTTGCTCTGTAATGTTGTGTTCATCACTACCTGTTTTTAATGTAGCGATAACGAGAACGATATAACCGATTCCAAGTAAAATCATACCGAGTCCCATTTTTGTTGGGATTTTTAAATCTCCACGTTTTGTTGTAGTAAGCTTAGCCCATAGTGCTGAAATAACAGGGGCAAGCAAAATGATAAACAATGGATTGACTGATTGGAACCAAGATGTTGGGATTTCCCATCCGAATATAGAACGATCAACAAACTTGTTTGTATATAGCGTTAATGAGCTACCAGCTTGTTCAAAACCAGCCCAGAAGAAGACAACGAAGCAAGTTAGAATAACGATAACTGCTGTATGTTGTTTTTCTTTTTTTGTAAGTGGTGTATTACCAGCTGTTTCTTTGCCTGATGCTGCTTGCAAATCTCTTGTTGGTTTTTTACCGATATCACCAAGGAAGCGATTAGACAATGTTGTAAATAAAATTTGTCCGATAATCATACCGATTGAAGCGGCTAAGAATCCGTAACGGAAGCCATAATGAACAATACCATCTACTGTTGTTTTGAATAAATTTTCTGATAAAAATCCGCAAACGAGTGGAGCTAAAAATGAACCGACGTTAATACCCATATAGAAAATGGTAAATGCACTATCGCGTTTTGGGTCATTTTCTTCATACAGTTCTCCGACAAGCGTAGAAATATTTGGTTTGAAGAAACCATTACCAATAATAATAAGCGCGAGTCCAAGGTATAGGCCGACTTGGTTTTGCAGGGCAAAGAGTGTAAGGTTACCGATTGCCATTGTCACGCCACCTATCGTGATAGCTAAGCGTCTTCCAAGAAATCGGTCAGTTAAGTATCCACCAATCATTGGAGTAAAGTAACACGCTCCAGTGTAAAAGCCATAGATAGAAAGTGCCCACCCGGGACTAAACCCAAGACCACCGCTTACTAAAGTTGTTGTTAAATATAGTGTTAATAATCCTCGTAATCCATAGTAACTAAATCGTTCCCACATTTCTGTGAAGAAGAGGAGATATAAACCTGGAGGATGTTTCTTGTTTCTTTGTTGTTTTTTCTCAAGTTGTATCGCTGATTCCATATAAGTTTCCTCCTGACACAAACGAAAACAAAGTTAATAGTTTTGTATATTTAATAGTTTACTTTATTAACTATTAAATGTCAATAAAGGTCGATTTTTCAGAAGAAATTGGAAACCTTTATAGATATAGAATGGGAATTTTTTTTGTGGTAGACTATGGACTATGTTTGTTCTAGTGGAGAATAAAAAAACATATAAAACCTTTCTTTTTAAGGGGAAAAGAGGATCCGGCCATAGATAGAAGCGGTCAGGGCCTTTTTTAGCCCCGTGCCATGAAAAACAAAAGTAAGAAACGAGTGGAGGTCTGCTTTTGTTTATCTAGCTGTAACTTATATGTTGAAAAATTAGAATTGATGTATATAGGATGAGAAGGATTCCATCTTATTTAAAAGTAAAAAAGGAGAAAGAAATGAAATCATTACAGAAAAAAGAAATTTTGCTTATGAGTCTTATGCTATTCTCGATGTTTTTCGGGGCTGGGAATTTGATTTTCCCACCTTTCCTTGGATATGAAGCAGGGGAACATGTGTGGGTTGCATTGCTCGGCTTTATTATATCAGCAACTGGACTTCCAATATTAGGTGTAATAGCAATTGCTAAAGCTCGAAGTTTCCAAAGATTAGTCAATCGTGTCCATTCTTCGTTTGCAATTATTTTTCCATGTTTAATTTATTTGTTTATCGGTCCTGGACTTGGTATACCACGTGCCGGAAGTTTAGCCTTTGAAATGGGACCAGGCCAGTTCATTCCAGAGAAGAGTAGTGTATTACTACTCATCTATACGGTTGTCTTTTTTAGTATTGTATATTGGCTAAGTTTGTCACCATCGAAATTGATAGGGCTGTTTGGAAAGCTGTTAACACCTTTATTATTATGTATGATTGCTCTTATTTTTATAAAAAGTATGATTACAACCGTAGGAGAAGTTCAAGTACCGATAGGGAACTATAAACAATCTGCGGTATTTCAAGGGTTTTTAGATGGGTATTTAACGATGGATGCACTAGCAGCGTTAATCTTTGGAATTGTTGTAGCAAATGCTTTGCGCGCTAAAGGAGTACAAGATGAAAAAAGCTTAGCTAAGTATATGAGCATGGCAGGTATTGGCGCTGGTCTCTTATTATCTCTTATTTACATTATTCTCGGATATGTTGGATCAATAAGTGGTTCACTTGGAAAGTTTGATAATGGTGCTCAAGTATTAGCTCATGTGATGACTAAATTATTTGGACAAAGCGGTATGGTCTTATTAGGGATTATTTTTACTGTTGCTTGTTTATGTGTATCGATTGGTCTTGTTACATCTTGTAGCCAGTTTTTTACGGAAGTATTTCCAAAAGTCTCTTATAAAGTGTGGGCTTGTGTCTTAAGTGTTGTTAGTATGATTCTTGCTAATTTAGGGCTAACACAAATTTTAAAAGTATCCGTTCCTATTCTTGGATTTATTTATCCAATTGCTTTAACACTTATTATTTTAGGACTGTTTCATAAGTATATTAGTAGGTATACGTATATATATTCAGTAACGATTGGACTAGTAGCGGTGTTTAGTGGAATAGATATTTTAAATCGCAATGTGCTACTTTCAAAATGGACACCTATATTAGAATACATTCCTTTATATACAGAGGGAGTAGGATGGGTTATTCCAGCAATTGTAGGTGGCTGTTTAGGGGTGATTGTAAGCATTCTTACAAAAAAATAGAAGAAGTAGTAGAAAATAAAACCTCTTTTCAATTGAAAGGAGTTTTTTATTTATGAAATTGAGAAATTTACACAGAATTCCTTTAAAAAATGAATAGGCTAATAGTATGATGTAAGTAATGGATAATTTAACCAATTATATATATTACCATTTTAGCAGCATAATTAAAGGGGGGAGAGCGAGTGAAACAGGATGTAAATAAAAAAATAGAAGCGCTAGAAATAGCGATTGATACGATTCAAGAGGCACTATATGAGCTAAAGGCACAGCAAAGAAAAATAGAGGAAGAAAAAAATCAACAAGAGAGAGAGCAGAGGAAACGGGAATCTATTGAAGAAAAACCAGAAGTCAGTATTCCAAAACAAAATGTACGAAAAGAAGAAATAGTCGTTAATCAAGAAGGTGTGGAGAAGCCAGAATTAAAACAAGTAGATATATCTGCGTTTAAGCCTGAGCCATTTGATATTATAAAATTTTGTCAAACGTGGCTCCCACGTATTTTCGTTGCCATTATGCTCCTTGGGGTAATTTGGCTATTTAAAGCGGGAGTAGATGCTGGATTACTTACTCCAGCAATTCGGATTGTATTTGGCGTAGTATTATCAATTGGTTTGTACTATGTAGGTGATATGCAAATAAAACAGGAACGTCAAGCACTAGGATTAGTATTAGCTGGTGGGAGTATTACGGGGATCGTTTTAACGACATTTGCTGCCCATTATTTGTATGACTTTTTCCCGGCAAGCATTGCATTTGTACTCAATATTATTTGGATTATACTCGGTATTTATCTTGCTAAGCGATATCAATCTGAGTATCTCGCTATATTTGTATCTGTAGGAGCATTTTTTGTACCGTTCTTATTGAATAGTACAACACCAAATTCTTACATTTTCTTTGGGTATGAGATGATATTAACGATTAGTTTATTATGGTATGCGTATAAAAATCGTTATCAATATTTATATATGGTGTCTTATTGTGTTTCTGTACTTGTCACGTTTGTCTTCTTTGTCATTATGACGGCGTTACTTGGAAACTTAAATGTGCAATTAACAGTTGTTTATGAATTTATTCATCTTACACTTTTTTGGCATATGTTTACGAATCGAAGTTTTATTTATCAACCTAGAATGGCGCTGTTTAGTGCGAATGCAATCTTCTTTATTTTAGCGATTGTAAAAATTCCAAACTTTACAACAGGGGGATTATTAATTAGTACAGTTGTACACACTGTAATGTTTGCAGCTGAATATAGAAAAAATAAAAAATCATTATTTACCGATCTTTTATTTGGATTTGCAATGGGATCATTTAGTTTAGCAATTCTATATGAGTTCAGCTTAGTAAATGGATCGATTGTCTTAATGTTACAAGGGTTCTTAGGTATCATTACTTCTGTTAAATTGAAGCAAGAAATTAAGTTTCATATAAGTGCTGTCATTTATGCGATTGGTATGCTTCAAACGCTCGTTAGTCCATTTGAAACATTTATGTCAGCTGCTTTTGTAGCTCATTTCATTTTGCTTGGAACATTTTATTATGGCATGATGAGAGTGAAACCAATGTTACAACAGTTTGGAAAACATGTGTATTCGATCACACTGTACGGCTTTATGATACTTGTATTTATTACGATTACGAGAATAGGAGAGGTTCTTTCAACAAATGGAAGTATTATCAGTGTATCTGTCTCTCTTTTATGGATGATATATGCTTTAGTTGCAGTTTGGTTTGGACGTAATAGAGGAATGACTGAAATATTATATGCTGGATTAGTTGTGTTAGTTGTAACAGTTAGTAAGTTATTCTTCTTAGATTTACCAGAAGTATCAATGATGATTCGTGCCGTATTATTCTTACTTGTTGGTGGACTAGGAATTGTTATTTCTAGAATGTTTTTCTCGAAAGAAAAAGATGAGTAGTAAAAAAGCAATCCATTTAGGATTGCTTTTTTTACTATTTATTATTAATAGTGACAGTTTCATTATATTTTGTCGTTGTATTTTGACGAAGACGCAAAGTGGCTTGTCCAGTTGTATTTGGTGCGAGTTGTACATTTACTACTTTTTCAGAAAAACCTAGACTGTTTGTTATGAAAGAGAATGCATTACTATATCCAAAGTTAGAAGGCCAAGTACCATTTTCATTTTGGATTTTCGCAACTTGTGTTCCTCCAGTTGTGAAAATCCCTAGAGAATAATTATTATATGTTGTATTTGGTAATAAGTTATTTAATTGAATTTTTACTTGGAATACTGCATTGCTTGGCAGAATAGTAGGATGCGTAACTACGTAATTATTTACAGGAGTAGTTATTGTACCACTATATCCATATGAACCTGGCTTAAATGTATTTGTATTGAACCATTGATATCCTTGATTTGGAGCGCTCCAAGGTTCTGGTTGTGGCTCAGTTGATAAATTAGGGTGTTCAAATGTTTGTAAAGGTGTTGGGTTATCCAGTTGTAAGCCATTTACTTGATCTAAACTTGTATAGGTTTCTTGTTTAGATAACCAATTCACAATATTTTCTAATAAGATAGCGTCACTTTCTTCTTTATACCCATCATATGTTTTTTTTGTTTGTCCTGTATCTTCACGAACATATTTTGGCGAGGCATCTTCAACAGGAGAAGAATCGCCGATAAATGCTGCTTTTCCAAGACCAATTTTAGCGATAGCAGCATAAGGACCCTCTGCAATACCGCCACCATTATAAACACCACTATCAACAGCGTTATTCCATTTTGATGGGTTTTCTGGAAGGTATACGATTCCTTTTGCTAATTTAGGGTTTGTAATGGCAAGTGTAGAACCAGCATGCATAGCTACTGATGAAACCCCTTTTGTAATACCAAAGGATTGTTCAGGTGATACAATATTTTTGGCGGAAACATCTCCAAGTGCATTATAGCGAAAGCGAATACCAAAGTTTTGTGATAACCAATCGGAGCTTTCTACTCCTTGCATTGCTGGAGAATTTGCTTCTTCATCAGACATACCTTTTGTAGGGTTGTCCCATGCACCACGTCTGTATCCATTAAACACCTCTGAAGAATCCCAGCGGTTCTTATTTCGGTCAGCATTATAATGATCTGCGATAAAGAAAATACTACCACCATTTTTAACATATTGTAACATAGCATCTTGTTCAGATTTTTTATAAGGAATATTTGCTTCAGGAACGATAAATACATGATAATCTTTTAAATTTTCATATGTAATAGGTGTAGATTGGCGAAGCTCTTTCACAAAATATCCATTTTTAGCAATACCATTTCCGAAATCGGAAAAACCACCATCAATGACCCAATCAGCAGTACCTGCTGTTTGCCCATGTGTATTATCAAATAATACTTTCTTCCCATTGTTTTGATTCACAACTTTTGCAGTAATTTCAGGTGCTGGATCTGTAGCACCTTCAGCGAAAGCAGGTGGAATATAAGCGCTTCCGATACTGAGTGTAATTGCTGTTGCTAAAGAAAGTTTAAGCCATTTTTTGTTCTTCATAGAAGAATCCCCCTAATAATAAATATATGTGCTTTAATAATGTAATGGATTTTTTAATGAAAATAAATATAAAAAATACAAAAAATTTGTAAAAATAACGTGAATTTTGTTGATAAATATTTGTGTGAAAAATAGGAAAACCCCTTCCTCGCTATAAGGAAGGGGTAACATATTTAACTAACTTTTGAATTTGGTGCAGCATCTATCCTATGGAACCCTTTTAAGTAATATACAACTGCTAATGAAATTAACCAAATCGGCCCAACAATTAATGCAATTCGTGTATCCTCTGAATAAGCCATAATTCCTAATACTAATGCAAGGAAAGCGAGTGAGAAATAAGAGCTTAATGGATACAAAGGCATTTTGTACGTTAAATTTTGCTTCGTATTTTCTGCTAACCCTTTACGGAAACGAATTTGAGCAACTAATATGATACCCCATGTCCAAATCGCACCGAACGTTGAAATACTAGTAAGCCATGTAAATACTTTAGCAGGAACAAGGTAGTTTAATATAACACCAACTAATAAGACTAATGAAGTCGCTATAATTCCATTACTTGGAATGCCATTTTTATTTAAACGGCCGAATTTTTCAGGTGCCTTTTTTTGCGCTGCTAATGTAAATAACATACGTCCTGTACTAAATAAACCACCGTTACAAGAAGAAAGAGCTGCCGTTAAGACAACAAAGTTAATAATCCCAGCTGCTTTTGCTATACCAATTTGTTGGAATGTTAATACGAATGGGCTTCCTTTATCGCCAAGTTCATTCCATGGATAAATTGCCATCATAACAAATAAGGCACCAACATAGAACAGTAAAATACGCCAAAATACGTTATCAATTGCTTTCGCGAGTGTTTTCTTCGGGTTTTGTGCTTCACCAGCTGTAACGCCGATAAGTTCGACTCCTAAATAAGCAAATAAAACCATTTGTAAGGAAAGAAGTAACCCAGAAAAACCATTTGGGAACCAGCCGCCATGTGACCAAAGATTTGAAATTCCAGTCGCGATACCATCATTTCCAAATCCAAATAGAATAATGCCTGTCCCAATTACAATCATACAGATAATTGTGACAATTTTAATTAAAGCAAACCAAAATTCAAGTTCCCCGAATACTTTTACAGATAAAAAGTTGAATGCACTCATTAATACGAGAGCCATTAATGCCCAAATCCAGCGCGGGATATCTGGGAACCAAAACTCCATATAGATACCAGCGGCAGTAATTTCCGCCATGCAAGTAATAACCCATAAAAACCAGTAGTTCCAACCAGTGATATAACCTGCTAACGGTCCTAAATAATCATATGCATATTTACTAAAAGAACCAGCAACTGGTTGTTCAATTGCCATTTCCCCAAGAGCACGCATAATGAAGAAGATAACGAGTCCAGCAATCATATAGGCTAATAGAATAGAAGGTCCAGCTAATTTTATAGCGGAAGCAGATCCTAAAAATAGTCCTACGCCAATAGCGGATCCAAGAGACATCAATGTGATGTGTCTTTGTTTTAGACCGCGGTTTAAAGTTCCTGATTTGTTTGTTTGCTGCATAAAAAGCCTCCTTATAGGATGAAAGAATTGAATGCGCTTACTTGAAGTGCAACTATTTTAAATTATAAAATATTTCTGTCTGTTATGCTACAAAAACAATTATTTTGTGCTGTAATATATAAAACCATTTGGATTTTTCAATATATAATTGAGGATAACTTGTATTTGTGTTTTCTCTTTGTTCTAAGCGCAGCATGGAGCTAAAAAGGGCCAGGTCGCTTCTATGCATGGCCGGATACTCTCTCCCAGCTAAAAAGGGAAGTGTAAAAATGCATTTTGATTTTCTACATATAAATCACAGCTATGTAAACAAAAGGAGACCTCCACTCGTTTTCTCCTTTTGTTTAAAACGTGGCATGGGGCTAAAATAGGACCTGACCGCTTCTATGCATGGCCGGACGCTCTTTCCCACCTATAAGAAGGGTTTTTCTTTCCGTTTTTCAATTCGTCAGACCTAAACTTAAAATTCGAACTATTACTCAATATATTGACTCTTATTTTTAGTCGTTGGTAAGATTAAGTATTACATTTTCTCGCATAATAATAAGAAAAGAATGTGTGATAATAATTCATTGTGTAGGAAGGGTACCAAAGTATGTTTCAATTACAAAAGTATAGCACTTCTGTGAAGCAAGAGATTTTAGCTGGCATCACAACATTTTTTACATTTGCGTACATTCTTGTCATCAATCCGAAAATATTATCTGATGCAGGTGTACCATTTGATCAAGCATTTACGGCAACCATTATTGCAACAGTTGTCGGAACATTATGTATGGCGTTTTTAGCAAACTATCCGATTGTTATTGCTCCAGCAATGGGGATGAATGCGTATTTTGCTTATTCGGTTGTACAAAAGGCAGAAGGTATTACATATGTTATTGCGTTTTCAGCAGTATTTGTTACAGGTATTATTTTTCTTTTATTGTCTTTCACATCATTTCGTCAGAAACTTATTATCGCAATTCCAGATAGCCTAAAACAGGCAATTGCAGGTGGAATTGGGCTATTTATTGCTTTCATTGGTCTTCGTCTCTCTGGAATTATCGTGGATCACCCATCTAATTTAGTTACAATTGGAGATTTTCATTCACCAGCTGTTATTTTAACATTAGTTGGTTTAGTGTTAGCAGCGGTGTTAATGGCATTACGTGTGAGTGGTGCGTTGTTTATTAGTATGATTGTGACAGGCATTATTGCCTTTTTTACAGGGCAACTTAAATTTGGGGATAAGATTACAGCTATCCCTCATTTACCAAACGGAATCATTGTTTCAAATCCGATGACTGCATTTTCTGATGTAATTGAATATGGATTATACGGCGTTGTTTTTTCATTTTTACTTGTATTATTATTTGATACAACAGGTGCTTTGCTTGGCCTGATTAAGCAAGCGGGTTTAAATACAGATAATGCTGAAAAACGTTTTGGTAAAGCATTTATTGCGGATGCAATTGGTGGTACAACGGGAGCTGTATTTGGGACAAGCCCAACAGCAGCAACGATTGAATCGTCAGCGGGAATTGCAGCAGGTGGTAAAACTGGATTAACAGGCATTGTAGTAATTTGCTTAACGATCGTTACTGCATTTTTCAGCCCTGTTATCGCTTCTTTATCTAGTGTAGCAGCAATTACTGCTCCATCGTTAATCATTGTAGGAAGTCTAATGGCGCAAAGCATAAGAGATATTAATTGGAGTGAATTTGAAGATGCACTGCCCGCATTTTTAATTTTCGTAGGGATTCCATTAACATCTAGTATTGCGAACGGAATTGCGCTTGGATTTTTAATCTATCCAATTTTAAAAATTGTGAAAGGAAAAGGAATGGAAGTTCATCCACTTCTGTATTTCTTTGCAATTTTATTTGGATGTCATTTGTTCTTATAATCATATAGGAAAGGGTACTTCTCGTAGGAAGTACCCTTTTTTCGTGTATAATAAAGTGAAAGTTTAATTTGTAGGAACCTAATATAAGACATGAAAAAGAAGTTTAATTATTATGTAATTTATAAATTGAATAATGGAATATATATGTTGCGATTAATAGTGAGGGAGGGACAGGGATTGGCTGTAAGTAAAATAAAAGTTGCTCGTGTTCAGCTAGATTTAACACAACAACAATTAGCAGAAAAAGTAGGAGTTACAAGGCAAACGATTAGTTTAATTGAAAAAGGGAAGTATAACCCTTCTTTAGAGTTGTGTTTGAATATTTGTTATGCGTTAAACCAAACATTAAATGATTTGTTTTGGGAGGAGAGGGAGTGAAAGAGATCAATGCGAATTGTGAAAGATGAACGTTTAATGATTCAAGGATTAAAAGCATATTAGAATGGCATTCATATTATAGAACTTGTAATATTAAGTATGATTTTTTTACCGTTATGTTATAAAGTAAGCAGGATATGAAGCTGTGTCTGATTTACTACTATTATTTATGGTTGGAATCATGTCTGTAAACTTTTTAAATTTGAAACAATCAATTGAAGTGCATGAAAGCGGAGAGCCAGTAAAACGTAGCTATTTTTTCAAATTGTTACTTATTCCGATTATATTTACGGGTGCTATCATAGGAATTCATATGATTGTAACGCCTGATGCTTCTATACTAGATGCAGGAATAATTGGTATTATTGTATTTCTTTGTTCTTTCGTTCCTTTTTTGTATGTCTATTATTATAAAAAATCAATAAGAGATGAAGATAATGAATCATAATATAGCCCTCTCCATATGGAGAGGGCTATATTAGATGATTTATAACGTTTTATACATCAATTTATGAAGTCCAATCGGATCGATATCAAATATTTCACCATGTTCAAGGAATCCTAATCGTTTGTAGTAATCTGCAACGGTAATACGAGCATTACACCATAGTACTGTTGCTTGGCGTTCTTTTAGAATGGTTTCGGCATGATTAATTAATGAGCGACCAGCATGTTGCTTTCGAAAGGTGGGAATTGTAGCCATGCCTCGTAAACGATAGTGGTTATTACCTTGTAAGGAAGGCTCTGCTTCAGATGAGAAAGACGCGATACTAATGAGTTCATCATTTAAGAAGGCACCGAGATGAAAGGAATTTGTTTCATAATCAGATGGATATTTGCAATCATCTAACTGTTGATTCGGTCGCAAAATATTTTGCCGTAGTTTATATGTTTCAGAGGCATCAATATGTTTGATTGTAATCATATTATTGTCCTTTCTTATGAGGATTTCTCAATAAGTTGCAGAAAAAAATAGGCCGGCGCAACACAAAGGCCTAATATGCTACTAGTACCAATGAGAAGAGAAAGAAAGAGACAAAAGTATTTCGTGCCATTGGATTTCTTCCATCCATAGCTGCAAATTTCAATGCTAATGCCGATAAGAATAATGGCAACGAGTACCTCTGCCAATAATAAAAGAGCTAAAGTTGAAATAGACATAGTGTGATTCATCCCCATAATATGTGATAGTAATATTTTACCATTAAAAAACGATAATCTTAAGAAAAATTTTGTGAATATTATGTACTAAAAAAGTCCCCTCTCAATTTCGAAAGGGGACTTTCTGCTATTCTAGTATGTTTTTCATTGTATCAATGTGTTCTTTTGAACCTGTTACAAGGAGCGTATCACCATGTTGTAATTTTGTATCACCATGTGGTACGAGTGCTTTATTACCACGGTAAATTTGAATGATGAGCACGTCACCTAGGAATGGTAAGCGACGAAGTGGTAAACCGTTATATTTATTACTACGTAATTCAACTTCACGAACTGTTTCATTTGCTGTCGTAATTAAACGAACGAGACTCGGTCTATCGATGAGTGCACGTAATAAAATTCGTGTAGAGTTGATGGTCGAGAATACGGCAATATGTTCTTGTGTTGCTTTTTCTTGTAGAAGTGGATCTTCTACGCTTGCAATAACATGTTCAACGCCTAATTCTTTCGCATGTTCTGCTAATAATAAGTTTTGTTCATCATCGCTTGTTGCAACAACAACGCGATCTGCATCGAATGCTTTTTGTTCTTCTAATCCTTCTATAGTGATTGTATCTAGTTTTACAATCGGGAAGTCATGAGACTTTGCTTCCTCTGCATTTACTTTATTTTGACGCATCATGTATAGTGTCACATCATAATCTTCGCGTTTTAAATCAAGTGATAATGGAAGGGTGATTCGACTTGCACCAATAATAGAAACTTTTGGTTTTGGTGTTTCCACCTTTGGAAACATCTTTTTAAAGAATACAGGTGCAAAAATACATGTAATAACTGCACTCAAAATAAGTGAAGCAGATAGACTGGTACTAATGATATTTAGCTTTTCACCAATTTGTGCTGCGGCGATAACCAATGAAAGTGTCGATGTCAATAAAATGGCACTTCCTAATACAATATTACGTGGGTACCATTTTCTTAGTACGAGTGATGGTAATAATTTTGAAATAAAGAGTCCGACAATTAAAATCGGAATCATTAGCATACTAGAAGGCTCTTTAAAAATAGACCATACTTCTAAATTAACCCCGACCATAACAAAGAAAATTGGGATGAAGAAACCATATCCGATGGAATCAAGTTTTTCAACCATATCTTCATTTGGTGATAATAAGGATACGAGTACACCTGCTAAAAAGGCCCCTAAAATATTTTCTGCACCAACAGATTCAGATAATCCGACTAAGATTAAAATGAGTGCAAAAACAGCACGTGTGTCAATTTGTACACTACCAGCTTTTATATTTTCTAGGTATGGAATATTTTTAAAGCGTCTTGCCACAAAGTAAATGACAATACCTGCACCAAATAGAACGAGAAGAAGCCACATGCTTTGGCCACTTTCAGAGTTCAATCCGACAAATACAGCGAGTAGAATCATTGTAACTAGGTCAGCAATAACAGCAACTAATAAAATGATTTGGCCAATTGCTGTTTTCCCTAAGTTATTTTCTTTTAATGTTGGAACAACAACACCTAAAGAAATTGTTGAAATAATTAATGTCATAAATAAGGCACTATCTACAAATTCAAGCCATACGAATATAAGTGATATAGCGTAGGATAAGATGAAAATGAATAAAAAGATAATGCTTGCTACTTGGAACGTGTTTGGTTCGTTCGTCGTATTCTTTTTCCCTTTTTGTTTAAAGATAGAAAAATCGATTTCTAAACCGCTTAAGAACATTAAGAAGATAAATCCTAGTGTTGATAAGACCTGGAGCCACATGTCGGGCTCAATAACGTTAAATCCACTTTTTCCTACAAAAATTCCTGCGATAATTTCTGCAACAACGACAGGAAGTGCTTTTAGTTTAAAGCGTTGTAACAAAAGGGGAATGAAAAACGCGATTGCGACAACAATCATAAGTGATAAGACTGAGGAATGATGTTCCACTGCGTTCTCTCCCTTCAAATAATATAGTACTTATTTTAGTCATATTATAGGAAGAAAAGCAATGCATGTGAACTCGATTTCATAAAGAAAGAGTTTTCTTAACATTTGTCATAATAAGTATGGTTTACATGATAATGTTGTAATTTCCGTAATATGGATAAAAGGGGGGGAATAAATAAAAAGACTGCTGAGATTATCTCAGCAGTCCATTTTCTGTTCATTACATAGAGAAGAAAATCCATACAGTAAGACCGATTGTTGCGATTGCAACAAAGAAGCTGTATATCATTGTAAGGATTTGAATTGTACCTTCTCCTTCTCTTAAGTGCATGAACATAATTAATTGTAATAAACCTTGTGCAAGTGCCATTACGATAATTGTTGTTAATATCGTTGAAAGTGGCAAGTCTGTGTAAAGGGCAACATATAAAGCAAGAAACGTTAGTGCAAGCGATAAAATAAACCCAAAAACGTGTGACCATGGAAACCCGCTATGCGCGTGTCCATTTGCTTGTGTATTGTTTTGTCCCATTATTACGCCACCATCCCGTTCAAGTAAACTAGTGTGTAAATAAAGATCCAAACAAGGTCAAGGAAATGCCAGTATAAGCTGATAATAAATACTTTACGAGCTGTAACTGGTGTTAATCCGCGTTTTAAAATTTGGATGATTACACAAGTTGCCCAGATGATACCACCTGTTACGTGGGCACCGTGCGTTCCAAGAAGAACGAAGAATCCAGATAAGAATGCGCTTGTTTGGATCGTAGCGCCTTCACCAACATACATGATGAACTCTTCAATTTCAAAGAATAGGAAGCCTGCACCTAAAAGCAATGTGAAAAGGAACCATCCTAACATAGCTTTTTGGTTGTTTTTACGCATTTCATGAATTACGATACCGCACGTAAAACTACTTGTTAAAAGTAGTAATGTTTGAATTAAAAGTGTTTTCACTTCAAACAATTGTGCTGGCGTTGGGCCATCTGCCGTACGACCAGCAAGGACTAAATAAGAGGCGAAAAGTGTTGCGAATAGCATAATTTCAGCCCCTAGGAAAATCCAGAACCCTAGAATATTCAATCTGCTTTGTTCAGATTGATATTCTAAAGGTAAGCTTTTATCTAAAGCCGCCATTTCGTTTCACCTCTCATGCTACATGTTCTGTTTTTTTAATTTCATCAACACTGATATAGTAACCATCGTCATAATCAAATGAACGATAGATCATACAAGCTAGCATACCGATACCGCCAATAATTGCTAACCAGAACCAGCTAAATACTAACGCAAAACCAGCAAGACCGATAAAGCTAGACATAATGATAGGAACACCTGAATTGCTTGGCATGTGAATTGGTTTTAATTCATCAGCCTTTGGTGTAACTGTTTCTCCACGTTTCTTCATGAACCAGAAAGCATCAGCCTCTTTAATTTCAGGAAGTTTAGCAAAGTTGTAATGTTGTACAGGAGATTGAGTTGCCCATTCAAGTGTACGGCCATTCCATGGATCTCCAGTAGTGTCACGCTCACCGTGACGTGCGCTCCAAACTACGTTGTAGCAAAGGATTAGGAAGCCGATACCCATCATTACTGCACCGACAGTTGCGATTTGGTTCATCCAACCCCACCCTAAATCAGCGGAGTAAGTGTACATACGACGAGTCATACCATCTAAACCTAGGAAGTACATTGGGAAGAAACAGATGTTAAATCCAATCATAAAGATCCAGAATGTCCACTTACCAAGGCGTTCATTTAGCATATGACCAGTCATTTTTGGATACCAGAACGTAAATCCTGCAAGCATCGCGAATACTGTACCTGCGATTAATACGTAGTGGAAGTGGGCGATTAGGAAGTAGCTGTTATGGTATTGATAGTCAGCTGCTGCCATTCCAAGCATAACCCCAGTAACCCCACCGATTACGAAGTTTGGAATAAATGCCAATGACCAAAGCATTGGAACTGTAAAACGAATACGTCCTTTATACAGTGTAAACAACCAGTTAAAGATCTTAACACCGGTTGGAATCGAAATCGCCATTGTCGAAATCGAGAAGAATGAGTTAACGGCTGGACCAGATCCCATTGTAAAGAAGTGGTGAAGCCATACGACGAAACTTAATAAAGAAATTGCAATCATTGAGTATACCATTGCACTGTAACCGAATAGACGTTTACGTGAGAATGTACTAATGATTTCAGAGAAAATACCGAATGCCGGTAAGATAACAATATATACTTCAGGGTGACCCCATACCCAGAATAGGTTGGCCCAAAGCATTGGCATACCGCCGCTCGCCATCGTAAAGAAGTGAGCATCAAATAGACGATCGAATGTCATTAATGCAAGAGCAACTGTTAATACTGGGAAAGCGAAAATAATAATGATAGTTGTAATTAAGATTGACCAAGTAAACATTGGCATTTTCATTAATGTCATGCCAGGTGTACGCATTTTTAAGATTGTAACCAAGAAGTTAATACCAGTCATTAGCGTACCAAGACCGGAAATCTGTAATGCAATAGCGTAGTAGTTATTTCCTACGCCAGGAGTAAATTCTGTACCAGCCATTGGGAAGTAAGATGTCCACCCAGCGTCTGGAGACCCTCCGATAACGAAAGCGATGTTGAATAACATTGCTCCGATAAAGAATAACCAAAAACTTAATGCGTTTAAGAATGGATACGCAACGTCACGAGCACCAATTTGTAGTGGTACAACAACGTTCATTAATCCCATAACGAATGGCATCGCCATGAAAAGAATCATAACTGTACCATGTGTTGTAAAGATTCCGTTATAATGTTCTGCGTTTAAATAAGTTGTATCTGGGAATGTTAATTGTGCACGGATCATTAAACCGTCCATCCCACCACGGAATAACATTAAAACTGCCGATATAATATACATTATACCGATTTTTTTATGGTCAACAGTTGTTAACCATTCATCCCAAAGCCATTTCCATTTTTTATACTTTGTCAGTACGAAAATGATTGCTAATGTCACAAGAACGATAGATGCGTCAGCTCCGTAAATAATCGGATCACCTGTGACAAAAAATTCATCAAGCTTCACTGTGTTCACTCCAATCTGTTGGAATATTATCTGTTACTTTTTGTTTTTGTAGTAGTTGTAATCACAGTATTCAAGTGATTTTGGATCTACATACTTTAAGTGGTGACTAGAGAATGTCATACGCCCTACTACACCAGGTTTAATGATTTCGTTATATTTTTCTTCTGTCAGTGGTTTAGCAGTTTCTTTTACTTCTTTTACCCACTTGTCATAATCTTCTTTTGTTTTTGCTTCAAGCTCAAATTCCATGTGAGTAAATCCTTCACCAGAGAAGTTTGAGCTACGACCAAGGTAAGAACCTGGCTTATCAGCTTGTAGGAATAAATCCATAATCATGCCGTCCATTGTGTATTTCATACCACCAAGTTCTGGAACCCAGAAGGCGTTCATTGGACCAACAGATGTTAATTTAAATTGAATTGGTGTACCAGCTGGTACGTTTAAATAGTTAACGGTTTCAATATTTTCCTCTGGATAACTGAATAACCATTTCCAGTTGGCAGATGTAACATAAATTTCAACTGGTTTAATATGCTTAGACTCTTTTGGCACTTCTTCAGATGCATAAGTAGCTTTTACCGTTGGAATTGATAATGCAATAACGATAATAACTGGGAAGAGTGTCCAAATAATTTCTAATAATGTGTTACCGTGTTGATCAGGTGGCTCATAGCCCATGTTTTCTGGTTTTTCACGATAACGAATCAAGATGACTGTAAACAAGATGAATACAATTGCAATAATCAACAACATAAGTACGAATGACCAAACAATCAAATCATACTGTGCTTTTGCAACAGGCCCCTGTGGATTTAATACTGCAAGTTTTTTCTCACAGCCACCGAGGAACAAGAGTAGTGATAAAGGAAGAAGTGAAGCCAACTTCCAAAACGATTTCTTTAGTTGCACGATTGAAAATCTCCTTTCTCCTTGGATTGAAACTATGCCAATAAAACAATATAAACCTATTAATTTATAGAAGGCAATAGTTTTTGTTAGATTGTTAAAAAATAGACACAAATGCACACTTTTTAAGGTGAATATCATTTGTAACTTGATTACATTGTAAACCATTTTTCGGACGAAACCATGATTGTAGGAATTTTAAGATAATTAAAGTTATACCAGCATATCCAAGAAATAGAAAAAAACTATCTTATCATAAAGTAAGATAGTCGAATATTTTATATATTTAGTTTATTATTTGTTTAATATTTCGTTTCTGTTCAAATGTGACAACTTTTTTATATTTAACTTGGTACAAGATATAGCAAATAATCATAAATGGAATCCCGCAGTAAAGCGCAATGCGTTGATCCGGTATGAAAGCTAAACTAATGAATGTAATGAAATTTAAAGAAAAAGCTAAGATTGGAACAATTGGATAAAGTGGCGTACGGTATTTTAAATCTTTTATATTTCCACCATTTTTTATAAATTCTCTTCGGAAGAAAAATTGCGAAGCTGCAATCGACATCCAAACAACAACTGCTGCCATTGCGGCAATAGATGTTAATACTAAAAAGACAGTATCTGCTGCAAATACGCTTGTTAGTAGCGAAAGACTTGCAAAGATTAAACTGAAAATTAATGCATTTAGTGGCACACCTTTTTTCGTTAGCTTTGTAAATATAGGACTTGCCATGCCTTGTTTTGACATTGCCCAAAGCATACGTGAATTTGCGTATAATCCTGAATTTGCTACAGATAATACAGCGGTAATAATAACAAAGTTCATAATGTCTGCTGCATATGGAATTCCCACTGTATCAAAGACAAGTACGAAGGGACTTTCTACAAGATTTGCCTCTTGCCATGGAAGCAGTCCAACAACAACAGCAATTGCTAATACGAAAAAGAATAGCGTACGCCAAATTGTGTTTTTTATTGCTTTTGGAATTGTTTTTTCAGGTTTTTCACTTTCACCTGAAGCGATACCAATCAATTCTGTTCCTTGGAAGGAGAAGTTTACTGTAATCATCGTAAATAGAATGGCTAACACACCGTTAGGGAATAGTCCGCCATTTTCTGTGAAATTATGTAGCATTGGTGCTGGTTTTCCATTGAAATCTAGGAATCCAAACATAACGGCGCCTCCAAGTACGATGAAGACTATGATCGTAGCAACTTTAACGCTGGCAAACCAAAATTCTGCTTCTGCATATGCTTTTGCTGATAAAGCGTTTACAATAAAAAGTAATGCCGCAAATATAACGCACCAAATCCATGAGGAAACATCCGGAAACCAGCGCTTCATTAAAATACTAACAGTTGTAAGCTCTACGCCAACTGTAACAGCCCAGTTTAACCAATACATCCAGCCAACGACAAATCCAAAACCAGGTGAAATAAATCGGCTTGCATAACTTTGAAATGAGCCCGCTTCTGGCATTGCAACAGATAATTCACCAAGACAAAGCATTGTTAAATACATGACGAAACCACCAACTAAAAATGCAAGAATGGCTCCACCAGGTCCAGCATTATGGACAATTTGTCCTGATCCCATAAATAACCCTGTACCGATAACACCTCCGAGTGCAATCATAAAAAGGTGTCTGCTTTTCATTGTCCGTTGTAAACTTGTTTGTTCTGTATTTGTTTGATTCATATTCCCTTCACCCCGTGTTCTTTTCCTTGTTTGTTGTGCTCGATGCATCTCGAGCATGCTTCATTTCACTAATCATTAGTGGGGGATGAAAAACATACTGATAGTAGTTTTCTGTATATCACTATAGAAATCAATTCTGTATATTTTCTGGGTGTAAGAGTGGTGATAAAAACAACTATGATTAGTTTCTAATTTCATGTTTTGTGAATGAAAGAAAGCTCTTTTTAAAACACATAACGTTTTTGATTATAGCGAAATATTCTGAAAAAGTACATATTATTTTTCTTTTAATTACAAAAAATTAGAATTTTAAAACAGTTAAATTGAATAATAATTCATATAATCTTTCTAGCAAACAAGGCAGAAGAAAGGTACAATACAAAGAGTGGTGTTTGATGAAAATAATGATGTAATGGAGTTTTGAATATGTTAAAGAAATTCAAATATATATGTATGATAGGGATTGTACTTGTTGCTATTATTTTTATAGGGAAAAATACAATTCTTCAAAAAGTCCAAGAGTTACGAGTGAATTTTTTGTTTGATATGAAAGAAACAGCTATGATTGAAAATGTTCCATTCATAAAACAACTTCCGGAACTGCAGCGAGGTTGTGAGGTTACAAGTTTAGCAATGTTATTGCAGTATAAAGGTGTACAAGTAGATAAGATGCAACTTGCAAGTGAAATCAATAAAGTTCCATTTAAAGAAAATAACCTTCGAGGAAACCCTTATGAAGGATTCGTTGGAAATATTTATACGAAGGCTGAGCCTGGATACGGTGTGTATCATGGGCCTATTTTTAAACTTGCCGAAAAGTATATGCCTGAAAAAACCATTGATTTAACAGGAAAAGATATTCAGGATATTTATAAAGTTATTAGTTCAGGTTCACCAGTATGGGTAATTGCCAATACGACGTTTCAACCCCTAGCTGAGGGTAGTTTTGAAACATGGAATACAAATAACGGTGATATAAAAATTACATATTACGAGCATAGCGCAGTAATTGTTGGATATGATCAAAACTACGTATATATGAACGATCCGTTAGCTAACAATCCGAATAAAAAAGTATCACGTTCTGAATTTGAAAGAGCATGGGAACAAATGGGGAAACAAGCGATTACTATTCTATGAAAATAAAAAGCTACCTAATTAGGTAGCTTTTTATTTTTTTCGTTATTCAGGATTGAGAACATTTCTACCTAGAAATTCAGAGAAAATAAAGAGGTTAGATGAAGAGTGCAGAAAAAACGATGCTTAAAGATACGCTCCTCATTAAAATAAATAATATTCAGAATATTATTTATTTTAATGAGGATTCAAGTTATAATAACATTTAACTTGGTGAAGAAAGGAAGAGGATAAATGGATGAAGTAAAAGATATTGTTCTTTCTAAAGAACAATTAATAGAATGGAGAAGGCATTTTCACAGGTATCCGGAGTTATCTTTTCAAGAAGAAAAAACATCTCAGTATATATACGACATACTTCAAAAAATTCCTCATCTAGAACTCTCACGACCGACAAAGTATAGCATCATGGCAAGATTAATTGGTACACATCCCGGGAAAGTGATTGCAATCCGTGCAGATATGGATGCGCTTCCCATCCAAGAAGAAAATCAGTTTGAATTTGTTTCTACACATCCGGGAGTGATGCATGCATGTGGGCATGATGGTCACATTGCGATGCTCCTTGGTACTGTATATGCGCTAGTAGAGCAAAGAGAAAAAATTAAAGGGGAAATTCGTTTTCTATTTCAACATGCTGAAGAAAATTTTCCAGGTGGTGCACAGGAAATGGTTGCAGCAGGCGTGATGGAAAATGTGGACTATATTATTGGAGCACACCTTTGGGCGTCTTTAGAAGTGGGGAAGGTTGGTGTCATTTATGGTCCAGCGATGGCAGCGCCTGATGTGTTTAGAATTACAATAGAAGGAAAGGGCGGACATGCCGGTATTCCGCATGAAACAGTCGATAGCATTGCTATTGGTACGCAGGTAGTTACGCAGCTTCAGCAAATCGTATCACGTCTTACGAATCCGTTAGATTCTCTCGTTCTATCTGTAACGCAATTTCATGCCGGAACAACACATAATGTAATTCCAGAGCAAGCGAAGATTGAAGGTACGGTAAGAAGTTTAAAGCATGAGTTACGAGAACAAACTGCGCAGCGAATTGAAAAACTTGTTAAACATATTACAGAATCTTATGGCGCAAATTATAAATTTTCATATGAGTACGGCTATCGTCCAGTTGTAAATGATGAACAAGTTACACAACTTGTCGAAAATGCAGCGCTAGAAATTTACGGAAGGGAACGAGTCATACGGTTACAGCCGACGATGGCGGGAGAAGATTTTTCAGCCTTTTTACAAGAAGCGCCAGGTACATTTTTCTTCATTGGTGCTGGAAATAAAGAAAAAGGGATTGTATACCCGCATCACCATCCTCGTTTTACAATTGACGAAGATGCATTGCCAATTGGGGTTGAAGTTTTTGTTTCATCTGTTTTGAATTTTATGAGAAAAGGAGAATGAGATGAAAAAAATACACGTATTAGCACTTATTCCAGTTCTTTGTTTAGTTGTTGGACCAGTGTTTACAAATTCAGTTACTCCTTATGTACTTGGGATGCCATTTTTATTGTTTTGGATTTTACTCTCTGTATTTATTACATCTTTTTGTATGGGATTTCTATATTGGTTAGACCCTGCTAATAAGGGGGAAGCGGAATGATAGCACTTATTATTATTACTTTGTTTTTATGTTTGTCTTTATTTTTAGGAATTCGGGCACAGCGCGGGAAAGATATGAACTTAGAACAATGGTCTGTTGGAGGCAGAGGGTTCGGAACGATTTTCGTCTTTTTGCTTATGGCCGGAGAGATCTACACGACGTTTACATTTTTAGGAGGTAGTGGCTGGGCGTATAGCAAAGGTGCTCCTACATTTTATATTTTAGGATATGGGGCACTAGCTTATATTTTATCTTACTTTTTATTGCCGCCGGTTTGGAAGTATGCAAAACAGCATGGGCTTATTTCACAACCGGATTTCTTTACAAAAAAATATAATAGTCAGGCACTTGGGATTATCGTATCGATTATCGGTGTCGTTTCAATTATTCCGTATCTTGTACTGCAACTAAAGGGGCTTGGAATTATTGTTTCTGAAGCTTCGTATGGAAAAGTATCACCAGTTTTTGCAGTGTGGATCGGTGCGATTACAATTACAATATATGTAATGATTTCTGGTATACACGGCTCTGCTTGGACAGCTGCTTTAAAGGACATTATGATTTTATTTATCGTTATGTTTTTAGGAATATATTTACCGTATCATTATTACGGAGGATTTCAGCCGATGTTCGAGGCTGTAGAAGCGGCGAAGCCAGGGTTTTTAGCTCTACCTGAGCAGGGAATGAGTATTTCTTGGTTTGTTTCTACAATTATATTAACAGCACTAGGGTTTTATATGTGGCCACATACATTTGCTTCAGCTTTTTCGGCCAAAAGTGAAAAAGTTTTTCGGAAAAATGCGGCGATTATGCCTTTGTACTCTTTAGTATTACTCTTTGTATTTTTTGCTGGCTTCGCTGCTATTTTACAAGTGCCAGGATTACAAGGAGCGGATGCAGATCTATCGTTATTCCGCCTTGCTATTCAAACTTTTGATCCGTGGTTTATTGGTATTATCGGTAGTGCAGGATTATTAACGGCCTTGGTGCCAGGGTCTATGCTCGTAATGGCGGCTTCGACGCTACTTGCAAAAAATATTTATCAGGTTCTAACGCCGTCTGTATCAGATCAGCAGGTAGCAAGGGCTGCAAAACTATTTGTTCCTGTTGTAACACTTGTTGCTGTGTTCTTTACATTTAAAGGCGGGGAAACAATCGGTGCACTTCTTCTTATGGGATATAGCATTGTTACACAGCTTTTTCCTGCACTAGTTTGTAGTTTGTTTCATCGTCAATTTGTAACAAAGCAAGGCGCCATTGCTGGAATGGGAGTTGGTTTAATAGTAGTTGCTTATATTACATTGTCTGGTTCGACTATATCTAGTATGTTTCCATCCTTTCCACAATATATTAAGGATTTAAACGTGGGTATTGTGGCGTTAGTGGTAAATATTATTGTCATGTTTGTAGTGAGCATTGTGACTAGAAATATTGAAGTGACGCGCAATTCTACTGTGTTGGAGAAATAGGAATGGTATACAGTAAAAAAGTTATCTTTCTTTAGGGAGGTAGCTTTTTTCATTGCATACATTTTCCCTAGATGGAGAAATATAACGGTAATATCTTGAGAGGAAAGTTAGGTGAGGAAGATGACGAGTTTAGAGGCGAACGTATCTGCAATTACAAAATCTATTCGAGACACGTTACAGTCTCCAAATGATTTAACAGTACGAGAGTTTGCACTTTCTTCTTCCTCTACGCGATGTGCGGTTATTTTTCTATGCGGGCTTTCGGATAAAGATTTAGTTTATCGATTTATTATCCGTCCACTGCAACAAGAAGATATTCCAAATAAGGCATCAATTATGCAAACGTTATTAGACGGATTTATTTCTATAGGTGAAGTAAATATAGTAAAGAAATTCCCGGATATTATTAATTCTGTTCTAGTGGGAGATACCATTGTTTTAATTGATGGAATACCTAATGCATTAGTGATTAATAGTCGGGCGTGGGAACGGCGAAGTTTAGAACCACCGATTACAGAAAACATCATTCGAGGTCCGAAAGTAGGATTCACCGAGGATATTGCAACAAATAAAATGTTAATTCGACGTGACTTACGTGATCCGAAACTTCGATTTCAATCTTATATTATGGGAAAACGTTCTCAAAAAGAAGTTACATTAATTTATATTGAAGACATCATTAACCCGTACATTGTAGCAGAATTAAAACGACGATTACAATCAATTGAAACAGATATGATATTAGACTCTGGAAAAATCGAGCAGCTACTTGAGGATAATAACATGTCACCTTTTCCACAATTTTTAAATACAGAAAGACCAGATAGAGCGATAGCTTCTTTAGCGAAAGGGAAGGCGGTTCTTTTAGTCGATGGGTCTCCGTTTGCAGTTATTGCACCTATGGTACTTGTCGATATTTTTCAATCGCCAGAAGATCATTACGAAAGATGGATTATTGGCAGCTTGCTAAGAGGGCTTCGTATCATGGCTGGACTTATGGCAATCTTACTTCCAGCGGTATATGTTGCGCTTGTTTCCTATCATCAAGGACTTATTCCATCTAATCTTGCATATTCAATCGCTGGAGCAAGAGAAGGGGTGCCATTTCCTGCTTATATTGAAACCATTATTATGACATTAACGATGGAGTTAATTCGAGAAGCGGGGCTTCGTTTACCTAAGCAAATTGGACAAACCGTTGGGATTGTAGGGGGGCTTGTTATCGGAGAAGCAGCAGTAAGTGCTGGGATTGTTAATCCTTTTATGGTTATTGTGATTGCTGTCACGGCTATTGCTACCTTTTCCTTGCCTGTGTATAGTATAACGATTACATTCAGGTTTTTGTTGTTTGCATTTATTTTAGCAGCTACTATGTTTGGACTATATGGGATTACTTTAGCACTAATTGCATTAGCAATACATATTACGAATTTAAAAAGTGTTGGAATCCCATATTCTACGCCACTCGCTCCTGCTTTTTATAAAGATTGGAAAGATGAAGTGGTATTGTTGCCTAGGGCAATGTTAAAGACGAGACCAGATTATTTGCAAACGCAAGATAAAACATTACGTTCAAAGGAGAGAAAATAAATTGAAACCGTTTGAATACGGAGATGAAGAAATTGGATCTCGGGAGTTAACATTTGCAGTATCTTCAGTCATTATTGGTACAGGAGCGCTTTCGATGCCCCGGGTGATTGCGGAAAAGACGCTTTTTACAGACGGCTGGATTATATTATTGCTTGGTGGATTGATTTGTGCCTTTTTTGCTTGGGTTATTACAAAAATAGCAAATTTATTTCCAAAACAAACGTTTTTTCAATATACAAGTACATACTTATCGAAGCCAGTGGCTTTTTGCGTAACAAGTATTATGATATTAACATTCACTGGAATTACTGCGTATCAGGCGCGAGCAATTTCAATTATTTCACAAACATATTTATTCGGTAAAACGCCTATTGAACTTCTATCTTTTTTTTACTTACTTGTTGTTATCTATGGAGTAAGTGGTTCTAGAGCAGCGTTACTTCGGCTTAATTTGTTATTTTTGCCAATTGTAGCGAGTGCCATTTTTGCTTTGTCGTTATTAAATATAAATTTAATGGATACTCATAATTTGTTGCCGCTCTTTCAGACAAAATGGAGCCAGTATGCTCTTGGGATGAAGGAATCGATATTTACATTCATTGGATTTGAAATCGTTTTATTTTATTCCACAATTGTGAAGCAAAGAGACAAAGCGCCTTTAGCTGCTGCAAAGGGAGTGATGATTACGAATTTATTATATATCCTCATGTATCTTACTTGTATTACTGTTTTTTCTTATTCTACGACAAAGAGCTTGACGTATCCTGTTATTGAATTAGGGAAGGAGATTGAAATCGGTGGGGGATTTTTAGAACGTTTTGATGCTATTTTCTTTACGACTTGGATTATTACAATTTTTAACACAACGGCTATGTATTATGATATTGCTATAATAGGGTTTTGTTCAATGTTTCCTTCTATTAAAAAGAAAACATTTATTTTTGTAAGTGCACCAATTATTTATCTGTTTAACATGCTTCCTGAAAATGTTACGAAGTTAACTCAGTATGGTACCTATTTAGCTTGGGTAGATATGGCGTGCGTTATTATTGTCCCTATTCTCGTTTTTATTGTTTATAAAATAAAGGGGGGCAAAAGTAGTGAAACATCTCCATAAATATATTTGTTGTATTGTTTTGGTTATATGTATGACTGGCTGCTCAGAACGGAAAGAGATTGAAGAGAGAGGTTTTGTTGCAGGAGCAGCTTTTGATGTTGTAAAAGAAGAGGAAGAAAGTGAATCAAAGAAACCACCTCGTATGAAAGGAACATATCAACTTGTCTTACCGAGTGCGTTAGCGCAACAGGGAGGAAAAGGTGGAGGTGGAGCTGAGGATAATTATATCAATATTAGTGCAACCGCTGATAGTATTTTTGCGCAAGTTCGCGAGATATCAAAAAAAATTAGTCGGTCTTTATTTTTTCCCCATATCCAAGTTATAGTTTTTTCAAAAGATTTATTAAAGCAACAAAATCTGTTAGAACAAACTTCAGATATCTTTTTTCGTGATCATGAAATGAGGAGGAATATTAGAATTTTTATCTCTAAAGATCGAGCTGAAAAAATTCTGCAGCAAAGCTCGAAACCAGAAAAATTACCAGCAAAATATATTGATTTATTAGCAGATCATGCAGATGTTAATGCGTTTATGTTAGAGGCAGTTCGTCTTGGTGATTTACAAGAAATGATGATTGCTAAGAGAAGCTTTGTACTTCCGGTTTTACAATTAACAAAACAAGGTGTGAAAATGGAAGGAGCTGCTGTATTTAAAGGGGTTAATAATAAATTGATTGGCCTATTAACAGGGAAAGATACGCAAGGATTAAACTATATAATTGGAAAGAAAGCGACTGGTTTTATGACCATTCGAAAAGAAAAAAAAACAATCACGTATGAAATTCACAAACTAAGTCGAAAGATACATGCTTCCTTTACAAACCCTCGTCATCCGAAGTTTACAGTTGATATTTATCCTGAAGGTGTACTAGCAGAGGCGTATTTAGGTGGGAGTGGAACGATGTGGAATGAAAAGAAAATGAATACATACATCTCTAAAGAGATGGAAAATACAGCGATGAGAACGATAAAAAAAATGCAAAAAGATTTTAAAACGGATGTTCTTGAGTTAGGAGAGTATTATAAGCGGCATAATTATAAAGAATGGAAGAAGATAGAAAAAAATTGGGATCACGGAAAGAACTATTTTACTAAGAGTGACATCGTTGTTCGGGTTCATCCGGTGGTAGAACATTCAGGTTCTTTGGTGCCAGAAGGTGGTCAGTAATGTGGAGTTGAGTATCTTCTATTGATATTTTCCGTATCTTTAAATGTAAATAGGAGTGATAGTAATAATATGAAAATGCCTTCTATGTTTACGATTATAAATACGATTTTGATGGGGATTATCCCATATGCTGTTTATTTTTTGAATAAAAAAATAAAAAAATATGGTGCACAGCCGTGGGAAAATCCAAATGAAGATGAAAAAGGAAACCCGTAGATAGGTTTCCTTTTTATTCATCCCACTATTTTCGGGTAGTAAAAGCTGTATTGATGGAAGTTTCACTTTTATACAAGCCCTAACCAATGTACCAATTGTGCTGTTAGGAATGTAACAACAATGGCGATAACGGTAGGGATTGCAAATGCTAGAAATGTCCATTTCGGGCTTTTTGTTTCTTTATATATGTTAACTAGTGTGGTTCCACATGGGAAATGAAGAAGTGAGAACAGCATTGTGTTTAATGCAGTTAACCAAGTCCAGCCATGCTCTAAGAACAAGTTTTTAATTTGGTTTAAATCATCTATTTCTGTTAAAGCGCCAGTTGATAAATAAGACATTAATAAAATTGGAATGACAATTTCATTAGCGGGTAATCCAAGGATAAATGCAGCTAGAATGAATCCGTCAAGGCCTAGTAATTTAGCGAATGGATCTAAGAAATTTACAAAATACATAAGTAGGCTTGTGTCGCCTATATAAATATTTGCTAATATCCAAGTAAATACAGCCGCAGGTGCAGCTACAATTACTGCACGTTTTAAAACATATATTGACTTATCGAGTGTGGAACGCACAATTGTGTTCCAAATTTTCGGCTTACGGTATGGTGGTAATTCTAACGTATAGTGAGTTGGGACACCCTTTAAAGCAGTTTTTGATAATACCCAAGATACTGTTAAGGTGACAATAACCCCAATTACAACCATTCCGACTACAACACCTGCTGTAACAAGTGTTTGCATACTACCAGTATAGCCGGCAGCCATAAATAGTGATGCCATTAATATTAATGTAGGCCAGCGTCCATTACAAGGAACGAAGTTATTTGTTAAAATCGCTAGCATACGCTCGCGTGGTGATTCAATAATACGAGTTGACATAATGGCAGCGGCGTTACAACCAAATCCCATTGCCATTGTTAATGATTGTTTTCCGTGAGCGCCAGAACGTTTGAATAAACGATCCATGTTAAAAGCAACACGTGGTAAGTATCCGTAGTTTTCTAATAAAGCAAACATAGGGAAGAAAATAGCCATAGGTGGTAACATAACGCTAATTACAGCGCCAGTACCACGGAATAGGCCAAGAATTAAGATGCCATGTAACCATGATGGTGCGTTCATCGCTTGAAACCAAGCGGTTAAATGACCTTCTGCCCACCCGAAAAACTCAGCAATCATATCAGAAGGCACGTTAGCCCCTGCAATTGTAAGATAAAAAATAACCGATAAAATTCCGAGCATGATTGGGAATCCGAATATAGGAGAAGTGAAAATTTTATCTAGTTTCTCTGAACGGTATAACTTATCAGTATTTGTGTACTGAACAGCTTCCTTACATATACTTGCGGAAGTTCGATAAATATCACCTACAATATCATCGCGTATATCCTCTTTTGTAAGTGTCTGTGCATGTTGAACAATATAATCTAATGGAAGAGCTTTATTGGCTGAGTGAGATTCCATTTATTACGACCTCCCTTACAAGCGGTTCCTTATGATGCTTTTGGAGTGCTGCTAGAAAATTTTTATCTCCATCTAATATGCGGAGTGCCACCCAGCGTGCTGGATAAGTATCTCCGAACACTTTATAAATCTCTGGTTCTAACTCCTGAATCATATTTTCAATTTGTTCATTATAAGTAATTTGAACTGGCGTAGGAATTAGTTTTTTATTGGCTACTTTGGCGATTACACTTAGTAAATGGTCAATTCCAACTCGGTTCCGAGCAGAGACTTTAACGACAGGAACTCCGAGTGACTTTGCTAATTTTTTCTCATCGATGATAATTCCTTTTTTTTCAGCCTCATCTATTAAGTTAATACAAACTACAACGTCTTTTGTCATTTCCATAACTTGCAAAGCTAAGTTTAAATTTCTTTCCATTGCAGTTGCATCCACAACAACGACAGTTACTTCTGGTTTTTCAAAAATGATATAATCACGTGCTACTTCTTCATCTGCAGAATTTGAATACAGGGAGTACGTTCCTGGTAAGTCAATGAGAGTATATATACTTCCGTTATGTTCATATTCACCTTCTGCTTTTAATACTGTTTTTCCAGTCCAGTTTCCAGTATGCTGTTTTAATCCTGTTAATGTATTAAATAATGTACTTTTACCGGTGTTAGGGTTTCCTGCTAGCGCAATGCGATGTTTTTTCATTTTGAATCATCTCCTATTAACTTCCCGAAAATGAGGGAACTTTCTTCACTACGCAGTGCAATGGTTGTATTGCTTACTTGATATGCAGTTGGATCCCCAAGCGGGCTTTTTTGCAATACTTTAATGGTAGCACCAGGAATAAAACCTAAATCTAATAAACGACGTTTCATAGTTCCTTCTAATTGTATCTTCTCGATTTGTACAAACTGCCCTGTTTGAAAATTTGAAAGGGGTTTGAGATTAGCCGATACCATAAAAGTTACCTCTTCTCTATATTTTTAGTCTTGATTTAAAAAGTTTGCTGAGGGAAACTTTTTGCTACTAATATAGTAGACTACATTGGATGATGTTGTCAATTTGTACTTTAAAAATATTCAATTATTTTTAGAATTGTTCCAATTTATTTTATTGTACAGAAAAATATTACTAAAATTATGTGGGATCAATGCGGAGTAACATCTATAAAGTTCAAAAAATGAGGGGATTTGTAAAGGTAGTTTTAACATCGATAGTGAAAAATAAGGTTTTATTTACGTTAAATTTACATTATTAAAAGTAAATTTACAATATGGGATAATTCGTGTGGATTCTTTTGGTTTTTTAAACGCAAAAAGTTGAAATATATAGGTTTTGAGGCATGTTACCTCTATTTACTTAAAATTAAAAATTGCTTAACACTAACACAATATTATTGTCCTACAATGAATTTGTGTTCGAAAGAAGTAGATGAATATGAAAAAGCGATAATCCAAATGGGGGTACAAGACATGGTTATGAAAAAAGGTATTAAATTTTCGTTAGCGGCATTAGTGGTTGCAGGTGCTTTAGTTGGATGCGGAAAATCAGAAAGCACAGGTAGTAAAGAAACTGCTAACGGTAGTAACAATGCAAAACAAGAATCGTCAGGTACAATTGCAGCAGCTGGTTCTACAGCTCTTCAACCTCTTGCTGAAGAAGCGGGTAAAAAATTCATGGAAAAAAATCCAAACGTTTCTATTCAAGTTCAAGGTGGCGGTAGTGGAACAGGGATTAACCAAGTGGCTTCCGGTGCGGTTCAAATCGGCAACTCTGATGTTCCATCTGCAGATAAAATAAAAGATCCAGAAAAAGCGAAAGAATTAGTAGATAACAAAGTGGCAGGTATTGCATTTGCGCTTGTTGTAAATAAAGATGTGAAGGTTGATAATTTAACTGTGAAACAAGTACAAGATATCTTCACTGGAAAAGTTACAAACTGGAAAGAATTAGGCGGTAAAGATGAGAAAATTAACGTAATCAACCGTCCGGCATCTTCTGGTACACGTGCTACATTTGAAAAAACAATTATGAAAGATGCGAAGATTAACGATGGAACAGGTACAACACAAGATTCTAACGGTGCAGTAGAACAAGCGATTAACTCTACTCCTGGCTCTATTAGTTATCTTGCAATGTCTTATATGGTGGGCGATAAAAAAGGTGCATTACAAACTGTGAAGATTGATGGTGCAGAGCCGAAAGTTGAAAATATTTCTTCTGGTAAGTATCCATTCTGGTCTTATGAGTATATGGTAACAAAAGGGGAAGCAAAAGAAGCTACAAAAGATTATATCGATTATGTAAAAGGTAAGGACTTCGAAAAACAAGTTGAAGATATGGGTTATATCCCAATGTCTAAACTGAATAAGTAAACATTCAACGGGGCTGGCTGCGAGGCCAGTCTTGTTCATTTCAATCTATAAAGTGGGGTTATGTCCTGTGATGAAGGGGAAAAAACAAATTAATTATGTAAAAAGTGAATATATCGGAAGAACACTTGTTACGTTTTGCGGTATATTTATTGTTCTTGTTACATTAGCGATTATTGCATTTATTTGCGGAAAAGGAATTCAATCTTTTACGCAAAGTGGTATTTCATTTTCTGAGGTATTGACGTCAACAAAATGGAATCCGAATGCTGATAAAGGATCATTTGGTGCAGTTATCTTTATTGTGGGTTCAACGCTTGTGTCATTAGGTGCAGTCGTTATTAGCGCGCCAATCGCACTTGCCCTTGCGATATTTATGAATTTAATTTCACCAAAGTTTGGGAATAAAGTGCTAAAGCCTGTTTTAGAATTATTAGTTGGAATTCCTTCCGTAGTATACGGTTTATTAGGGGTTACAATTTTAGTTCCGCTTTTACGTGATTCATTCGGTGGTGTTGGTTTTAGTTTAATTGCTGGTATTGTTGTACTAAGTATTATGATTTTACCTACTATTGCTAGTATTGCTTCCGATGCAATACGTTCAGTTCCATTTGATTACTTGGAAGCCTCTTATGGTTTAGGTTCGACGAAATGGCAAGCGATTAGCCGTGTTATTGTTCCGGCTGCAAAAAAAGGTATTTTAACAGGAATCGTTCTAGGGTTAGCTCGTGCTTTCGGTGAAGCGTTAGCGGTTCAAATGGTAATAGGAAACACTGTTAAATTGCCTGAAGGAATATATAGCCCGACGGCGACATTAACGGGTATTTTAACAATGGATATGACGAATACGCTAAATGGAACTGCATGGAATAACGCTTTATGGACATTGGCGATGATTCTACTTGTTATTTCATTCCTATTTATTTTAGTAATTCGAGCAATTGGCCAAAGAGGTGAACGATAACGATGAATGCAAGAAAAGTAAATAATATTTGGACGGGTATTTTATATGCAGTTGCTGCGTTTGTTGTAGCTTTACTTGTTTTCTTAGTATACGAAATTTTGCAAAAGGGATGGGGATTTTGGGATCCAAGTTTCTTGTTCGGAGAACCAAGCAATACAAGGGCTGGGGGTGGAATTGGTCCGCAATTATTCAACTCTTTCTATATGCTTGTTATCACCCTGATTATTTCCATCCCACTTGGATTAGGGGCAGGGATTTATCTTGCGGAATATGCGAAGCAAGGACGTTTTTTAGGTTTTGTTCGTTTATGTATTGAAACGATGGCGTCATTGCCTTCTATCGTTGTTGGTCTATTCGGTTTGTTGGTATTTGTTACCATGACAGGCTGGGGCTATACGGTAATGGGTGGTGCACTCGCTTTAACGATTTTGAATTTACCTGGTCTAACACGTGTTTGTGAAAGTGCCATTACAGAAGTTCCGTCTAATGTAAAAGAAGCAAGTCTTGGACTTGGTGCAACAAAGTGGCAAACGATTGTGCGAATTATTATCCCAACAGCATTGCCGCAAATTATTACGGGAGTTATTTTAGCTGCGGGTCGTATATTTGGTGAGGCAGCGGCATTGATTTATACAGCGGGATTAACATCACCAATCTTAAATTCGGCAGCTGACTTTTCAAGTCCTGCACATCCATTAAATCCATTTCGACCAGCTGAAACATTAGCGGTTCATATTTGGAAATTGAACTCTGAAGGGATTATTCCGGATGCGAAGTTAATTGCAACAAAATCAGCAGCGGTATTAATTATTATGGTTTTACTCTTTAATATCATTGCTCGTTTTACTGCATCTGTACTTCATAAACGTTTTACAGGATCTAAGAAATCTCGTAAAACAACGAAAGCAAAGGCAGCTTAAATGCTTGTACCCTTAATAAACGGGAAGCTCTCTGTTTGTAAAAACAGAGGGCTTTTTTGTGGTTTTAATATGCAAGATGGATCAAGTAATTTCATCTATAGGAGGAGTATAAGGAAAAGAAATTGTATATTTAACGATATAAATAAATACTGTAATATAAATAGGGAAGGTGTTGTTTATGTTTTTTCTTCAAATGTCAGGTTTTCCGGGTTCAGGAAAATCAACTCTTGCTAGACGTATAGCCCAAAATACAGGTGCAATTGTGATTGATCATGATATTGTGAAAACGGCCTTACTAGAGTCGTTGGAAACTCGTCAGATTGAAACGATGGCCGCTGGTGGAATTTCGTACGAAATCGAATGGGCCTTAATAGATTTTCATTTATCCCGCTACTTTAGGGGCAGTAATACTCCCACCTCAAAGTTCGGCGAAGCAAAGAAGTTAGGTGGGAGTATTACTGCCCGTAACGGCCCGATTGGTGAGGGCTAATAATCAGTGGGGGATGAAGAAAACCCCCGCTGATTAAAGTTTCACTTTATCCCAGGGGCATAATGTAATACTAGATAGCCCGTGTCTCTATATAGAAATGTTAGAAAAAGGAATAAAGGTGTTGCAGAAGTATAATGTGAAATACAAATATGTTGAATGTTACCTTAATGATATAGAAGAAATTAATAATAGGTTAAAGAAGCGAAAACGAATGATAAGTCAAATTGAGAAAGTGGAATCTGAAGAAGTGTTTAAAAAGTGGTTAGATGGTAGTAAACGACCGTCTGGTTTTACATATTTTGTTGTAGATTCTGGACAAATGTTAGAAGAATATATAGATGAAGTGATGACTTATATGAATGAGTAATCATGGAATTATAATTGTATATTCATAGTAGAAATAAAAAACGTTATCTTCAGAACAGAAGATAACGTTTTTGGATGTTAGGCTTTTGGTGTATCTATAGAAGAGTCTATTTTTCTACGTGAGCTTCGTTTTTTACCGAATTTATCTAACAATTCATACATAACAGGGACAACAACTAGTGTAAGTACAGTTGAAACTGCTAAACCACCAATTACAACAACTGCTAAACTTTTAGATACCATACTGCCGGCTTGTGATTGGCTGAATAATAATGGTAACATGGCTACTATTGTTGTAATAGCGGTCATGATAATTGGTCGTAGTCTTGTAGAACCTGCTTCTAGTAAAGCTTCCCGCGTCGTCATACCATGTTCTTTATTTTGTTGAACACGTTCGATTAGTACGATGGCATTTGTAACGACAATGCCAATGAGCATTAATGCGCCAATTAGTGCATTTAAGTCGACTGGTGTTCTTGAAATGATTAACCCTAAAATACCGCCAACAGCAGCTAGTGGTAAGGAGAATAAAATTGCAAATGGAGCGCGTGCTTGCCCAAAAGTGATAACCATAATTAAGTAGACAATCCCAATTGCGATACCCATGATTTTGAATAAATCGGTGAAGTTTTCTTGCATAGATTCAGTTGCACCAGCAACTTTAACTTTCGCGCCGCTTGGTAGGTCTAATTCTGAGATCGCTTTGTTCACTTCTGTAGTTAATTTACTTAAATCTTCATTTGTTGCTTCAGCAGTTATTTGAATGGTTTCTTTCCCATCTTTATGGAAAATCTCTGTTTGTAATTGTTTTTCTGAAATGGTTGCAATTTCTTTTAAAGGAATCAGTCCATTTATAGGAGATAGAATATTTGTGTTAAGGATATCATCTTTTTTATTTATATTGTCTTTCTTATTTTCTAGCATAATAGTTGTTTTTTCATCATTAATTGTAATTTGTCCAATAGGTGATTTCTTCATAAGAAATGAAACTTGTTGTCCTGCTGTTTCTGATGTTAATCCAACTTGTTCTGCTTTCGTTTGATCGATATGAATTTGCCACTCTTTTTTTGACTCTTCCATATTTGTTTTTACTTTAGAAAGACTGTTGATACTTTTTAGTTTTGTTTCAACGACATCGGCAGCTTTTTTTAAATTTTCATCGTTATTTGCTGTTACGTTAAATTGTAAGCTGTTGCCCCCGCCAAAATTAGAAAAGCTTGTTTTAGTATATTCAAATTCGGCTGGTTTAAAGTCTGTATGCTCTTTTTTTAATGTTTTGATATATTGATCAATATCTGATCCTTTTTTAAAGGTGACAAAAATAGTTGCAAGGTTATTTTTAGTTGTAAATCCAAACTGTGCATCTTCGGCACTAGAACCCATTCGTAACATAACATCCGTTATATCACTGTTAGAAAGTAATTTTTTTTCAAAATCAAAGGCTTTTTGCTTTCTAGACTCAAGATCGTAATTTGTTGGGAATGTCATATTAATTGAAAGCATCGTGTCGTCTTCTGATTTGATATTTGCTTTTGGTAGCAATATATAAGCGGCGATTGACCCAGCAAATAATAAGAAAGAAGAGAATAAAATAATAAACTTATGCGAAAGTGCCCATTTTAAAGTAGTTATATATTTTCTTGAAGGCTTTGGACTTCGTTGTTTTGTCTTTTTGAGTAATAAAAATGCCATAAGTGGAACAACTGTTAGTGCAATAACTAATGACGAAAGTATAGAGTATACAACTGCTAGTACCATAGGTAACATAAGTTCACCGATTGTACCTGATACAAGACCGATAGGTAAAAAGACAGCGACTGTTGTTAATGTCGAAGAGGTAATGGCGACTGCTACCTCTTTTGTTGCATCTAGAATGACGTCTTTTGAAAAGGTGTCCTTTTGCAAACGACGGAAGATATTTTCAATGACAACAATACTATCGTCAACGAGACGTCCAACAGCAACTGCTAATCCCCCAAGAGTTAAAATATTTAATGTAATATTAGATTGATCTAGTAAAAATAGCGTTAGTAAAATGGATAACGGGATGCTAACAACAGCGATAAGCGTTGTTCGAATACTACGTAAAAAGATTAAAATGATAAATGTTGTAGCGATTGCTCCTAAGATTACTTCTTTCCCCATACTTATAACAGCGTTTTCGACTTGTTCGTGAGTAGAGGATAGCAACTTAATTGTGTAAGTATCTTTATATTCTTTACTTATATTTTTAATTTTTTTATCGATTTCTTTCCCGATTTCAACAGCGTTTTTGCTAGGTTCTTTCATAATAACTAATCCAGTTCCCTCTTCGCCGTTTACATGTGTAACAGTGTCATGATGTTGTTTTGCTTCTACTTGCGCTATATCTTGTAATTTTACTTGATTTCCAAGTGCTATGTTCTTCACTTCATCTACATTTTTTACATTTCCAATGATACGAAGGTTGTGATTTTCGTTATTTACAGTGACCTGCCCAGCTGGAGTGGAAGTTTCTTTGCCTTGTAAAGCAGTCAATACTTGCTGAGGTGTCACGTTTTTCTGTTTCATTTGTTCTGGGTCTAATATAATAGATAGCTCGGATGTTGATTTGCCATAATACATAACGTTAGCAACGCCGTCGATATTTTCAAGTTGTGGAATGATTTCTTCTTCAATCTGTTTTTCGTCTGCTTTTGTAAAACCATTCTGTTTTTGAACGGTAATTTGTGCAAGTGGAATCATAGAGGTATTAAGTTGACTAACGACGGGCTTTGTAATTTCTTTTGGGAAATTTACGTTGTTGGTAATTTTTTCGACCTCGCGCGCGGCATCTTTCATGTTAGCTTTAGATGTATACGCGATATCGATACGTGATAACCCTTCATGAGTAGAAGAAGTGATTGTATCGACGTGTTCTAAGTTTCGAAATTGTTTTTCGAGAGGTTCGGTTACTTCTTTTGTTAATGTTTCAGCATCTAAACCTTGAGACATTGTAGTGACAGTTATTGCGGGGTTGTCGACACTAGGTAGAAACTCCATTGGTAATTTCGAACCAGAATAAATGCCGAGTACAGAAATGAGAAAAACCATGATGATGATAGCGGCTCGGTTTTTTAATGAGAATTTTGTTAACCTATCCATAAAAGTAATTCCTCCGTTTAATTTGTTTTTTAGTCTACTTTGTTACTATATAACAAAATCTGGATATTTTTCATTGATTAAATGTAAAAAGATTCTAAATTTACTCTTACGTAGAGAAGGAATGAGATTTTGTAAGTAAGAGCTAGAGAGTTGATTGGGTATTTTAGCGTTTTTGAAGTGAGGGAGAAGAAATTCTATTTAATATGAAATAAATAGGTGGAATTATGAAACGAAAAACTTTTTTATATTATTTTAAAAAAACACTTGTGATTTTAAAATGAGGATGGTATATTAATAAACGTCGCTGATGCGAGAAACGCAGGAAGCGAAGAAAGAAATTAAAAAACTTGGTTGACATCGAAAAACGAAGGTGCTAACATAAGGGAGTCGCCAATCGGCGATGGACAAGTTCTTTGAAAACTGAACGAAACAAACAACGTGAAACGTCAATTTTTATTTATGATGCTAGACAAACTTTATTGGAGAGTTTGATCCTGGCTCAGGATGAACGCTGGCGGCGTGCCTAATACATGCAAGTCGAGCGAACCGATTAAGAGCTTGCTCTTATGAAGTTAGCGGCGGACGGGT